>NZ_CP031423.1:2400000-2700000 GCF_003991875.1 Microbacterium lemovicicum
CCGCGATCCCTGCGATGGCCGTCGGCGCCGTCGGTGCTCCGGTCGCGGCGAGCGCTCGGGCGGGGGTGGATGCCGCGGGCTGCGGTGTCGGCGACGTCACCGGTACGGTTGGCGCCGGCTGGATGTCCGCCAGCGGGATTACCGTGTCGGTCACCGGGTCGTACGTCGCGCCGAGATGCGCTTTGTCGCGCTCGGCCTGGGTCATCGGCCGCTGCTTCGGGTAGAACGTCCTCGGCACGTCGGTGTCGAGCATGTTCGCGGTCGCGTTCGTGAGCTCGAAGTACCGGTCGCCGTCGCGGAGGACGAACGACCCCTTCACCTGTCGCACCGTCTGCGCGTCGCTGACCCAGCCGACGCTCCACGGGTTCAGCGGGACGGTGACCTTCTGCGAGACCGACCGGCTCGTGGTTGCGCTGTGGTTGAAGCTGAATTTCAGCGTCGCCGACACCTTGGTGCCGAGGGCGGGGAAGCCGGCTTCGACGGTCACCGAATCCTCCACGCCGAATGCCACCGTCGCCGAATCCGCTGCGGTGACTGTGACGTCCGTGGCTCGCTCGGTGTCGGATGGGTTCGCGACTCCGGCCGACCCGGGCAGCGTGCCGTCACCGCCGATGGTCACCAGTTCCGCCGTGGTCATGGTGACCCCGCAGTTGCTTGCGTCGTTCTTGCATAGCCGCCCGAGCAGTTCGAATTGGCGCTGGCGGCTCTCCGCCGTTGTCGAGTCGATGGTCGTCATGACCCGACGGGCCACGGTGAACGTCGCCGAGTAGTGCTGGCGATCGCCGGCGACGGGGCCGGTGGACGTGATGTCGCAGGTGTACGCAGACACGTCGACGTGGTGCAGTGTCAGCAGCCCCTCGTTGGGGAGGGTGGGATCCTGATCAGTGATGAAGCACTCTGACGCGCCACGATAGATCGCGCCCCGGGAGTTCTGCGAGAAGCCGATGACCCATTGCTTCACCGGCGAATCGTCGATGATCTGGTACGCGAAGACCCGCTTGGCGCGGTCGAGCTCGTCTGGCTGGTCGGTCCAGCGGATGATGTCGTCGAAGTTCGACGGGTTGGCATCGTCGATGGTCGCCTGCGGCGGCGTGCTGTAGCCGGCACCGTTGTTCGTCTGCGTCACGTATTTCAGCGAGATTGAGCGGCCCTGCGTGTTCTTCGCCGTCGTGATGATGCCCGATGTGCGGACATAGGGGTTGATCGCGATCGAGAAGGTCGCCTTCGCGATGGCGACGCCGCCTTCGACGGGGCCGGATGCGGCATCCGCCTCGCAGCGGAACGGACCATCTGAGAGGGCGGCGCCGTCGCGACCCTGCTTGATGGTGCATGATGCGGTCTGACCAAGCCCCCGGTTCACCGTGAGCGACGTCGACAGCGACGCGTAGTACCCCGTCGGTTGACCCAGCGTCAGGATCGGGTAGTCGACGACGGTGGAGACGCCGGTTTGCTGTCCGCCGTTGAATTGGTAGGTGCCCCAGGTACGGAAGACATCGTCCGCGGATGCGGAAAGGGCGGGCGGCGCCGAGGTCCGCCATGCCTGACTGGCCACCGTGCCCTGACCGAGCGTCACCATGTCGAGTCGGAGATTGACGTCGATGCGGCCGCGGTACTCGCCGATCGTCGGCCACTCGACGTCGTCGGCGGCCGCTGCGACGTCATCCGACGCCGCCTCCTCGAGCGGTGCGGCTTCCATGGCCGGCGTGGCTGCCGCATCGTCCGACGACTGATCGGTCTCCTCAGTCGGCTCGGCTTCGTCGACTGGCATGGCGTCTGCCGCCGGCTCCTCGGTCGCACCGTCCGACGGGTCGCTCGGTGTCGAATCCGGCGCGGTGTCGGATGCTGCGGCCTGTTCCCGCGACGGCTCGGCCGCGATCGCGGCGGGTGCCGCGATCCCCAGCTGCACCGCCAGAACGATGACGGCCGTGGCTCCCAGAATGCCTGCGCGTCTTTGCATGAGTACCGTTCCTCGTCTCATCGGCGCATCGGCATGGACGCGCCTAGGTGTCCTTCGATGCTCGCGAACCGGACCCGCCCATCCCATAGACCTAAGTCGCCGATCTGCGACACGCGCACGGCGCGAGGAGATTCAGGTCTATGTCGGACGGGCCACGGTATCCGTCATCGTTGCGGGATTCGGTCGCCGGCGCTCGACCGAACCTGGCCTGTGTCCATCGGATGCCGCGGAAACCGGACTCGTTGTCACTGTCGCTCTCCATGGCGGTGAAGCTGACCTCGATCCGAATCATCTGGAACCGATATGGGCTGATGTCGACACAGAGCGGTCCGGCGCCGACGAGTGGTCGCCAGGACCAACCCAAGCGATATCGTCCCGCACGACGATCGTCTCGTGGACTCGGTCAGACGCAGCATGATGGCTGCATGAGCGTCGATGATCGGACTCCACGGACAATCAGCGCCGCCGTGCTCAAGATCGTGAATGACTTCGATCCCTACGGGCTCGAACCAGGCTCAGCCGATGGCGCCCCCGCGGACGAGTACAGCCCAGAGTCGACTGCGATGGCGCGCCACCTGATCGACAACGGCAAGATCACTCGCTCGGACATCGACTCGGTCTGGCTTCGCTGGTTCGGCGAGCCACTCAGCACAATGGACGGGATCCGCTTTGACCAATTCGTGTGTGACCTAAACGCAGTAATCGGTAGCGTGCCCTAGAACGATCCCTCAGCGGGCTGCTCGTCTGTTGGCCGTTAGCCTCGCTACGAACCGTATGGACGACAACAGCGGACCGACTTCAGTCGCGTCACGAATCGCGTACGTGAGGGTCCTTGTCAGCGGGTGGAAGCCAATTGGATTCGCGCCGCTGCGAGCGCTGATTCCCGTAAGACCTGCCTGTTGAGGAATCCCGCAGAGGTACCTCAAACGGACAGGCGAGGCTTCGGACCTGACGCTGTTTCGGCCGTGATCCACGACCTCATCGAGCGAGGTTGGTCGGTATGCCGGAGTGACGGCCTCAGAGGAGATGGCGCGAGTGTGGGAAACGACGGTGTTTCGGCGACGGGGGAAAGACGTTTAACGCCGGAATTGCGCGTGACGCCTTTTCTGAAAGAGCGGCGTAACCCACTGTTAATGAGTCGTCCTCGACGCGCCCCCCATTTCTTGTTCATTTCCATTGCCACGGAGGCTCCTCTTGTCCGAACTTCATAATGCGCCCGCACGTTCCCATCATCGCTCCAAAGCCATCCTTGCCATCGCCGCGGGAACTGCTCTGCTGATCGGCGGTACCGGCACGTACGCCCTGTGGTCCACGTCCGAGACGCTGACCGCTGGACCGATCGAAACGGGCGATCTCGACCTCGCTCTCGGCACCGGCGTGTGGAGCCTGGACGGATTGGTCACCGCGCCGGCCACAGTGGCCGACCCGGCGGCGGTGCGGATCGTTCCCGGCGACGTGCTGACGCTGACCCAGCCGCTGGATGTCACTCTCGTCGGCGACACCATCGCGGCCGACCTGTCGGTAGTCGTGAACGAAATCGTGCCGCCTGCTCTCGCGTCATACATCACCGTCGACTTCGCGTCTGCCGATCTCGGTGCGGCGACCGGACCAAACGCGTTCCGGATCACTCCGGCCGACGCGGGCACCATAGCGACGACGGTGACGTTGACTTTCTCCCAGACGACGCCGGACCGTGTGGCCACCAACACCACTGTCGACTTGACGGCGATCGCGTTCCAGCTGAACCAGGCCGCCAGCTGAAACTTCGTCTTCGAGCGGGAATCGTTCTCGGGGTGGCCCTCGCGCTTGTCGCGGGTGCCACCGCCGCGACCGCTCTCTTCTCTGTCCGCGTTCCCCTGTCGGTAGCGGCGACGGCCACAGGAGACCTCGCCGTGTCCGCGCAGTGGCAGCAGCCGACGCCGTCGTGGGGGTCGCTGTATCCCGGTTCGGTGACACCCGATAGCGTGCTCAATGTCACAGCGACCGGCGCCGGTCAGACTCTTCGCTGGAACCTCGAGGTGTCTGTGAGCGTGGCTGCGGATTTCGCGCCGCATGTGAGCACCCAGCTGTGGGCGGGCGCGTGCGGTGCCGGCACCTCGATCACCGCGACCGGGTACGCTCCAGCGGGCGGACTTGCCCTGGGCCAGACCGTTCCCGTCTGCATGCGACTCACGCTTTCTCCCACCGCGCCCGCGACACTCAGCGGCAAATCGCTCAACGCCACCATCACCGTCCACGCGAACCAGCGAGGATCCTGAGGCATGTCAGACGCCCGCAATCGTCGAGCGCGGACTTTCCTGGCCGCGGCACTCGTTGGCGCGCTCATCGTGACAGCCCCCTCGACCGCGTCGGCGTTGTGGAGCGCATCAGCCACGGCGCCGTCCATACCCGCGCAAGGCGGGGCCCTCGCCCAGCCCGCCGTCAGCTGCCAGACCCTCACCACCGGCGGAAGTCACGCCCACCTCACCTGGCCGGCTGTGGCCGGAGCAACGGGGTACACCATCGCCTACCGGACGGCGACGAGCGCCCCGACCGGATCGACCGCCATCGCCGCCGGCGCAAACCCCAGCTATGACGTCCGCGGCAATCTCCTCAGCAATCTGGTGGTGCTGCTGGGCACCCTCCTCGCCGGCGGCAGCGTCTACGTCACTGTAACGGCGACCAATGGCACCTGGACGTCGCCCGTCAGCACCGGCACCCCTGTGGCATTATCGAGCGTCCTCGGAGGGCTTCTCGGCGGCATCCGATGCTCGTAGGCGATGAACCCGACGCACCCTTGAGAAGGCACCGCAGAATCCGCCGAAAGCGCGGTCCACGATTGTGGGCGGTGACGTCCACCGTCCTGCTCATCGCACTCAGTGTGTTCGCCTTCTTCGCCATCGTCGTGCCGTTCGTGCTCGGCGCGCAGACGTATACGGTGCTGACAGGCAGCATGCGCCCGACCATGCCGCCCGGGACCCTCATCGGGACGAAGCCGACCGATATCGAGCACGTGAAGATCGGCGACATCATCACCTACCAGATCGAATCAGGGGATCCCGCCGTCATCACGCACCGTGTGATCTCCCTGGCCCGATCCGGCGACGGTGAGACGATCCTGCACACGCAGGGTGACGACAACAGCGTCGCCGACGAGAACCCGGTCATCGGCGAGCAAGTACGAGGAGTCGTGGTCTACTCCGTCCCTTACCTGGGGTACCCGGCGTCACTGGTCACGGGCGAGACGAGATCCTTGTTCGTGATCGTCCTCGGTTTAGCCGTGATCGCCTACGGTGCACAGAGCCTTCTGCGAGACCTGCTCAGGAGCCTCCGCTCGAGAAGGCCCAGGAGCGTCGATCGCAACGCCGAGGCCTAGGGAAACGTCGGGGCGTGAGACACGGGTTCCCCATCGCTGGGGTTGCAGCGACCGAGACCGTTGGGCTCGTATCCCGCCTTCGGTCGACCCAGGTCGTCATCGAAGAGGTCGTCGTAGCTCGGGATGGTTGCCGAGCAACGGTGCGCCTAGCTGAGTCCGAGCGATTCCCTGCACTCAGCCATGCCGTGCAGGTCGATGTCATCTCGACGGCGTCTCATCCAGTCCTGCCGGGTCAGTCTCCAGCGTTGCATCAAGCCTGGTTCTCCTCGCCGGGTCGCCCAGCCGACGCCGTTCTCCTCGTACCCGACCGACCGGGAAACACCGTTCGAGCCGGAATTGTCCAGGAAGGCTTCGGTGGTCGCTTCCGTGGCGCCCACCCCTTCGAACGCGAAATGCAGAATCGCCTGGCGCATCTCCGTTCCCACCCCTTGCCGGCGCATATCGCTGGAGAGCCACGAGAACGAGGCGACGGTGCCATACGTGCCGAACTGGTCTCCGATCAGGTCCTGCATACCTACAGCTCGCCCGTCCACCAGGACCACGAAGTGCACACGCCAGAAGTCCGAAGTGACCGACCCTCGACCACGCCACACCCCTTGCAGCCACTTCCGAACTCGTACGTCCGGGTCAGCTTCGTAGAGCGACATCGGATCGTCATAGGGAGCAGGGTCAGCGGTCGCCTTCCCCTCCCACACCACGTGTTGGAGCTCTCCGAGCAGGTCATCCGTGGCACCCGCCAACTCGATCCTCGGCGTCGTCACCCGAACCCTGAGCGGAGCGTAATTCAGCATCGTTCGACGTTAGCGCTCTCCCGCTGCCGCCATCGGCGGGCCGGCGACTCTTCACCCTGAGGAGAAATGCGGCTTAGATGAGCGCATGCGTGCGACCGCTCCCGCGAGGCATCCGGTGTTCGTCCGGGTGTACCGCCGATCGCTGCTCGCCGGTGTGGTGGTGGTGGCGCTGCTCGGTGGTCTGCTGGCTCTCAACGAGGGGCGCATCGTCGGTGACCTGGAGGAGCGCGGCGGGATCACGGCGTTCTACGACATCCCATCCGGCGCGCTGACCGGCCCGACGGGGTCGATCGTCAAGAGCGAGCCGCTCCTCGGTGTGCCGATGGACACACGCGCGTGGCGGATCATGTACCGCTCGACCGATGTGAACGGCGCGCCTGTGGTCGCCACCGGCGTGGTGGTGACGCCGCGGGGGTCCGCGCCGGCCGGCGGACGCACGGTCGCGTCCTGGGGGCACCCGACGACAGGGTCCGCCACGGCGTGCGCACCCTCGCTCGGCACCGATCCCTACCTCGGGATCGAGGGGATGCGGGTGCTCCTGGACCGCGGCTACACGGTCGTCGCGACCGACTACACCGGGATGGGCGCAATCGGCCCCGACTCGTACCTGATCGGCGTGACAGAAGGGCACAACGTGCTCGATGCGGTGCGCGCGGCCCGTGCGATCCCCGAGGCCGAGGCGGGGTCCGATGTCATTCTGTGGGGTCACTCGCAGGGAGGGCAGGCGGTGCTGTTCGCCGCTGAGCTGGCCGCCGCATACTCCCCCGATCTCACTGTGAAGGCCGTCGCCACCGCCGCACCGGCCGCAGACCTGTCCGCCCTGATGAAGACACACCTGAACGACATATCCGGCGTAACCATCGGCTCCTACGCCTTCACCGCGTTCTCGGAGGTCTACGCCGACCGCGGGGCGGATCTCTCCGGCATCCTCACGACCGCAGCCGTCGCGATCCAGCCGCAGATGAACGAGCTCTGCCTGCTCACCCACATCGATCAGCTGCACACGATCGCCGCGCCCGTCGTCGGGTCGTTCGTGACCACCGATCCGACGACCACGGAGCCGTGGGCCACACTGCTGAAGGAGAACTCCGCCGGAAGCGCCTCCTTCGCCGCTCCGCTGCTGGTCGTGCAAGGACTGAAGGACGAACTGGTGCGTCCGGCCGACACGGAGGGCTACGTCGCCCTCGCACGATCCCTCGGCATCGACGTCACCTACCGCACCGTGGCCGCTGCCACCCACGGCACCATCGCCTACCTCGGACTCGCCGACCTCGTCGCCTTCCTCGACCGCGTCGGCGTGTGACTCCAGCCCATGCGACACCCTCGGCTACCAGAGGTCAATAGCGGTGGTCGTGAAGACGGTGCACCCGGTCACATCGCCCACGGTGAAGTGCGTCACCCTGTGGTCTTGTTCGCTGTCGCCCCGTGCCATCTCCAGCAGGGCAGTGTGCGCGGGCGGCCTCCTGAATCAGTGACCGGATGCCCCTGCCGGCGTTCTTGCAACCGCTACGGCTCGGGCAGTGGGCGCAGGCCGGTGTTGGCGCTGGCGCTTTCAGCGAGTGCGCGCAACCACACGGGATTGATCGGACCGTCGAATCGGCTGTCGAAGCTGAAGTAGAGGGACGACGCCTTGGAGATCCAGATGGTCCCGTGGATTCCGCGGCCGGGGATGGCATCATCGCCGTGGACGGATGGTTCGTCGTCCCAGGTGAAGCTGAAGCTCTCATCGCGACGCAGTTTCGTGACGATGACAGCGCGTAGGTGCTGAAGCATCCGGTCGTCGATGTTGATCGCTGGTGCGACGCCGTAAATCAGGTGGCCCATCGACGCACTCCGATCTCCGCATACCGAGATGGAATCCGACGTTCGATCGAGGCGTCTCGCGCCGAGTCGTTTCGAAGCGCCGTTCCGCGTGGCGGAGGATGCGTCCCGCGTCGTTGACTGAACGGTGACAGCAGCAGTTCTCGTGTTTCGGCCACGGCGGCTCGCTTCTGTTGGTGTCGGCGTCGGGGGTCCGCTGCGACACTGGGCTGATAGCGTCGCACGCTTCAGCCCGCTTATGTCGTTTTGCGGTGAGAAAGACGTTGACGGTCGGAACGGTGCCCACGCGCCCATGAGTTCTCTCGACCGATCGCAATCGGGCTCGCCTCATCGGACAGGGCAGAGCTTTTTGCTCTGTGATCGGGAACCGGGCATGCGGTTCTCGCTCAGCCGCACCACTCCGCAGCCGGGGGTCGGGTTGCGCGTGAACCCGAGTTGCACCTGCCGCAGCGTCATGTGGTCTGCTCGAAGCACGCCCCGTCCCCGCCCGAGAGGTTCACCATGCATCCGTTCCCGACCCCGCCCCGACAGGTCTTGATCGGCGACGCGGCGGCGTTCGTCGGCGTCACTCCCCGGGCGATACGCCACTACCACCAGGTCGGCCTGATTCCCGAGCGCGAACGTGGCAGCGACGGCCGCCGCCGGTACGGATACGAGGAGGTGATGTGGCTGCTCTGGATCCGCCGTATGGCCGACGCCGGGATCATGCTCGACGACATCCGGGATGCCTTCGACGGCGCCGCACCGGGTGATGAGCGCGGCGGAGAGGAGGTCGCGGACGTCCTCGCACGGCTGGAGGACACCCTCGCTGCTCAGGAGACCGAACTGCGGCGCAAGCGGGAATCGGTGAAGCGCATGCGGGCCCTCGGCGGACGGTTGGGACTGTTGGACGATCTCGTCTCACGCCGCCTCGAGGGCGCACCCGAAGGCTCCCTGCGCCAAGACGATCTGAACGTCCTGCTTGTCACTGAACGGATCTTCGGACCATTGGGCGCCGCCATTCAGGCCGGCCGCTTCCTCGCCCTGGCCGCTGATCCGGCGCTGCGAGCGAGGTCGGACCGTGTCGACGCCGCGGAGGAGGCTCTTGACGACACGGTGGCCGTCGACGACCCCCGGGTGGAGCGTGTCGCGGCCGAGCGGCACGCTTTCGAGACTGCGCTGATGCGCGTCATCGAAGAGTCCGGTCAGCGGGAAGAGGACGACGCTCTCTTCGACGCATGGGACGAGCTGCACCCGCCCGAGGCCGGCGGACCGGCGGACGTCTCAGGATCAGCGGTGGCATCTCGCACCCGGAGGGCTGCGGAGACCATCCGGAGCATGCCCTACGACTACTCCCCCGCGCGCCTGCGATGCATCGAACTGGCGGCGCGACTCGGCGCTCCCGCGGAGGCAGGGTGATCGGCCCCCCTCTGTGAAGAGGATCCGTGATGCTTCCTTCGTCAGCCATCCAAGGCAGTTCGCACGTCGACCCAAACCGTCGCGAGAACGTCCTCGAGCGCAGCATCCTGGGCGGAGGCCAGCCACCGGTCGAGGGCCAGCTCGAAACACGTGACGGCGACCGCCGCGAGAGCGTGCGCCTGACGCCCGTCGACACCGCGGTCCGTCAGGGACACCTCGATGGCGGCTCCCAGGTGATGACTCCTCAGGAGGTCGCGCTCCTGCAGGGCGGGTTCGCTGCGGATGATGGCCTGCCGACGCGCGACCTGTTCCCGCCACCCCTGGATACCGCGGCACGCTTCGGCAAGCCCCATCCGCACGGTTGCCACGGGGGAACTGCCCGATGGCACGGTCTGCAGGAAGTCGCTCACCGCCTCGGGGAACTCTCTCTCCCGCAGGAAGAGCGCATCGCGCTTGTCTGCGAAGTGGCGGAAGAACGTGCGAGTCGTCAGCCCTGCCTTCGCCGCGATCTGCGGGACGGTCGTGTCAGCGAAACCCTGACCCTCGAAGAGGTCTATCGCTGCTGCTTCGAGGCGCAGCGCGGCGTCAGGGGACCATCTGGGCATAGTCCATGATGACACGTCGTGCCGTCAAAGGTATGGTGATGGCACGACGTGTCATGGATGGAGCTTCTGATGGTGGCCAACACTGCAGCGTGGATCGATGCCCCCTACGCCGATCTCTCGGTCCGCGAGGCGCCGATGCCGACGGCGGGCCGCGGGCAGGTGGTGGTCGAGGTGAGGGCGCTGGCGGTGAATGCGCTGGACGCGATCATCCAGTCGAATGGTCGAGTGATGTACGGGTGGCTGAGCTACCCCGTGGTGCTCGGAGAGGACATTGCCGGGGTCGTCGTCGAGGTGGGCGCCGACGTCTCGGGTTTCTCGGTGGGCGACCGCGTCATGTCCTATGCGATGGGACTGGAGAAGGGTCGGGACGCTGTGGCAGGAAGCGGCTTCCAGGCCTTCGTGGCGGTGGACGCAGGAGTGACATCGCTGCTGCCCGTCGCAGTCGCATTCGAGGATGCGGCGGTGATGCCGCTCGCGGTGACCACCGCGGCGGCCGGCCTGTTCGAACAGAAACAGCTGGGCTTGGACTACGCCGGGCTGGGCCGTGCCGAACCTCGGGACGAGATCGTGGTCATCTGGGGCGGAGCGACGTCTGTCGGCGGGAACGCCATCCAGCTCGCCCGCGCGGCCGGATACCGTGTGATGACGACAGCCTCGGCCCATAACCACGACCGGATGCGGAGCCTGGGCGCAGAAGCGGTCTTCGACTACCACGACCGCGACGTCGTCGAACAGGTCGTCACCGCGGTCGCCGGTTCCGCCGTCGCCGGGATCCTCGCCATCGCCGTCGGCTCAGGAATGCCGAGCGTCAGAGTCGCGAGGGCAACGGGCGCGAGAAGGGTCGCCATGGCCAGTCCGCCGGTGTCGTTCTACGACCAGCCGCGCCGTGCGGGGTTCTCCTTCCAACGCCTATCTCTCTTTCTGAAGCTGGGATCCCGGTCGGCGCTGCTGCAAGCACACAGCCTCGCCAGCAGGGTTCGCGCGTCATTCATCTGGGGCAGCGCCATCGCCGCCTCGCCGGTCGGGGCAGCCATCTGGCGCTCCTACCTGCCCGAAGCCCTCGCCGCCGGCACTCACCAGCTCTACCCTGACGCTCATATCGTCGCAGGCGGTCTGCCCGCCATACAGGGCGCTCTCGACACCGTCCGTGACGGCATCTCCTCCACGAAGCTGGTCGTGACGCTGGCCGGCGAAGACCAGCGACCGTGACCGCCGCACTGCCTAGACCGGCGCGGGTCTACGATCGCACCGTGCCCACACAGTTCACCACTGTCGCCGAGTTCGTCGACGGCCAGCCGGCCGAGAAGCGGGCAGGAGTCACGTGGCTCCGCGAACTGGTGTTCGAGGCCGAGCCGGACGTCACCGAGACCATCAAGTGGAACTCGCCGAACTACGCAGTGAACGGCGTCGACAGGCTGACCGTCCACACGGCCGGCAGAGGGCCGGTGCGGCTCATCCTGCATTTCGGCACCAGCCGTGCGGAGCACAAGGGCGCAGTCCCGCTCTTTACGGAGGACCCCGACCGACTTCTGACCTGGCACTCCGACATCCGAGCGAGCCTGCCCGTTCCCCCCGTCGATGAGCTTCCAGGAAAGCGAGACGCGCTGATGTCGGTCGTACGTGCGTGGCTCCGCAGCTCCTAGACGAAGCTCCGCAGAGGACCTCGACCCGATCTCAGAGTGTGAGTTCCACGCGTTCGACGAATTTGCGCTGCCAGGGAGTCTCCACGGCACGCGCCGAATAGTTCTGGCGCACCCACTCCACGGCGCCCTCGCGAGGTACGCCGGCAAGGCGCGCGAGGATCGCGATGGCTGTGCCCGTGCGGCCCACCCCGCCACCACAGCAGATCTCGACCTTCATGGTCGTTGCACGTTCATGTGCTTCTCGAAGCGCCTGAACCGCCTCCTCGTGAGAGGTCGGGAGGAGGAAGTCCGGCCAGCGCACCCGCATCGCCTCCCATCCGGGCGCGATCAGCGGGAACGACGTGAGGTAGACCCCGAAGTCGGGGACCTCCTCCCCCTTCGGACGTGGTCCGCGAAGTGCGCGTCCGCGCACCGATCGACCGTCCGGAAGCCGAACCACTCCCTTCAGGTCAGCGTCCCAGACATCCATCCGTCGATTCTCTCGCCATCGGCTGACGCCGACGAAGACATCACCGCCGCTCACGTGGGCGATGTCGCCGGCGGCACCGTGCCGATCGACGACCCGCTGAGCCGCTCCGCCGAGCGACCGGGCCGAGTCGGCATCACGCCGAGCCGCTTCGCTGAGCAGAGTTGATGACCTGCCCGTTGTGCGGCAGGGTTCCTTCGAAGGTGATCCGCACCGCCCGAGCGCGGTCGATGTCACGGTCGTCGACGGCTTGCAGGTGGACGTGCGGCTCGGTGCTGTTGCCGGAGTTGCCGAGAGCGGCGTACCGTGACTCGGCACCCGATCGGCGGGGCTGTTCTGCACGAGCCAGCGCCCCGCGAACGGGTACTCCAGGTCGACGGATGTCACGTCGCTCCCCCTCGCCGATCAGACCGCGACGCCCGCGGGGCTACGCGTCATCACCTTCGTCGGGCAGCGAGGCGAGTGCCTCCTCGATGTCGGCCGCCCAGGAGTCGGGTCGGTGCTTGCCGGCCAGCTCCAGCGCCGAAACGAGATCCCGGCGGGCGCTGACGTGGTCGCCGACGCCGAGGTGGGCGAAGCCTCGATGCCGGTGCCCTCTGGCTCTGCTGCTCACGTCACCCGGGTCGGCGGATTCCACGACCCGGATCAGCGCGGATGCCTCCACGATCGCGTCCTCATACCGCTTCAGCACGAGCAGCGTCCGGGCGGTGATCCCCATGGCGTTCAGCTTGGTGATGTGACGGTAATGCTCTGACATCACCGTCGTCGGAGACTGCGTGACCTCGATGATCCTCCGCAGTTCGCCGAGTGCGGCATCCGGATCCTGTGTCAGGAGCACCAGCGCGAGCGTCCCGCGTGCCGTCACCTCGCCTTCCGAGTGCCCCAGCTCCACGCTCAGCGCGAGCGCTCGCTCGGAGGCCTCTCGAGCGAGGTCCAGCTCGCCGAGGTGGTACGCGCTGAAGCCGATGCTCGCGTGCGTCTCCGCCATGAGTGCGGCGTTCCCAGACGGGTGCACGATCTCGAGTGCTCGCCGCGCCGCGCCGAGGGCGGCGTGGAAGTCGAACGTCTCATGCTGATGCATGTGCGCGAGATCGATCAATGCGCGCGCTTCCGCCTCCGCATTCCCGACAGCCGCGGCAGCCGACGCCGCGAGCGCGAAGAACTCGTGCCAACGTCCCCACGCATGCCAGAGGTCGCCGAAGTGCTGGATGCGAGCGGTGGCCGCGACGATCTCCTCGTGCCGTCCGTCTGCGGCAGTCCACTGGTACGCCGCGAACCAGGAGTCGGCCTCGGCCATCAGCCAGTCGCGGGCCTCGGACGACGTCGTGAAGCCGTCGCCAGGACGCGCAGCGAGCCTCTCGCCCTCCGTCATCGGTGCGAACATCATCCCCGCATCGCCGGCCGTCGCGAGAAGCCAGCGGTCCGCACGGCATCGTCGCGTGGCGATCACGTCCGGCGGCACGTCCGCATGGAGCCGACCCCGCGCGTAGATGCGGAGCAGATCGTGAAGCCGGTAGCGGTGTCCCCGCAACGGTTCGACGAGCCCGAGATCGACGAGCTCCTCCAGTGCGTCCGTCGCGGAGTCGTCGTCGATATCGGATGCCGCCGCTGCGTGCGATGCGGTGAACGAGGACCCCCGCAGCAGCGACAGCGTGCGGAACATCTCCTGCATCGGAAGGCTCAGGCTGTCGTACGACGCGGCGAACGCGGGAGCGACCGCGAGGTCACCCGCGACGAGACTGCCGACGCGCCGGTCCTCGGACCGCAGCCTCCGCGCGAAGTCTTCGACGCTCCACCCCGGGCGTGACGCGATCCGACTGGCCGCTACGCGCAGCGCCAGCGGCAGGTGTCCGCACAGCGACGCCAGTTCGTGGAGGCTGCCCTCCTGTCGTTGGTCGAGCGGGATCGTCTCGTCGAGGAAACGGACACTGTCCGCGGTGGACAATGCGCTGAGGGAGATGTGCCGGGCGCCCTCCAGTCCAGCGAGAGTGCGCCGGGACGTGACCAGGACGACGGATCCGCCTGCGCTCTCCAGCACGGCTCGCACCTGCGCTTCCGAAGTCGCGTCATCGAGGATCACCACCACGCCGCCGTCCGCCGTGACCTCCGCCCACACCGCCTGCGCCTGCTCGGTCGTCCGGACGTCGTCGGCGGATCGCCCGATCTGCCGCAGCAGCGTCTGCAGCACCTGAAGCGGGTTGGGACGAGCACCACCGAGGCCGCCGAGGTCGGCGAAGAGTCTTCGACGACCTCCCGCTCCGGCCCGGTGGACCGCCTCGACGACCACGGTGGTCTTTCCCACCCCGGGAGCGCCGCTGACGACCACCGTCGGTGTGCCGACCGAACGATCCTGGGAGTCGATGATCAGCGCGGCGAGAGCCTCCACCTCGGCTTCACGTCCGCTGAAGTCCACGAGTCGGCGAGGTTCCCGCTCGGCCTGCTCCGGATTCGCTCCGGTGAACCACCTGCCGGTCCGAGCAGCGGTCAGGAACTCCGCGCGCGACCGCGGGTCGAGCGAGAGGCCCGCCGCCAGTGCTTCGACTGTGCTGCGGCGGGGGCCCACGCTCACGCCGCGCTCGATGTCGCTGATGGCGCGACCACTCACTCCGGTGCGCTCAGCAAGGGCCTCCAACGTCAGATCACCGGCCAGCCGATGGGCGCGCAGGAGGTCGCCGATATGGGTGCGTCCTGCCATTGAGGCCTCCCGGCGCTCTCTCCCGCGATTGCGCTTCCTCCGGCCTCGACGGTGGTCCGGTCACCACATCGGCGAGCGCCGTTGACGCCCAGGGTCGCGGGCCTGGCGGCAGTGTACAAGTCGCATGTGTCCGGCAGTCGCTCAGCGCGAAGACGAGACCCGCAGCTGCCCGCCGTCAGCCGCGCAGCGAGGCGCGCGCAGTCGGTCTCTGCGACAGGCTGGTGTCCATGACTCCTCAGCCGCTCCAGCTCCGCTTGATCATCGAGACCGACGACTTCGACGAGGCCGTCCGGTTCTACCGCGACGTGCTGGGGATGCCCGAGCAACCCGCGTTCGCCACCACGGGGGACGATCGGGTGTCGATCCTGCACGCGGGCGTCGCGACGATCGAACTCGCCACGCCCACGCACGCTCGCGCGATCGATGCGATGGAGGACGCGCCGACGACGGACGGGCCGACGCTGCGCATCGCTCTCGAAGTGGCCGACACCGAGCACGCGGTCGCCGTTTCGGAGGAGACGGGAGCTGAGGTTCTGGCGCGTCCGATCGAGACGCCGTTCCGGACGATCAACGCCCGCGTCCAGGGCCCGGCGGGTTGGCAGGTCACCTTCTTCCAGGAACTGGAGACGCTGCAGCAGCGGCAGAGCCGCACGGGCTTCGACACCGACGACCGGCGCGCCCGCTGAGGTACGGCATACGGCCTGTCGTCGCGAAGAAGACGGGGCTGCGTCCCCAGCGGTCAGCCGCTCAGCGCCATCGCCGAGAAACGCTGATCCGTCGCCTCGAGCACGCGCAGGATGTTCCCTCCGGCCAGGGCGCGCAGGTCGGCGTCGTTCCACCCACGCCGCCGCAGCTCTTCAGCGAGCACCGGGTATCGCGACACGTCTCGCAGGTCCGGCGGGAGCACGGGTGTTCCGTCGTAATCGCCGCCGAGGCCGATGTGAGCGGAACCTGCGACATCGCGGGCGTGGTCGACGTGGTCGGCCACATCCGCCACGGTGACGAGGGGCGGCTCACCGGACGATCCGCCCGCCAGCCACTCGGCGTAGGGCACCGACACGAACTGCGGCACGAACGTGATCATGACCACGCCGCCGTTGTCCGCCAGACGTGCCAGCACATCGTCGGGCACGTTGCGCGGGTGGTCGGCGACCGCGGCCGTCGAGGAGTGGCTGAAGATGACCGGCTGCGTTGCGACGTCGAGCGCGTCGCGCATCGTCGCCGGTGAGGTGTGGGAGAGGTCCACGAGGATGCCGATCCGCTCCATCTCGGCGACGATCTCGCGTCCGCGGTCGGTGAGCCCCCTGTGCGGGTGGGATCCCGTCGCTGAGTCGGCCCACGGGGTGTCGTCGTTGTGGGTGAGGGTCATGTACCGGACGCCGAGTCGCGCGAAGTTTCGGAGGACGGCGAGATCGTCGCCGATCGAGTGTCCTCCCTCGGCTCCCAGCAGCGACGCGATGCGGCCGGAGTCGACGGCCGCGCGAATCTCGGCCGCGGTGCGGGCAAGGGCGAGATCGCTGCGGAACCGGTCGACCATCCGATGCACGAGATCGATCTGCTGCAGCGTCGCTCCCACGGGATCCTCGACGTCCGTCGGCACGAAGACCGACCAGAACTGCCCGACCACTCCGCCGGCGCGCAGCTTCGGCAGGTCGGTGTGCAGCGAGCCGACCTCCGCGTCGATGCCCTCCAGTCCCGAGTCGTGCGACTCCCGGCGCTCCCACGGCAGATCGTTGTGCCCGTCGATGACAGGGAACGCGGCATCCTCGATCGACATGGTCCGAGCGTACGCCGCGCGGTGTGATCGCTGATGCGGACGGTCGGTCGCCGCCCGGACCGCCAGCAGTCAATCGGCGTGAGGCGCACCCAGGTGCGACACCACAGCGTCGACCACGGCGCGCGGCTGCTCGCGTTGGATGAAGTGGCCGACACCGTCGAGTTCGATCAGCGTCCGCTCGCCGTCGAAGAGATGCCCGTTCGCGCGGGCGGGCGCCAGCGTCTCGCATCCGTCCGCCGTGCCGATGAGGAACGTCGCGGGCACGCGGATCCGAGGCCACGCGTCCAGGCGCGCCTGCGTCTCCGCGTAGACCGGGGCTCCGTCGGCCGCGCCGGCGCCGTGCCGGTAGTAGTGCACGACGTCGTCGGCGAACTCCTCCGTGTCGGTCGCGGTGAGGATCGCCTCGAGGTCGCTGTCCGTCAGCTCCACCGACGGCGACCAGTGCCGCCATGCCCACCGTGTCAGAGCCGCCGGGTCGGCGCGGAACGCGGCGGCCCCGCGGTCGGTGCAGAGCCAGTAGCGGTACCAGGCGACGGAGGCGTCGGCCAGCGACTGCTCGGCCGTGAGTCCGCGACCATCGCCGTAGGCGGTCGAGAGGGTGACGAGCCCGCGGAAAAGCTCCGGCTCGAGCGCGGCGGCCGCATGCGCCGCACGAGCTCCCCAGTCGTGTCCGACGAGCACGACGTCGCGAACGTCGAGCGCGTGGAGGAGCTCCAGCACGTCGGATGCCAGAGCGGCGACCTGACCGGATCGAGCGCGCTGATCGAGGGTCTTGCTCGACCCGACGCCGCGCAGAGAGGGACGGATGATGCGGAGCCCCGGCGGCAGCATCCCGATGACGGCATCCCAGGTCGCCGGGATGTCGGGATACCCGTGCAGGAGGACGACGACGGGCCCGTCGGACGGTCCCTCGTCGCGATAGTCGATCTGCACCATATCCCCGGTGTGCAGATGGCTGACAGGACCCGCGTCGCTCGACATACGCCCAGCCTGTCCAAAGCCCGCGACATCGCACAGCGCAGGACGGTCAGCCTCCATCGGAATCCTGCCCTTCGTCGTGACGGATCGGCGGATCCGCCCCGCGGTAGGTCGGCTTCACCCCATGTCGCCGGACCACACCGCGGTTGCGCCGCTGTGACCGATGAGGACCGCATCCACCGTGGTCCCGCCGGCGACGACGACCGCCGCGACCAGCAGGGTGACGGGCACCCATCGCAGGTTCGCGCGCCTCGACGCGCGCGCGTCGTCGGATGAGGCTCGCGCGCGACGCTCGCGGAGGTTCCACCAGAGGAGCGCGGCCGCGACGACGAGCAGTCCGACCGTCCACGGAAGCAGTCCGTCCGCGAGCTCGGAGTGGGCGTCGATCAGCGCATTCTCGCCGACGCGAGCCTCCAGCCGCTCCCCCGACTCCTTCGAGATGGGCACGAGCGCGACGGCGACCAGCGCCGTGCCTGCGGTGAGGTAGGCGCCCCATCGACGGAACCGAGGCCAGGCTGCGGTGAGGAGGACCAGGAGAGCGGCGAGCGGCACGATCACCTCGGTCGCGTGAACGACGAGAGGGTGCAGCGGGAGTCCGAAGAAGGTGTCGAACATGAGTGGTCCTCCGTGAGCGCGGGCGGGCGAAGGCCAGTATGCGCCTTCACGCCTGCACCGACTGTCCCGCGCACGGAAAGGGGCCGACTCATGCGCAGGCGCCGGATTTCTGCTGAGTCGCGTCCTCGACCCGGGTGAGTGTCGCCTTGCTGGCGCGCGGCGCCGAGCAGTGCTTACATCGGCCTCATGACAGACGACGCGAGGGGGATGTCGTTTCCGGTCGAGCCTCACAACAGTGACCTGACGGGGCGGCTGAATTGGCTCCGCGCCGGAGTCCTCGGCGCGAATGACGGCATCGTGTCGGTCGCCGCTCTCGTGGTCGGCGTGGCGGGTGCGACCACGGCCACACCCGCGCTGCTCACCGCCGGTGTCGCCGGTCTCGTCGGCGGCGCGATCTCGATGGCGCTCGGCGAGTACGTCTCCGTGAGCAGCCAGAGCGACAGTCAACGAGCGCTCATCGCGAAGGAGAGGATCGAGCTGGCCGAGGATCCAGAGGGAGAACTCGATGAACTCACCGGCCTTTGGGAAGCGCGCGGACTGACACCTTCCACCGCGCGGCTCGTGGCCACAGAGCTGACGTCGAAGGATCCCCTCGCCGCCCATCTCGACGCCGAGCTCGGCCTCAGCGAGGACAGCGTCGCGAGCCCACTCGCCGCGGCAGGCGCGTCTGCACTCGCCTTCACCCTGGGCGCCGTTCTGCCGTTGCTGGCCATCCTGCTTCCCCCGCCCGAGCTCCGCGTTCCGGTGACCTTCGCGGTCGTCCTGCTCGCCCTCGCGCTCACCGGCTGGATCAGCGCCCGCATCGGCGGCAGCCCCGTCCGACGCCCGATCCTGCGCATCGTCGGCGGAGGAGCACTCGCACTCCTGGCCACCTTCGCCATCGGCGCGCTTCTGGGCACATCCGGGATCGTGTAGGCACCGGGCATCGTCGCGCGACGACAGAGGAGGCTCAGACGTGCACGAAGCCCGATCAGCTCCGATGCAGTGCCTCGGCGAACATCACGATGATGTCGCTCGGTCCGCGGAGATACGTGAGCTTGTAGGCGTCTTCGTATGTCGCGACACCGCGCAGCGGGAAGCATCCGTGACGAGCGGCCACGGCCAGCGCCTCGTCGATGTCGTCGACGGCGAAGGCGACCCGGTGCATGCCGATCTCGTGGGGTCGGATCGGCTCCCTCTCGATCGCATCGGGATGAAGGTACTCGAAGAGCTCCAGTTCGCCCCCGCCGCCCGGTGGCCGGAGGACGGCGATCTTCGCGTGGTTGCCGTCGAGACCCACAGCGGTGTCGGCCCACCGGCCGCTGACGGTGTCGCGCCCACCGACCTCCAGTCCGAGATCGGTGAAGAACGACACGGCCGCCTCGATGTCGCGGACCGCGATCCCGACATTCGCGATGCTGATGGTCATGCTCGGCATGCTAGCGAGCTGTGCCGCCGGGAGAGATCTGCGCGGATGACCGAGCTCGGAGCCGGCCGTCCGACCCTGCTTCTACACTTCACCCATGGCGTCCGCTGACTCGCTCCTCCCCCTGCCCTCCGCCGAAGAGACGGAGACCCGTTTCGTCGCCCGCAGCGGCGCGATCGTCACGCTGCGCCTGATGGACTCCGACCTCTGGGAGGTGAAGCTCGACACCCGCGGCGACTACACCGCGACGCTGCACCGGAGTGCGGACGGCACATTCGAGCTGCGGCCGGTCCGTGGCGTCCACGCCGTCGGAGACACGGGTGTCACCGCTCAGGAGCTCTACGACCGCTTCTGAGCGATAACTCTCGACAGCGACCCATCCCTCGGTCGATCCTGGTCGTGGACAGGAACGGGAGTCGACTCGGCACCATCGAGCAGCCCGCGCACAACGACGACGACGAAGGAGTCGCGATGAGGACGCTCAGGTACTCGATCAACGTCACGCTCGACGGCTGCTGCCACCACGAGGCCGGGCTCCCGCCGGACGAGGAGTCGATGAACTTCTGGACCGACGAGATGGCGCACGCGGACGCGCTGATCTTCGGCCGCACCACGTACGAGATGATGCGGTCCGCATGGCGTCGGCCGGCCGACGGGGTCTGGCCGGAGTGGATGGATGCCGCGGCGGTCGCCTTCGCGGAGGCGATCGACGACGCCCGCAAGCACGTGGTGTCGAGCACGCTGCACGAGGTCGACTGGAACGCAGGGCTGCTCGGCGGTGACCTCCGCGAGAGCGTGCAGCGGCTCAAGGATCAGCCGGGCGGGCGACTCTGGGTCGGCGGCGTGACCCTTCCCACCGCGCTGGCCCGCCTCGGGCTGATCGACGAGTACGAATTCCTCGTGCACCCGGTGCTCGCCGGACACGGTCCGACGCTTCTCTCCGGTCTCGGCGAGCGCGTGCGGCTCGAGCTCGTGGACAGACGGGAGTTCCGCTCGGGCGTGACGGCCGCGCTGTACCGCCCCGCGCCGGCCAGGCTCTGAGGCCGGATCAGGCGGGGTGCGAGGCCAGGAGCTTCGACATGGCGATCATCGCTCCCCCGATGACCGCGGGGATGCCGCCGCCCGGGTGCACCGAGGCGCCCACGCGCCAGAGCCACGGCGCGCGCAGATCGCGGTAGCCCGGCCGGTGGAGGGGACCGCTCATCCAGAGCGGACGTGCCGCACCGTAGAGGGCGCCGTGCGGTTCGCCGAACGAGCCGAAATAATGCGGATCGAGCACCGTGCTGCCGACCGTGGCGTCGGTCAGCGGCGCGTCGAAGCCCATCGTGGTCGAGATGCGCTCCACCTCGCGGCGCACGAACGGATGCTCGAGCGTGTAGTCGCCACCGTCGGCGGGAGCGGTCAGGAGGATGCCGAGCGTGCTCCGCTTGTTCGGGTAGATCTCACCCGGCCGGTAGTGGTTGACGAACGCCATCGTGTCGGCCGGCTCATCGCCCGCGTCGAGACTGCGATGCAGCGCGGCCGGCTTCGTCGGCAGGATCACGCTGTGCGCAGCGATGCGCTCGGGCAGCGGGTCGCGCAGCACGCCGTAGATCGCGACGGCCGAGCATGAGAGCGTGTGCGAGCCGCGCGCGCGGTGGCCCCGCAGCTCCTCCAGACGGTCGGCATCGAGCGAGCTGACCACGAGATCGGCGGCGTACGAGGAGTGGGTCGTCGTCACCCGACCGCGCTCGATCCGCGTGACGGCCTCCCCCGTGCGCACGTCGGCACCCGCAGCATCCGCCAGTCTCGCGAGAGCGAGCGCGACCTCGTAGACGCCGCCGCGCGGCACCCAGGCGCCGGTCTCGGCCATGATCGCCGGCATGCTCGCGTACAGCGCAGGCGTGCGCGAAGGCGAGACGCCCGCGTTGAGCGTGTGGATGGCGATGATCTCGCGCAGGCCGTCGGGCAGCCAGTCGAGGCTGTCGAGGTAGGCGCGGGTGGTCAGTCGCGGACCGTAGACGGCGAGCAGCCGGCGCAGCGCGGGCAGGGACGAGCGGTCGAGCGGATCAGCGATCAGCAGCCTCGTGACGTCGTCGGCGAGGGGCGCGTGCAGGTCGCTGAAGCGGCGCCACGCCGGATACCAGGGGTGGTCGGCGGGCACGGGCAGCGAGACCGTCTCGCCGTCGTAGTAGTAGCGACCCACCTCGGGCAGGCGCTCCAGCTCGATGGCGCCGACATCCGAGATCTGACGACCACCGGTGTCGAGGCGGCGCAGCAGCTCGTCCCAGACACCCGGGAACGTCACCAGCGACGGACCGGTGTCGATCCGCTCGCCGTCGATCTCGATGCGCCGGCTCTTGCCTCCGACGGTGGGAGCCGACTCGAGGACGGTCACCTGGTGCTCGGCACGGGCGAGGAGAGCGGATGCTGCAAGCCCGCCGAGCCCCGCTCCGATGACGACGATACGACTCACGACATGACTCCTCGTGTGCAGCGGGCGGACCCGATCACGGATACATCCCGAGGAACATCGCGGCGAGCAGGAGGCCGCTCGCCACGGAGCCCGCGATGTACGGGAAGGCGACGGACACGGGGTACAGGCGCCGTCCGGTCTCCGGCACCGGACGGCGCAGCAGCTGCACGACCAGGAAGCCCGCGATGGCGATGTTCACGATGGCGACGGGCACGCTCACGAGGGCGAAGAGCGCGGTCGACACCAGCCACCAGCTTCCGCTCCAGATCGCGGTGCCGCGCGGTCCGAGCCGCACCGCGGTCGTGGTGATGCCCGACGCGCGATCCTCCTCGATGTCCTGCACCGCGTCGTACGCGTGCTTGGCCACACTCCACGCCATGAGACCGATGACGGCCGGCCACACCGGGTCGGCCCGGAGCGCGACGGGAAGGATGAGCAGCGGCAGCGCGTACGCCGCGTTGCTCAGCGAATCGAGGAAGGGGCGCCGTTTGAACTGCAGCGGCGGAGCCGAGTAGAACACGAAGACCAGCGTGTAGAGCAGGATCACCGCGACCGCCAGCGGCGGCAGGGCGATGACGAAGTAGGCGAGGAAGGGGAGGTTCGTGATCGCGACAGCCCATGCGATGAGTCGCACCTCGGTCGGCTCGATCAGCGCGCCCTCGATGGAGCCCTTGCGCGAGTTCAGCGCGTCGGTGTCCTGGTCGAAGATGTCGTTCACGCCGTAGATCAGCAGGTTGAACGGCAGGGTCAGCCACACGAGGATCGGCAGCGCCTGCAGGTCGAACAGCTGGCCGGTCAGCCACATCCCCACGACACCGGTGCCGATGGCGTTGATCCAGAGCACCGGCCGGGAGATGTGCACGAGCCGCGACACGGTCGACCACGGGGTGCGCGTTCGGGGTGTCGCCCCTGCGCGATCAGCGATGGCGACACCCGATCGACGGCCGCTCCGGCGGGACGGTGTGATCGTCGATGTCGTTGCTCCTCGGGCTGTCGCTGCACGGCACGTCCGATGAGACGCTGTGCACGATTTTACCGTCGGCGCAGCACAAGGCGGCCGGGTTGACTGCGGATTCGGCACCGCCCCACCGCCCCACCGAGACGGGACGGTGCCGGGTGGGGCGGACCCCAGATCCGCTGATCCCGCTTCACAGCGTGACATCCGTCGCGGCGGCCCGCCACACCCCGAGGGGTGGCGGCAGTGGGTGCCGATGATGCCCCGGTGCAGCTTTCCGCTTACGAAGATGCGTCTCCGCACACTACGGTGACGGCGTGACGAAGGTGTTGATCGTGGGCGGCGGACCCGCCGGTATGGCTGCAGGGCTGGCGCTGACTCAGGCGGGCGCGGACGTCGAGATCGTGGAAGCGTCAGCGGACTGGCGCCCCGGCGGCATCGGCCTGGCCCTTCAGAGCGCGCCGCAGCGCGCGACCAAGCGCCTCGGCATCCACGGCGAGCTGGTGCGCGTCGGTCGGCGGCACGACGTCATCGACATGTGCACGGCCGACGGCACCCTCATCGCGCAGATGCCCCAGATGAACGTCAACGGCCCGGAGGATCCGCCCCTCCTCGGGATGACGCGGGAGGCGGTCCATGACGTGATGGTGTCGGCTGTCGCGCGCTCCCGCATCCCCGTGCGCCTCGGCACCACCGTCGAGGAGATCGTGAGCGGGGTCGATGATGCCGATGTCGCCCTGTCGGACGGGTCGCATGTCACCGTCGACTACGTCATCGGGGCCGATGGAGCGAACTCGACGCTGCGGCACCGCCTCTTCCCGGACGCCGCGGAGCCGGCCTACGCGGGACAGTCGATCTGGCGCGCCGCCGCCGTCTGCCCGCCGGGGCTCGATCACTACACGATGATGCTCGACGGCCCCCTCCGGCTCGGTCTGGTGCCGCTGCCCGACGGTCGCCTCTACCTCTGGATGCTGGACTCGGGCATCGGCGCGGAACGACCGCCGCGAGAGGACCTGCTGCGGCTCTTCCACGAGCGCCTCGGACGATTCGGAGGCTTCGCTCCGGCAGTGGCCTCCCAACTGACGGACACCGAACAGATCGACTTCCGCGCCCTGACGTGGCTGCTGATGCCACCTCCCTGGCACGCCGGCCGGACGCTGCTGATTGGCGACGCGGTGCACACCACGACGCCGCACATCTCCTACGGGGCAGGGCTGGCCATCGAGGACGCTGTCGCGCTCGGCAAGCTGGCCGCCTCGGGAATGGCATTCCCTGAGATGGCCGAGAAGCTCGCCGCGCGGCGCTTCGAGCGGGCCCGGGCGGTCGTCGAGACGTCGCTGCAGCTCTCCCGATGGGAACAGCCTCCCGGACCTCCCGAGCCCGCCGCGCCCGGACGCCTCATCGGGCAGACGCTGGCCTTCCTCGCCCAGCGGCTCTGACCCGACGGATGCCGGAACGCGGTCGGCCGCAGCATCCGCCCACCTGACGACGTCCGTCGTCATCCCCCGAGGGATGCCGCGACAAGCGTCAGATGAACCCCAGCGGATGCCGCGGCCGCTGGATTAGACGACCGGCTCGGCCGCGGCCGGCTCGTCGTCGACGTGGGCGGCGACGTGCAGGGTCGCGATGCGCCGGCGATCCATCGCGGTCACGTGGATGGTCGCCCCCGGCACCTCGATGCTGTCGCCGACGACGGCGAGGCGTCCGAGCTGCTCCGTGACGAACCCGGCGACCGTGTCGGACGCGCCGCGCGGCAGCGCGAGCCCGGTGGCCTCCTCGAAGTCCTGCAGATTGAGGCGACCGTCGACCTCGCCGCCCCCGGCGATCGCCGCGGCGTCGGTGTCGTACTCGTCGAAGATCTCGCCGACGACCTCCTCCACCAGGTCCTCGAGCGTGACGATGCCGTCCGTGCCGCCGTACTCGTCGATGACGACGGCGATGTGGCTGCCGTCGGCGCGCATCCGCGAGAGCGTGGGCAGCACGCGGGCGGTGGACGGCAGGTACGGGATCGATCGTACGAGACGGCCGAGCGGGCGCTCGGGGTCGACGGCCGCGGCCTCGAACAGGTCGCGGACATGGACGAACCCGATGATGTCATCGATCGACGACTCCGCCACCGGATAGCGGGAGAAGGGCAGGTCGCGCACCTGCTCGATGGCCTCGGCGGCCGTGCCCGACTCGTCGAGGGCGACGACCTCGGGACGCGGCCTCATGACCTCGCTGAGCTGGCGTCCGCGCAGCGACAGCACATCGTCGAGGATGCGGCGCTCCTCGTCGGGGAGTCCCTGCTGGCTGGCGACGATGTCGCGGAACTCCTCTTCGCTGAGCTCGTCGACGGTCTTGTGCGGGTCACCGCCCAGGAGGCGCACGACGGCGTTGGTCGAGATGGACAGCAGCCAGATCACCGGGCGCATGACGATCGCGAAGCCGTTGAGCACGGGCGCCACGGCGTAGGCGAACTGGGCGTTGCGCTGGATCGCCAGGCGCTTGGGCACCAGCTCGCCGAGCACGAGCGACAGGTAGGCGATCACGAGGGTCAGCAGCACCGTCGCGAGCGTGGTCGAGAACGGTGCCTCCACCCCGGCCGCCTCGAGCAGTGGGGCGACGGACGGGGCGATGGAGGCCGCGCCGTACGCCGCCGACGCGAAGCCGGCGACAGTCACACCGATCTGCACGGCCGAGAGGAACGTGTTCGGGTTGCGGGCCAGACCCGCGACCTTTTCGCCGCGCCTGCCCCGGGCGGCCAGCTGGTTCAGCTGGCTCTCACGGAGCGTCACCAGGGCCATCTCGGTCGCGGCGAAGACACCGCCCACGAGGACGAACACCAGCACCAGCACGACGTTCAGCAGCAGATCGCCCATCAGCGCATCTCCCCCGTCGGGGAGGCGTGCAGACCCGGCCGGACCCGGGTGCGGGGACTGTCGCCGTCAGGCGACGGAGCAGCGGAGCCGCGCGACATCAGGAGCGCTTGCGCTGCTCGTCGATCGGGCGCACCGGCTCGGCGCCGGGCTCGACCTGGCCGGTCACCGCTCCCTCACGGGTGGCGGCGGCGCTGACCTCGGGCTCGACCGCCGAGACCTCGGCGGCGGACGCCGTCGGAGCGTTGCGCGTCTTCATGAGGCTCGCGACCGTGGCCACTGCGATGGTGAGGCCGATGAACAGGAGCGAGAACCAGATCGGGATCTCCGGCACCCACAGCAGCGGCTCGCCGCCGTTGATGAACGGCAGCTCGTTGACGTGGAGGGCGTGGAACACGAGCTTGACGCCGATGAAGGCGAGGATGACGGCCAGACCCTGTGCCAGATAGACGAGGCGTTCCAGAAGTCCGCCGATGAGGAAGTACAGCTGGCGGAGACCCATGAGTGCGAAGGCGTTCGCGGTGAAGACGATGTAGGCCTCGTCGGTCAGGCCGTAGATGGCGGGGATGGAGTCCACTGCGAAGATCAGGTCGACGAAGCCGATCGCGATGATCGTCAGCAGCATCGGGGTGACGAAGCGGCGACCGTCCTTCTTCACCGTGAGCTTGTCCTCGTGGTACTCATCGGTGACCGCCAGGTGGCGACGCACGAACTGCATGAACCTGCCGTTCGCCGGGTCGGACTCACCGTGCGAGAAGGCCTGACGGTAGGCCAGGAAGAGCAGCAGCGCGCCGAAGATGTAGAAGATCCACGAGAAGTTCTCGATCAGCGTCGCCCCGACGGCGATGAAGATGCCGCGGAGGATGAGCGCGATGATGATGCCCACCATCAGCACCTTCTGCTGGTAGATCTTGGGCACGGCGAAGCCGGTCATGACGATGAGGAACACGAAGAGGTTGTCGATCGACAGCGCCTTCTCCGTCAGGTAGCCGGCGAAGTACTCACCGCCGAAGGTCCAGCCCGATACCACGCCGATGCCGACGCCGAACAGCAGCGCGAGGCCGATGTAGAACGCCGACCAGCGGGCGGACTCCCCGATCGACGGCTCGTGCGGCGTGCGGACGTGCGCGAAGAACTCGTACACGAAGAACAGGATGGTCACCGCGATGGTGATGATCCAGATGAGTGGGGTGATTTCCACGGAAGACTCCAAGGGGTGGCGTGGCTGACGAGAGTGACGCCAAGGTCTCCTCCATCCTCGAGATGAGGACCGGCGACCCGGGATGCGAGTGCATCCGTATTGACGAGCCGACCGCAGTCGGGAGTACTCCCCTTGGACTTGCGAGACTACCGGATGGCGGAACCCGAAGCTGGGTATTGACAGGGCGTGGGCGCACTCGATAGGCCTATGCGTCCGAATGGATCAGCGGATGCTGCGGCCTCTCACCCCGCGAGGGGGCGGGTCATCGCGAGCTCCTGCCCGTTCGGTCCGGTCACCGTCACCCCGGTGGGCGTGAACCCCAGCCGCCGGTACGCCGCCTGGGCACGGTGGTTGTCGACGTGCACCTCGAGGCCGATCTCGTCGGCGCCGCGCGCCCGGGCCCACTCCCCCGCCGCATCCACCAGCGCATCCAACACACCGGCTCCTCGGTGGTCGGCCGACACGAAGACGCCGACGAGCAGCGCGCCCCGCCCGGAGCGCGCCGCCAGGACGGTCGCCGTGCCGACCCATCGCGCGCCGTCTTCGGCGATGTACTGCGCGGAGTCGTCGCCGAGCGAGCCCGTGATCGCCCGGTCCGTCCAGAACGACTCCGGCCGCGCCTCGGCGGTCTCCCGCGTCTCGTGGAACGCGAGTCCGGCGGCCGGATCGTCGAGCGCCTCCAGGCGCAGGGCGCGCACGCGCTCCGCGTCGGTGGCCAGGATGCGCCGCACCCTCATCGCGCCGGCGTCCCGTCGGAGCCGCCGACCTCCGTCGATGAGAGCAGACGCCCGCCGGCCGCGGCGATCTCGTCGAGCGCGGCGGCGGAGGAGTCCGCGTGCACGCCCGCGACGAGGTCGGTGAGCACCCGCACGGTCCGTCCGGCCGCCAGCGCGTCGAGGGCGGAGGCGCGCACGCAGTAGTCGGTCGCGATGCCGACCACGTCGATGTCGCGGATGAGATGGGCATCGAGGAGGTCCGCGGCCGTCCGCCCGTCGTCGGTCATCCCCTCGAACAGCGAGTAGGCGGGGCGACCCTGCCCCTTCTTGAGGTGGTGGGTGACCGGCGCGGTGTCGAACACCTCGTCGTAGGCCGCGCCCTCGGTGTCCGCGACGCAGTGCACGGGCCAGGTGTCGACGAAGTCGGGCGTCTCGGAGAAGTGCCCGCCGTTGTCGCCGTCGCCGTCGTGCCAGTCCCGCGACGCGACGACGATCTCGTAGTCGGCGGCGTGCGCGGCGACGAACTCCGAGATGCGTGCGGCCGCGGCATCCCCGCCCTCCACACCCAGAGCGCCGCGCTCGGTGAAATCGTTCTGCACGTCGACGATGAAGAGGGCTCGCGTCATACCTCGACAGTACGCCGCGAGCCCTCCGGGTCAGCCGTCGCGGCGGGCGCGCAGCTCCCGACGGGTGCGGGGCGGGCGCGACACGGTCGGCGCATCGACGGTCTCGGGACCCTGCCGCCACAGCTTCGACGGCCACCAGATGGCGCGGCCGATGTCGTAGGCCGCGGCCGGCACGAGCAGCGAGCGCACGATGAAGGTGTCCAGCAGCACGCCGAACGCCACGATGAACGCGAGCTGCGCGAGGAACAGGATCGGGATCACGCCGAGCGCCGCAAAGGTCGCGGCCAGCACCAGGCCCGCCGAGGTGATGACGCCGCCGGTGGCCACGAGACCCCGCAGCAGGCCGGACCGCGTGCCGTGCACGAGCGACTCCTCGCGGACGCGCGACATGAGGAAGATGTTGTAGTCCACCCCGAGCGCCACCAGGAACACGAATCCGTACAGCGGCACGGCGGGGTCCGCCCCGGGGAACCCGAAGGCGAAGTCGAACACCAGCGCGCTCACGCCGAGGGAGGCGCCGAACGACAGGATGACGCTCAGCACCAGCAGCACGGGGGCGAGCACGGCGCGCAGCAGCAGCATGAGGATCAGCAGGATCACCAGGAGCACGATCGGGATGATGAGCGTCCGGTCGCGGATCGACGTGGCGTTGGAGTCGATGTCGGTCGCGGTGACGCCGCCCACCAGGACCGTGCCGGTTCCGAGCGCGTCGTCCATCGACGTGCGCAGCTCGCGCACCGTGTCTTCCGCGGGCACGGAGTCAGCTGCGTCGGTGAGGGTGGCCACGAGGAGCACGTCGCCGGCCGCGACGGTCGGCGCAGGAGCGGCGGTGCCGGGCGGACCGACGGCCGCGAACACCGGCGCGCCGTTCTCGACGGTGACGACGGCCTGTCCCGTGGGGGAATCCCCGGATGCCGCGGCCACCGACTCGACGCCGTCGTTGCCGTCGAGCACGGTCACGGCCTGCGCCACCCGGTCTTCAGGCACGATGACGTACGCGGGGCTGCCCGAGCCGCCGGGGAAGTGCTCGGCGAGCGCGACCTGCCCGTCGCGCGCCTCGGAAGCGCCGAGCACCAGGTCGCTCGTCGGAACGCCGTCGGCCTTGAGCTGGAGGACTCCCGCCGCGGCCGCGAGGAGCACGACGGTGCACACGATCCACACCGGGCGGGCGTGGCGCGCCACGAACCGCGCCTGACGCGGCCAGATGCCGGTCACCGGCTGGGTCAGGTCGTCGGGGATGCCGGCGACGGCCCGCTTCGGGGTGAACGGCCAGAACGCGGCGCGGCCGAACAGGGCGAGGAGCGCGGGCAGGAAGGTGAGCGCAGAGAGCACGGCGAAGACGATGCCGATGGAGGCGATCGGACCGAGGGCGCGGTTCGTCGCGAGGTCGGACAGCAGGAGGCAGAGGAGGCCCGCGATCACCGTGCCGCCCGAGGCGATGATCGGCTCGAACGCTCCGCGCCAGGCCCGGGTCGTGGCATCCCACCTCCTCTCGCCCTCGCCGATCGCCTCTCGGAAGCGGGCGACGTAGAGCAGCGCATAGTCGGTGGCGGCACCGATCACGAGGATGAACAGGATGCCCTGCACCTGGCCGTTGAGGACGAAGATGCCGGCTTTGGCCAGCCACCAGACCGTCAGGAGCGCCACGCAGAGCGCGAAGACCGAGGTCAGCAGCACGAGGATCGGCAGCAGCGGCGAGCGGTAGACGATCACGAGGATCACGAAGACAGCGCCGAGGGCGACGCCGAGCAGGAGGCCGTCGATGCCGAGGAAGCCTTTGACGAGGTCGGCGGTGAAGCCCGCGGGGCCCGTCACCCATGCCTGCAGCCCGTCGGGCAGAGCGGCCTGGACCGCCGTCCGCACCGCCTCGACACTGTCGCGGACCTCCCCCGACGCGTCGATCGGCACGAAGATCTGCGCCGCCTCGCCGTCGTCGGAGACGATGGGCGGCGAGACGCCGTCCTGCACGCCCTCGACACCGCCGATGGTCTCGGCGAGCGACTGGATGTCGGCGATCTGCGTCTCGGAGAGCGCACCGTCACCGGTCACGACCACCACGGCGGGGATGCTCTCGTCGCCGAGGAACTCCGGGAGACGCTCACTCACCTGGGTCGCATCCGCGCTCTGCGGGAGAAAGCTCGACTGATCGTTCGAGGAGACCTCGTCGACCTTTCCGAAGTACGGTCCGCCGATCGATCCGCCGATGAGCCAGATCAGGACGAGGAGCGCGGGGATGCCGACGCGCAGCCAGCGTGACGGCGAGACGGACGCGCGGGTGCGCCGGGTCGGAGGCGGAGTCATTTCGCTAGCTTATCTAGCGAAGGCTCCTCTGCGCCACCGATGACCCATCCTGCCGCGCCCCTGGATGGTGGCGGTGCGGGGCGGCGGTGGGCTGCGACGAGGGTCAGCCGCGCACGAACAGCAGGATCCACGAGGTGATGAGGGCCACCACGCCGACGCCGATCAGTCCCAGCGACAGGAGCTTGGCGGCCCGCACCGCCGGGGAGCCGGGCGTCGTGCGCATCCGGTTCATCCAGCCGCGGCGGGCGTAGACCTCGACCATGTCGCGGCCGCCGAGGGCGGCGTGGTCATGTGCGCTCAGCGGAGCCTCGTTGACGCCGCCGTCCTCGCCGAACCACCGCGCGAGCACGCCGTGCTCGCCCTCTTCGACGACCGCCTGCACGCGCACCCACGTGCCGTCGAGCAGGAAAAGCACCAGGGCGACGCCGGCGATCAGGGCGCCGAGTCCGAAGCCCGTCCACGCGAAGATCTCCACGACGGCATCGAGCGTCGAGTCCATGGGCCCGCCGTTCCGGACGAGTACGACGAAGGCCCGCCGCAGCGGGCCCGAATCATCCGAGCCACCTAAGGGAATCGAACCCTTGACCTATTCATTACGAGTGAATCGCTCTGCCGACTGAGCTAAGGTGGCGCGCCTCGCTCACGCGATGCACGATCCACAATCCTACCCTGTCGCCACGGCCCTCGCGAACCGCGGTCGGAGGCGGGTTCGGCCGCGTGTCGACGTGTTACGGCCGATTCCGCGGACGCGCAACCGGCACGTAGCGTCGTCACGGTTCCGCGGCGAGGCGAGTGCGGCGCCCCGGTCGCGCTTGCGGTCGACACCGCAGTCGCGGACGTCGATCCGAGGAGTTCCCCTATGTCCAAGTCCAGAAGACTCATCACCGCAGCGGCTCTCGCCATCCCCGTCGCCCTCCTGCTCAGCGCCTGCGCGGGCGGCTCCGACTCCGCCGGCTCCGACGGCTCCTCCTCCGCGCCGGTGCGCATCGGCGTCGTCGGCGCGGGCGACCCCTACTGGGAGACCTACACGGAGGCCGCAGCCGCCGAAGGCATCTCGGTCGACATCGTCGATTTCACCGAGTACACGCAGCCCAACCCGGCTCTGTCGGCCGGCGAGCTGGACCTCAACCAGTTCCAGCACATCGTGTACCTCGCCACCTACAACGTCGCCTCCGACGACGACCTGCAGCCCGTCGGCGCGACGGCGATCTACCCGCTCGCGCTCTACTCGACGCAGTACGACGACGTCGCCGACATCCCCGCGGGCTCGACCGTGGTCGTCCCCGACGACGACAGCAACCAGGCCCGCGGTCTGCTCGTGCTCCAGTCGGCCGGTCTCATCGAGCTCGCCGACGGCGGCTCGATCTTCTCGACGGTGGCCGACGTGCAGCCCGACTCGAAGGTGAAGGTCGAGGCTCTGGATGCCGCGCTGACGGCGACCTCGCTGCCCGACGTCGCCGCGGCGATCATCAACAACGACTTCGTCGCAGACGCGAACCTCACCTTCGACGACGCGATCGCGAAGGACGACCCGTCGGACCCGAACGCGGTGCCGTACGTGAACATCTTCGCCGCCAAGGCTGCGGATGCCGACAACCCGACGTACAAGAAGCTCGTCGAGATCTACCAGAACACGCAGGGCGTGCTCGACGGCGCCCAGGAGGCCGCAGGCGGGACGGCGGTGTTCGTCACGACGCCGGTCGCCGACCTCCAGAAGGCGCTGATTGACGTCGAGGACGACATCCGCGCCAACCAGTAGGAGCCCACCGCCGACGGCCCGCTCCGGCGGGCCGTCGGTGCGTCATCCCGAGGAGATGCACCCATGACCCTGATCCGACTGCGCGGCGTCACCAAGACGTACCCGCCCGCCCGGAAGGGCGCCGAGCCCGTCATCGCCGTCGACGACGTCGATCTGGACGTCGCCGCCGGCGAGGTCTGCGGCATCGTCGGCTACTCCGGCGCCGGCAAGAGCACCGTGCTGCGGCTCGTCAACGCGCTCGAGAAGCCGACCTCGGGGAGCGTCGAGGTCGACGGCGCCGACATCACCCGCTTCGGCGAGCGCGAGCTGCGCGCCCTCCGCGGCGACATCGGCATGATCTTCCAGCAGTTCGACCTCTTCGACTCGCGGACCGTCGCCGGCAACGTGGCGTACCCGCTCGAGGTCGCCCGTCGTCCGAAGGGCGAGATCACGGCGCGCGTCGCCGAGCTCCTCGAGTTCGTCGGCCTCTCCGGCAAGGCGGGGAGCCATCCCGAGCAGCTCTCCGGCGGGCAGAAGCAGCGCGTCGGCATCGCACGGGCGCTGGCGACGAACCCGCGCATCCTGCTCGCCGACGAGGCGACGAGCGCGCTCGATCCTGACACCACGGCGGAGGTCCTCGCGCTGCTGCGCCGGGTCAACCGCGAGCTGGGTGTGACGATCCTCGTCATCACGCACGAGATGGACGTCGTGCGCTCCATCGCCGACCGCGTGATCGTCATGGACGGCGGGCGCATCATCGAGCAAGGCGCGGTCTTCGACATCCTCTCCGCCCCGGCGCAGACGGCGACTCGCCGCTTCGTGTCGAGCATCGTCGAGGACGTGCCGCGCGGCGAGCAGTGGCAGGCGCTCCGGGCGCGGCATCCCGGTCGGATCGTCACGTTCACCGTGCGCGACGGCGATGTCACCCAGGCCGACGTCTTCGCCGCGCTGTCGGCGGAGGGCGTGCGCTTCGAGCTGATCCACGGCGGCATCAACGACATCCGCGGGCGGGTCTTCGGACACCTCACGCTCGCGCTCACCGGCGATCCCGCGGCTCTCGACCGCGCGGTGGCCGCCGCCGGCGCCGTCGCGCCGCTCATCGAGGAGGACGCCCGTGGATAGGCTCATCGAGCTTCTGCCCCAGCTCTGGTCGGCGACGGCCGAGACGCTGCTGATGGTGACGCTCAGCCTCGTGTTCGGCGGCATCGCGGGGCTGCTCGTCGGCCTCGCCCTCTATGCGACCCGCGCCGGCAGCCTGTTCCCGCAGCGCATCGCGTTCACCGTGCTGAACGTGCTGGTCAACACGTTCCGTCCGATCCCGTTCATCATCCTGCTCGCCGCCGTGCAGCCCCTCGCTCGCGGGCTCGGCATCCGCGGCATCGGCATCGAGTTCGGCATCTTCGCCATCTCCCTGGCGTCGATGTTCGCGATCGGCCGCGTCGTGGAACAGAACCTGCTGACCGTGCGGCCCGGTGTCATCGAGGCCGCACGCGCGGCAGGGGCGAGCCGTTCGCGCATCCTCTTCCGGCTCGTGCCGCGTGAGGCGCTGGGCCCACTCATCCTCGGCTACACGTTCATCGTCGTCGCGCTCGTCGACATGACGGCCATGGCCGGCGTCGTGGCGGCCGGCGGGCTCGGTCAGTTCGCGATCGTCAACGGCTTCCGCCAGTTCAACCCCGCGGTGACGTGGGCGGCGGTGCTCGTCATCGTCGTGATCGTGCAGGCGGTGCAGTTCTTCGGCAACTCGCTGGCACGCAAGGTGCTCCGGCGCTGAGCCGAGACCGAGCGAGAGGAGGGGATGCTGCAGCCGCAGCATCCCCTCCTCTCACTCGCAGCGCAGTCCGTCGTCGGGGACGGTTCCCGCGGTGAGGTAGGCGATCACGGCGTCGTCGACGCAGGCGTTGCCCTTGTTGAAGCCGGTGTGCCCCTCCCCCACGCGGGTGATGAGCACGCCGGAGGACAGCTGATCCGCGAGCGAGACCGACCACTCGTAGGGTGTCGCCGGGTCGTTGGTCGTGCCCACCACGACGATCGGAGCAGCACCCTCGGCCGCGATCGGCTCGCGCACACCGGTGGGCGGGTACGGCCAGACGGCACAGGCGTCGCCGCCCTGCCAGTAGGGCGCGATGGTGGGGGCTTCAGCTGCCAGGCGCGCGTCGGCGGCGTCCTTCTGCTCCTGCGTGGCGTCGTCGGGGTAGTCCATGCAGTTGTACGCGCTGAACGCCTCGGTGGAGTTGTCGTCGTACGACCCGTTCGAGCGGCCGTAGTAGAAGTCGGCCAGCTGGAAGGCGACCTCCGGGTCGCCCTGCAGTGCGCCGGACAGCGCCTGCGAGAGGTAGGGCCAGCTGTCCTGCGAGTACAGCGCGGCGATGATCGCCGTGAGCAGTGAGCTCGAGCCCAGCTGCCGTCCGTCGGATGCGGGCAGCGGCGTGCGGTCGACAGCGGCGAGCAGCGTGCCGAGGTCGGCCATGCCGTCGTCGACCGTGCCGCGGAACGGGCAGTCGCTGCCGGCGATGCAGTCGGCCATGTAGGCGCGGAGTGCGGATTCGAAGCCCACGCCCTGCGTGATGCCGACGTCGAGACCCGAGACCGAGGGGTCGATCGCGCCGTCCAGGACGAGCCTGCCGACCTTCTCGGGGAAGAGCTTGGCGTAGGTGGCGCCGAGGAACGTGCCGTACGAGTAGCCGAGGTAGGTGAGCGTCTTGTCGCCGAGCACGCCGCGGAGGAGGTCCATGTCGCGGGCGGCCGCGTCGGTGGTGATGTACGGCAGGATGCCGTTGCTGTTCGCCTCGCATGCGTCGGCGAACGTCGTGCTGGCGGTCTGCAGCTCGGCGGTCCAGGCGTCGGATCCGCGGGGGGCCGAGGGGATGTCGAACAGGTACGCGTCCATCCCCGCCGGATCCAGGCAGGTCACCGCGGTGGATTCGCCGACTCCGCGGGGGTCGAAGCCGATGACGTCGAAGTCGGAGGACAGCTCGTCGCCGACGGCGAAGGAGAGCGAGTCGCGCACGAGCGCCACCCCGCTCGCGCCGGGACCGCCGGGGTTGGTCAGCAGCGAGCCGATCGCCGTGCCGCTCTCTGCGCGGTGGCGGATGACCGAGAGGTCGACGTCGCCCTTCGACGGGTCGGACCAGTCGAGCGGCGCGCGCACCGTCGTGCAGTCGAAGCCAGATCCGCCGCAGGACTCCCACGACAGCGTCTGCCCGTAGTACGGCAGCAACTCTGTCGACACGCCCTCGGTGTCGGGAGCGGCGCTGGCGGTGGACGTCGGACCGGCCTCGGGGATCATCGAGTACAGGCAGCCTGACAGGACGACGGATGCCGCCGCCAGCCCCGCGACGAGCGAGATGAGCCGCCGCGCTCGGCGCGGGCGCGGGGTGACGGTGGGGTTGTTCATCCTCAGGGGGTCCTCCCGGTGGCGACGGTCACGAGCATGCTCTCCAGAGCCAGGACCGGAGCGACGTTCTGCTCCAGGTTGCGCCGCGTGTCGGCGATCTGATCGAGGACGACCATCGTGCGACGCGGGTCCCAGGCCGCGGCCACCGACCTGAGCTCGGACTCGAGCTCGCGGTTGATCAGGTCGTCGGCGCGCCCGAACTGCAGCAGGACGACGTCGCGGAACAGCGACTGGAGGTCGGTGAGCACCCGGTCGATGCCGTCGCGGAGGCTGCGCGTCGCGCGGCGCTTCTGCTCATCCTCGAGGGCGGAGATCTGCGAGCGCACAGCGGGCGGCACGGCCGCTCCCGGGGCGACGCCCACGGTGCGCAGCAGACTGGACCGCTCCGCCTCGTCGCGCTCCGCGGTGAGGGCCTTCGCGTCCTCGGTCGCCGCCTGGACGATGCGCCCGGCGACGTCGACGGCGCCGCTCACACCGCGCACCTGCAGCACGCCACGGAGGGTGTCATCCCGTCGGCCGCGGGCCGCGGCATCCGTCGCCAGTCTCTGCGCCATGCCGATGTGACGCTGCGCGTGCCGTGCGGACTGCTCGGCGGTGGCGTGGTCGACGCCCGTGCGCTGCTCGATGAGGCGCGCGACGTCCTCGACGTCGGGCTCGCGCAGGCGCAGCACCCGCACGCGCGAGCGGATGGTCGGCAGCAGGTCGGCCTCGCTGGGGGCGCAGAGGATCCACACGGTGCGCTCCGGCGGCTCCTCGAGGGCCTTGAGCAGCACGTTGGACGTGCGCTCGACCATGCGATCGGCGTCTTCCATCACGATCACGCGGTAGCGCCCCAGCGACGGGGAGAAGTAGGAGCGCTCGACGAGCGAGCGGGCGTCCTTGATGGTGATGATGACGCCCTCGGTGCGCAGCGCGGTGAGGTCGGGATGCGTGCCCGCGAGCACCTGCCGCATCGCCGCCTCGTCGCCGGGCTCGGCGATCAGCGAGGCGGCGAAGGCGTGGGCCAGCGTCGATCGACCGGAGCCGGGCGGGCCGGTGATGAGCCACGCGTGGGTCATGCCGGCCTGATCGGATGCCGCGGCCGCCAGCGTGCGGACCGCGTCGTCCTGACCCCACACGTCGTCCCACGGGAACGCGACGTGGCGTTCGACCGCAGGGGCGGCGGCGGGGGCGTCCATGGTCACCAGCCTAACCGCGGCCCCGGACGGCCCCGCCGGTTCAGGTTGAGCCTGTGAGCGGGTCCCGGCCGTCGAACGGGTACCGCCTGCGAGCGGATACAGCCGTTGAGCGGGCGCGGCGAGTCGGAACGCCCTCAGTCGGCCGACGTCGGCACGATCCGTCTGGTCGCCGGCGCTCCTCGCCCCATAATCAGGACTGCCCATCGAGCACTACGGTCGGAACGCGACACGGGTCAGGCGTCGAGAGCTCCGGAGACGCGATCGCGCACGGCGGCGGCGAGGTCGTCGATCGGACGTGCGGCGTCGAGCACCAGGAAGCGGTCCGGCTCCGCGGCGGCGAGGGCCAGGAACTCCGACCGCACCCGCTCGTGGAACGCGCTCTGCTCCGACTCGAGCCGGTCGAAGGGCTTGTCGTCCGCGTCCAGGCGGCCGCGGGCGACGGACTGGTCGACGTCCAGGAGCACCGTCACGTCGGGGAGCAGCCCGCCGGTGGCCCAGAGGGAGAGGTCGCGCACCTCCGCCGAGCCCAGCACCCGTCCGGCGCCCTGGTAGGCGACCGACGAGTCGAGGTAGCGGTCCTGGATCACGACGTCGCCGCGCTCCAGCGCCGGCCGGACGACGGTCTCCACATGATGGGCGCGGTCGGCGGCGTACAGCAGCGCCTCCGCGCGCGGTGCGATCTCGCCGCGGTGGTGCAGCACGATGTCGCGCACGAGCACCCCCACGTCGGTCCCGCCGGGCTCGCGGGTGCGCACGACGGTGCGTCCGGCATCCGTCAGCCATGCCTCGAGGAGCGCGGCCTGGGTCGTCTTGCCCGCGCCGTCGCCGCCCTCGAGCGTGATGAACAGTCCTCGCCCGGCGTTCGTCGGGCGACCGCCGGAGGCGGCCTGAGTCACGAGGACTTCTTCGCCGGAGCCTTGCGCGCCGCGGGCTTGCGCGTCGTCGCACGCTTGGGCGCCGGGCCCTTGGCGCGCTTGTCGGCAAGCATCTGCACCGCGATCTCGTAGGTGATGTCGGCGGGCATCTGACCGCGCGGGATCGTGACGTTCGTCTCGCCGTCGGTCACGTAGGCGCCGAAGCGGCCGTCGCGGATGCGGATGGGCTTGCCGCTCACCGGATCCGCCTCGAATTCCGCGAGCGCGCTCGACGCACGGCGGGCGCCGTACTTCGGCTGCGCGTAGATCTCGAGGGCGGCGGGCAGCTCGATGTCGAGCAGCTGCTGCTCGCTGTCGAGCGTGCGCGAATCGGTGCCCTTCTTCAGATACGGACCGTACCGTCCGTTCTGAGCGGTGATCGTCTCGCCGGACTCCGGGTCGACGCCCACCTCGCGCGGGAGCGACAGCAGCTGCACCGCGGTCTCGAGGTCGACGGTGTCGACGGTCATCGACTTGAACAGCGACGCGGTGCGGGGCTTGGGCGCAGCATCCTTTTTCGCCGCCGCCTTGGTGCCCTTCGCCGCGCGCTTCTTCGGCGGCTCGGGAGCGGCCTCGAGCACTTCGCCCGTCGCCTCGTCGACCGTTCCGGGCTCCTCCGGCTCGAGCTCCTGCACGTAGGGGCCGTAGCGGCCGTCCTTGACGACGATGAGCTTGCCCGACTCCGGGTGGGTGCCCAGCACGCGGTCGCCCGCGACGGGTGCATCGACCAGCTCCTGCGCCTTCGCGGGCGTCAGCTCGTCGGGCGCGAGGTCTTCGGGGATGTTGACGATCCGCGGCTTGGCCTCCGGCGCCTCCGGGTCGATGACCTCGAGGTACGGGCCGTAGCGGCCGATGCGGAGGGTCGCGGTGTCGGTGATCGGGCGGGAGTTGAGCTCCCGCGCGTCGATCTCGCCCAGGTTCTCCACGACGTTCCGCAGTCCGACGTGACCCTCCGAGCCGAAGTAGAACTCGGTGAGCCATTCGACGCGACGCTGCTCGCCGCGGGCGATGGCATCGAGGTCGTCTTCCATCGCGGCCGTGAAGTCGTAGTCGATGAGATCGGGGAAGTGCTCCTCGAGCAGCCGGACGACGCTGAAGGCGAGCCAGCTGGGGACGAGCGCCTGGCCCCGCTTGGAGACATAGGTGCGCGCGATGATCGTGTCGATGATGCTCGCGAACGTGGAGGGACGGCCGATACCGCGCTCCTCGAGAGCCTTGACCAGCGACGCCTCTGTGTAGCGGGGCTTCGGGTTGGTCGCGTGACCCTTCGCCTCGACGTCGTGCAGGCGCAGCGTGTCGCCGACGGCGAGCTGCGGCAGCGACTGGTCGTCGGCCTTGTCGGCGTCGCCGCGCTTCTCGTCGGAGCCCTCCTCGTAGGCCTCGAGGAAGCCCTTGAAGGTGTAGACCGTGCCGGAGGCGGTGAACTCGGCGATGCGGTCGACCGCCTTCACCTCGAGCGTGACCGTCGTGGTCTCGTACTTGGCGTCGGACATCTGGCTGGCGACGGTGCGCTTCCAGATCAGGTCGTACAGTCGCTGCTCGTCGCGGTCGAGCTGACCGGAGATCGAGGACGGCGTGCGGAAGTGCTCGCCCGACGGACGGATGGCCTCGTGGGCCTCCTGCGCGTTCTTGCTCTTGCTCTTGTAGAGGCGGGGCTGCAGCGGCACCGCGTCCTTGCCGTAGAGCTGGACGGCCTGCTCGCGCGCCGCGCCGATCGCCTGCGCCGACAGCGACTGCGAGTCGGTGCGCATATAGGTGATGAAGCCCTTCTCGTAGAGACGCTGGGCGACGCTCATCGCGTGCTTCGCGCTCATGGAGAGCTTGCGGCCGGCCTCCTGCTGGAGCGTGGAGGTGGTGAAGGGAGCGTACGGACGACGGGTGCCCGGCTTGGACTCGAGGGAGGAGACGGATGCTTCGCCCGCCGCCGTCACCTGGGTGGCGAGTTCGGCGGCCTGGGCCTCGTCGAGGACGACGACGGCCTTCTTGAGCGAACCGGTGTCGTCGAAGTCGGAGCCGCGGGCGATCTGCGCGCCGGCGAGACGCGACAGCTTGACGCCGAAGGAGTCGGACGTCTTCGACGCCTGCGCCTCGACGTCCCAGTAGGACGCGGACACGAACGCCATGCGCTCGCGCTCACGATCGACCACGAGGCGGATGGCGGCGGACTGCACACGACCGGCAGACGTGCCCTGCTGGACCTTCATCCAGAGCACGGGCGAGACGTCCCACCCGTAGAGGCGGTCGAGGATGCGGCGGGTCTCCTGCGCGTCGACGAGGTCGAGGTCGAGCTCGCGCGTGTTGTCGACGGCCGCACGGATCGCATCCTGGGTGATCTCGTGGAACACCATGCGCTTGACGGGGACCTTCGGCTTCAGCGCCTCGAGGAGGTGCCACGCGATGGCCTCGCCCTCGCGGTCCTCATCTGTGGCGAGCAGGAGCTCGTCGGCGCCGCGGAGGGCGCGCTTCAGCTCGGCGACGGTCTTCTTGCCGCGCTCGGACTCCACGTAATAAGGAGCGAACTCGTTCTCGATGTCGATCGAGTACTTGCCGATGGACGTCTTCTTCAGCTCGGCGGGGATGTCGCGGCGGTCGGCGAGGTCGCGGATGTGGCCGACCGAGCTCAGCACCTCGTACCCGTCGCCGAGGTAGCCCTGAATGGACTTCATCTTGGTCGGCGACTCGACGATCACGAGCTTCTTGCCCGTCGACGCTTTCTGTGGCACTGGTGGTCCCTTCTTCGTTGCACACCATACACACCGCACACTGTGAATCAGGCCGCGCGGCTGCGGCGGCTCGGCGCGGCGGAATGCGTCGCCCTCACGACGGCGGAGGCCCCGCACGCGCCGTCGCGGAGGCCGGGAGCCGGAGGAAGGACGACGAGACCTCGACCGTCGCGATGAGCCCGTCGAGGCTGCAGGAGACGATCTCGGCGCCGGTCGCCGAGGCCACTTCGGCCGCCCGGTCGCACGGGATGCCGGTGATCGCACCGGACGCCGCGTCGGCCGCCGCGAGGGCGGCGGCATCGGCGATTCCGGCCAGCTGCTGACCGAACGCGGCCGCCGCTCCCGCCGTGACGAGGGCGGCGGCGACGGTCGCTCCGCACACGGCGATGCCGAGCGACAGCAGGGTCCCCGCCATCAGCGGCCGCCGTCCAGCGCGCAGGAGCCGGCTGTCAGCGTGACCGGAATGATGCCCGCACCGGCCGTCGCCGTGACGCAGATCAGATCGCCGCGGGTGCTCACCGCGACGGTGCCGCCCACCTCTGCGACGGGCTGCGCGATGCGACCGGGGTCTTCGCCGCGCGAGGCGAGACGCGCCGCATCGGCCGCCGCGTCCTGCAGCCGGACCTGCATGGCGCAGGCGCCGAGCGCCGACGAGGCCAGCAGGACGACGAGCACGACCGCGGGGAGGGCGACGGCGAATTCCGCCGCCACCGCTCCCCTGTCGCCGGCGACCGTCCGGAGCACGGTGGACGCGAGGGCCCGCCCGCGTCCGATGACATGCGGCGCCGCCCGGGCGGTCACGCGACGGTGAGTGCGCGGCGGACCAGATCCGTCAGGATGCCGCGCACCTCGTCGCTGCGCATGATGATGACGAGCAGCCCGGCGAAGGCCACCGCCGCCATCGTGGCGATGGCGTATTCGGCCGTGGCGGCACCGGTCTCGTCGCCGAAGAGAGCGGCCGCGCGCCGGCTGCTCAGGGCCGGGAGACGGTTCTCTCCGCGTGATGCGAGCGGTGCAGGCGAGGCGTTCCGCCGCCGGGTCGATCGGTACCACGGTGCGGTCGGGATGTGGATGGTGGACATGCGTGCTCTTTCTCTGGAAGGGATGGGTGGGTGGACACGTCGGGGTCACAGCGAGAGGGATGTCGAGGAGAGGACGCTCAGCAGCATCGGAGCCACGCCGAGCAGCAGGAACGCCGGCAGGGTGCACACGCCGAGAGGAAGAAGGAGTCGGGACGACAGCGCCGCGGCACGAAGGCGTCCGTCGGTGCGGGCTCGATGGCGGGAGAGGGTCGCCGATGCCCGCAGCAGCTCGACGGCGGGCACGCCCGCCGTCCGGGACAGTGTCAGCACCGTCTCCATGGCGCCGTCGGGCTCGCGCCCGGTGGCCGTCGCGACGATGCTCCGTGCCCGGTCGATGGACGCTCCCCCGCTGAGCCCGATCGCCACGAGCTCGGCGTCGATCCCGGGGACCCCGCTGCTCCGTCGGGCCGTGACCACCAGCGCACGCGTCCAGCGGTGGGCGGCGAAGATCAGGCACACGCCGCCGATGAGGCAGCCGATGCCGATCGGGTTGGTCATGAGCACCCGCAGCGTGTCGAAGCCGAGGGCGATCCCGAGCCCGACCGCCACGAGAGGCAGCCACGACATGAGCCGGGCCGTGCCCGCCGGCTCGGCGAGCGCGACACGCACCTCGTCGGCGGCCTCTCCGGCGTCGCGGAGAGCCGCGGCGATGGAGCGCAGGCTCAGTGCGAGCGGTGCGCCGACCGTGGACGCGACGTGCCAGGCGGCCCCCACCTCGCGCCAATCGTCGCCGCGGGCAGCGACGGCGACGGGGAGGGCGACGCCCCGCGTCACGTCCGCCACGACCGCACGAGCCGTCTCGTCGCCGCTGTCCGCGAGGTGCTGCCAGGCGCGGCCGGGGGCGATGCCCGCCTGCAGCAGCACTGCGAGCTGCAGCACGACCTCCGCCGCCGCGCCGTCGACGCCGACCGGGCGACCGCGTCGCCATCGCCCGGACCGCGCCGTGCGCAGGGACGCCGACGCGCGCGCCGTCATGACAGCTCCTCGACCCTGACGGCCAGCCGATCGCGGTCATCCATCGTCGGCCGCCCGATGCCGGAGACGATCCGCCGTCCGGTGCCGTCGCGGGCGACGTGGATGACCCAGTGGATCGCGCTCACGACCTGGCGGGCGAGGGCGACCGCGTCGAGGCCGGCGAGGGCGCCGAGGGCCTCCAGCCGAGCCGGCACGTCGTCGAGTCCATTCGCATGCACCGTGCCGGCGCCGCCGTCATGCCCGGTGTTGAGCGCGGACAGCAGTTCGCGCACCTCGTCGCCGCGGCATTCCCCGACGACGAGCCGGTCGGGCCGCATCCGCAGCGCCTCCCGCACCAGACGGGCCAGTCCGATCGCACCCACGCCCTCGAGGTTGGGCTGACGCGCCTCGAGTCGCACGTGGTGCGGATGGTCGATGCGCAGCTCTGCGACGTCTTCGATCGTGACGATCCGCTCCTGGGCGGGAGCGGATGCGAGGAGCGCGGCGAGCAGGGTCGTCTTGCCCGCGCCGGCGGCTCCGGTGATGAGCACGTTCTCCCGCCGTTCGACGATCTCGCGCAGCCGCGCGCCGGTCGCCGTGGAGAACATGCCGCGGCGTTCGAGCCGGTCGAGATCGGCGGCGCCGAGGCGCGGCACCCGGATGGAGATCGCGGTCCCCTCTGCCGACACCGGCGGGAGGACCGCATGGACGCGCATGCCGCCGTCGAGCCGGACATCCACGCACGGGGTGGCGTCGTCGATGTGCCGGCCGCCCAGCGCGATCAGGGCGACCGCGAGCGCGCGCACCTCTTCTTCTCCGGCGCGCCACGCCTGCTGACGGACGGGTCCGTGACCCCGGTCGACGAAGAGCCCGGCGCCCCCGTTGACGAACAGGTCGGTGACGAGGTCATCGTCGAGGTAGCGACCGAGCGGCTCCAGCGCGGCGGGCCGGTCGACGGCGACCCGAAGCGGGACCTCCGGCTTCGGCTCCGTGGCGGCCGGTACGAACGCGGGTGCACGCGGGCTGTCCGGCGATGCCGTGTTCGGCTGCTGCGCGACCGCCGGCTCCGTCGGAGCCATTCCGGGCCGCGCAGCTGCCACCGTCGAACGGTCCTTGAGAGCCCCGTCACGGGCCGCGTCCCGCCGTCCCGCCGCCTGACGGCCGACCATCGGCGCGGCGGCGGCCCTCGGCGTGACGACGAACGGCTCGGACATGCCACGACGGTAGGCCGCAGCATCCGTCGGTCATCGAGCGCGGAAGCCGATTGGAGGACTGTCCGCACAAGCCCCCGCATGGGGAGGACGTCCGCACCGAACAGCGTGAAGAAGATAAGAGAAGGGCGGCATCCCATGGGGGGAATGGGATGCCGCCTCGTGCAGCGCCCCAGGGGGGTTGGGGGCTGCGATGCCAGAATCGAAGTTCGGCCGGACCTGAGCATACGCAAGGCTCTGCGCCCATTCAAACGCATCCACCGGTTCTCACCGATATATCGGCAGTGTCGCAAAATGAACCACGGATGCTCCATTGAGCGACAGAGTCCACCCCGCGGATGCGGAACGTGTCGGCCCACACGATCCACCAACTAACGGAGGTAGCGCCGACGGTGCCCCGATGGCTGAATGGTGCTGTCGCGTCGGCCTCTCCGGACGGCGCGAATGACAGACGCACGGCCCGCAAAGGAGCGCCGCATGAGCAGCAACATCGACCACCTTCTCACCGAGACGCGGCGCTTCGCGCCCGAGCCGGCCTTCGCCGCCGACGCGGTCGGCACCGCCGACCTCTACGCCCGCGCCGCCGAGGACCGTCTCGGGTTCTGGGGCGACCAGGCGCGCGAGCTGCTGCACTGGCACACGCCGTTCACCGAGGTTCTCGACTGGTCGAACCCGCCGTTCGCCTCCTGGTACGGCGACGGGGAGCTCAACGTCGCCTACAACTGCCTCGACCGTCACGTCGAGGCGGGCGACGGCGATCGGGTCGCGCTGCTGTGGGAGGGCGAGAACGGCGATGAGCGCCGGGTCACGTACGCCGAGCTGACCGATGAGGTCAAGCGCGTCGCGACCGTCCTGGAGGGCCTCGGCATCGGCGCGGGAGACCGCGTCGCCATCTACCTTCCGATGATCCCGGAGGCCGTGGCATCCATGCTTGCCGTCGCACGCATCGGCGCCATCCACTCGGTCGTCTTCGGCGGCTTCTCGGCCGACAGCCTGCGCGCGCGGATCGACGACGCCGGCGCCAAGCTCGTCATCACCGCCGACGGCGGCTACCGCAAGGGGAAGGTGTCGGCGCTGAAGCCCGCCGTCGACCAGGCCCTCGCCGACCGCAACGGCTCCGGCGTGCAGGAGAGCGTCGAGCACGTGCTGGTCGTGCGCCGCGGCGGCAACGAGGTGGAATGGACCGAGGGTCGCGACCTCTGGTGGCACGAGGCGGTGGCGGCGGCATCCGCCGATCACGAGGCTCAGCCGTTCCCGTCGGAGAACCCGCTCTTCATCCTCTACACGTCAGGAACCACGGGGAAGCCGAAGGGCATCCTCCACACCTCCGGCGGCTACCTGACGCAGGCGGCCTTCACGAACCGCGTCGTGCACGACGTCCACCCCGAGACCGACGTCTACTGGTGCACGGCCGACATCGGCTGGGTCACCGGCCACACCTACGTCACCTATGGCCCGCTGGCCAACGGCGCCACCCAGGTGCTCTACGAGGGCACGCCCGACACCCCGCATCCGGGTCGGTGGTGGGAGATCATCCAGAAGTACGGCGTCTCCATCTTCTATACGGCGCCCACGGCGATCCGGTCGTTCATGAAGATCGGCCGCGACGTGCCCGGCGGCTTCGACCTGTCGTCCTTGCGCCTCCTCGGCTCGGTCGGAGAGCCCATCAACCCGGAGGCGTGGATGTGGTACCGCGGCGTCATCGGCCACGACAGCACACCGATCATCGACACGTGGTGGCAGACCGAGACGGGCGCGATCATGATCTCGGCACTGCCCGGCGTGACCGAGACGAAGCCCGGATCGGCGCAGGTTCCCATCCCCGGCATCTCCATCGACGTGGTGGATGACGCGGGTGAGCCCGTGGGCGAGGGCAACGGCGGACTGCTCGTGGTCACCGAACCGTGGCCGTCGATGCTCCGCGGCATCTGGGGCGACCCCGAACGCTACGTCGAGACGTACTGGGAGAAGTTCGCCGCCCAGGGGTACTACTTCGCCGGCGACGGCGCGCGGCTGGACGACGACGGCGACGTCTGGCTGCTCGGACGCGTGGACGACGTCATGAACGTCTCGGGTCACCGTCTGTCCACGGCCGAGATCGAGTCGGCCCTCGTCGCGCACGAGGCGACCGCGGAAGCCGCCGTCGTCGGAGCGTCGGACGAGACCACCGGCCAGGCCGTCGCCGCGTTCGTCATCATCAAGCAGAGCTACCTGAAGGCGCACTCGCCCGAGGGCCTGGCCCAGACGCTGCGGCAGTGGGTCGGCGAGCAGATCGGCCCGATCGCCCGCCCCCGCGACGTCTACATCGTCGAGGAGCTGCCCAAGACCCGCTCCGGCAAGATCATGCGTCGCCTCCTGCGCGACGTCGCCGAGGGCCGGGAGGTCGGCGACACGACGACGCTGGCCGACACCGCGGTGATGAGCGTCATCTCGGCGCAGGTGCGCTGACGACGACGGATGCCGCGGCCCTGGGTCGCGGCATCCGTCACCCGCGCCCGCACGCCCGCACGCCCGGCCTCCCATCGCCGAGACTGCATCGGGCCGTCGAGACGTAGGGTGAGCCCCTCTGTCTGGACGGCCGGGTGCAGTTTCGCGGTCACCGGCCGGGCGGGGCGGGCACGAAGGGGGGTCAGGCGAAGGAGAAGATGACCTCGACCTCGACGGGGCTGTCGAGCGGCAGCACCGGAACGCCGACGGCCGAGCGGGCGTGGCGGCCCTCGTCGCCGAAGATCTCACCGAGGAGGTCGCTGGCGCCGTTGATGACTCCGGGCTGTCCGCTGAACTCGGGGACGGATGCCACGAAGCCGGTCACCTTCACCACACCGGTCAGCCGGTCGACGTCTCCGACGGCCGCCGCAGCAGCGGCGATCGCGTTCAGCGCGCAGAGGCGGGCGTACTCGCGGGCGTCGGACGGAGCCACCAGGCGGTGTCCGTCGCCGACCTTGCCGGTCGCGGGAAGCGCGCCGGAGACGAGCGGCAGCTGTCCGGCGGTGAAGACGAGATCGCCGTGCACCTTCGCGGGCACGTAGGAGCCGGCGGGTGTGGCGACGACCGGCAGGTCGATGCCCAGTGCGGCGAGACGGTCGGAGTTGCTCATCGTGCGGTCCTCACTGTCCGTCGAACTGGCGCGCGGCCTGAGCCGCAGCATCCAGTCCCGCGTTCTGCCGGGTGTCGTCTCCGCCGACGGGGCGCTTGAGGTAGGCAACGAGGCCGCCCTCGGGACCCTGGACCACCTGGACCAGCTCCCACCCCTGCTTGCCCCAGTTGTTGAGGATGGCGGCGGTGTTGTGAATGAGCAGGGGCGTGGTGAGGTACTCCCACGTCGTCATCTGGACTCCTCGGCGTGGCGGGCGGTCGACGGAAAGGGCGGCTGATCTGGGAAGACGGTGACGCACGACCGTGTCCGGCCGCGCGTTCTCAAGGCTTCCCCCAGCTAACTCCCTTACGATCAGCCTATGCCTGATACCAAACGGACGGCCACCGGTGTGCTCGGCGGCATCGCCGGCCTCGTCGGCCTCAGCACGGTCGCCGGAGTGCTCATCGCGGCCACGGTGACCCCCGCGATCGCCGTGTCGGGCGCGGCGGCGTCGAGCGCCATCACGATGTTCGACAACCTGCCCAGCATCCTCGACATCGAGGACCTCCAGCTGCCGACCACGTTCTGGTACACCGACCCCGACGGCAACCAGCAGGTCCTCGCGCAGTTCTACGACCAGAACCGCTCCCCCGTCGGCTTCGACGGCGTCGCGCCGGTGATGTACGACTCGATCCTCTCCAGCGAGGACCCGCGCTACTACCAGCACGGCGGCATCGACCTCATCGGCACCTCGCGCGCCCTGCTGCAGAACGCCCGCGGCGGCGGCGAGACCCAGGGCGGATCCTCGATCAGCCAGCAGTACGTCAAGAACATCCTCGTCCAGAACTGCGAGTCCAACGCGCAGGCCACCGAGACCCTCTCGCGCGATCAGGTGCTCGCGAACTGCTTCACCGACGCGACCAACGCCACCGGCGCAGAGGGCATCCAGCGCAAGCTGCAGGAGATGCGCTACGCCATCGCCCTCGAGCAGAAGTACTCCAAGACGGAGATCCTTCTCGGCTATCTGAACATCGCCAACTTCGGCGGGACGACGTACGGCATCGACGCCGCGGCGCGCCACTACTTCGGCGTCGCCGCGAAGGACCTCAGCCTCGCTCAGGCCGCGACCCTCGCCGGGATCGTGCAGAATCCGAACACGTACCGCATCGACAAAGCCGGCGGCTCGATCTCCGGCAACGACGGCACCCTGTTCAACAAGGCGCCGGACGGATCCATCGACGACGTCGATCTGCGGTCGATCTCCGGGCTCACTGCACTCCTGGACGACGGCACCATCACCCAGGAGCAGTATCTGGCGGCGGCCGACGGCTACAGCGCGACGAAGAGCCGGCAGCTCTACGTGCTCAGCCGCCTGCTCGACGACGGCAAGATCACCCGCGACGCCTACGTCGCTGCGGCGATCGAACCGATCACCCCCAACATCCAGCCCGCCAACACCGGCTGCATCACGGCGCAGGGTTCCGCCTACTTCTGCCAGTACGTGAAGTCGATCATCAAGACGGATCCCGCCTTCGGCGAGACGCAGGAGGACCGCGACAAGGCCCTCCAGCGCGGTGGTCTGAACGTGTATACGACGATCGACATGCGTGTGCAGTGGCCCGCTGAGCAGATCATGAAGGACCGCGCCCCGTCCTCGGTCGAGGGCATGAAGTTCGGTGCGACGTCGGTGAGCCTCGAGGCCTCCACAGGGCGCATCCTGTCGATCACCCAGAACACCTCCTTCAACGAGACCGCCGCGGCCGAGACCGATCCCAACCTCACGTCGATCGTCTACGCCGGAACGCTGAAGAACGGCAACTCGCGAGGCTTCGGCGCGGGGTCGACGTTCAAGATCTTCACGCTCGTCGACTGGCTCGAGAAGGGTCATTCCCTCAACGAGCGCGTCGACGGCCGCTATCGCGTGATCGACAAGATCCCGAACAGCTGCACCGGCGACTGGATCAACTACACGGATGAGAAGGTCCTGAACTTCGACAAGGCGCCCGGCTACTACGGCACGCCCATGCAGTTCACGCGCGACTCGCTCAACTCGGGCTACCTCGCCATGGCCTCGGAGCTCGACCTCTGCGACATCGGCAAGGTGGCCAACAAGATGGGCGTCACCAACGCCGACGGCACCGACCTCAACATGGGCGTCGCGACCTCGGTGATCGGCATCCAGTACGTCTCGCCCATGGCGATGGCGGGCGCCTACGCGACCGTGGCCAACAACGGCGTCTACTGCCAGCCGAAGGCCATCGACCGCATCGTCGACAAGGACGGCAACGAGAAGCCGCTCCCCGCCACCACGTGCACCCAGGTGATCGATCCGAAGGTGGCCGCGGCCGCGTCATCCGCGCTCCAGGGCGTCATGCAGCGCGGCGGCACGGGCAGCCAGGCGAACCCCGGCGACGGCACGCCGCTGCTGGGCAAGACCGGCACGCACGAGCAGTGGAACACCTGGATGATCGAGTCCAGCAACAAGGTCGCGACGGCCACCTGGGTCGGAAACTCCGAGGGCACCGCGGACGTTTTTGCTCGGTCCTACAAGGGAACGAAGCTCTCCCAGCTCCGCTTCGGCATCGCCGAGGGCGTGCAGAGCGTCGTCGACTCGATCTACGGCGGCGACGACTTCCCGGATGTGGACTCGAGCTTCACCCGCCAGCGGTTCGACGACCTGCCGAACGTGATCGGCCAGTCCATCGACCAGGCGACCTCGACGCTGCGCAACGCCGGCTTCGACGTCACCGTGGGTGACGCGATCGACTCGGCGGAGCCGGAGGGCACCATCGCGGCGCAGGAGCCGGGAGCCGGACGCGCGGTGGCAGGCTCGAACATCACGATCAGCCCCAGCAACGGCCAGGGCGCCACCGTGCCCGGCGTGACCGGGGAGCTGCAGAAGGCGGTGAGCGACCTGCGCTCCGCGGGCTTCGGCAACGTCCAACCCGGCACATGCACCGTCGATCCGAACGCCGAGGGCAACAAGAAGATCGCCACGGGCACGAACCCGGCCAGCGGCACGGCGGTCAGCAAGAGCGCCGCCATCACGGTCGACTACTCGTCGAAGACCTGTCCGTGACCCGGGGCGGTCGAGGACACGCGCCCCGACCCGCCCGCTCCCTGCTGACCGCCACGGCGGCGCTGGGAGCGGCGGGCGCGGCCGCGGGCATCTGGGGCGTCGGCATCGAGCGGCACCTCTTCACCACCCGCGTGCACTCGCTGCACGTGCTGCCCCGTGGTGCACGACCGCTCCGCGTGCTGCACCTCTCCGACGCGCACATGGCCCCGTGGCAGCGACGCAAGCAGCGATGGATCGCCGGCCTCGCCGCCTACCGTCCCGACCTCGTCATCAACACCGGCGACAACCTCGGGCACCGCGACGGGCTGAAGGGCATCCGTGCCGCATTCGATCCGTTCCGCGGCGTTCCCGGATTCTTCGTGCACGGGTCCAACGACACGGCTGCGCCCGCTCCGCGCAACCCCTTCCTCTACTTCACCGGTCCGTCGGGAGCCGTCCACAAGCCGGAGCCTCTCGACACTCCTGCGCTGGATTCGTACCTGACCGACGACCTCGGCTGGACGGACCTCAACAACGCCGCCAGCACCGTCTCCGTCGGCGACCTGTCGGTCGCGGGCTTCGGCGTGAACGACGCCCACCGCGACTGGGACGACCTCGACGCCCTCCCCGCCCTGGTGCGCGCACTGCCCGACACGGACCTTCACCTCGGCGTGACGCACGCGCCGTACCGCCGCGTGCTCGACTCCTTCACCGACCTGGGCGCCGACGTGCTCTTCGGCGGGCACACGCACGGCGGGCAGGTGCGCATCCCCGGCTACGGCGCCATCGTCGCCAACTGCGACATCCCGCTGAAGCAGGCGCGCGGTCTCAGCGAGTGGTCGCACGACGGTCGCACGGTGCCGCTGAACGTCAGCGCCGGCCTCGGCCACTCGATCTATGCGCCGGTGCGTTTCGCCTGCCGGCCGGAGGCCTCCGTCATCACCCTGCTCCCCCGCCGATGAGGTCTCGGATGCGGCGCCGGTTCGGCGCACGCCCTTGGATCGGGTAGACTCGGGGGGTTGCCACGGGGTGTGGCGCAGCTTGGTAGCGCGCGTCGTTCGGGACGACGAGGCCGCAGGTTCAAATCCTGTCACCCCGACAGCACAGAGGCTCCACCCGGCACATCCGGGTGGAGCCTTTTCCACAGGAGCCTCGACTCGACGAACGGGAACATCGTGCCGGACACCGCCTCACTGCCCTCGTACGATCCGTCCGCCGGCGCCACTCCGCCGAAGCTGGTCGCGTTCGACCTCGACGACACCCTGGCGCCGTCGAAGACCGCGATCAACGCCCGCATCGGCGAGCAGCTCATCGCCCTGGCCGAGCGCGTCGAGGTGGCGATCATCTCCGGCGGCCAGATCGTGCAGTTCCGCACGCAGGTGATCGACAGGCTGCCGGATGCCGCGGCATCCGTCCTCGCGCATGTGCACCTGATGCCCACCTGCGGCACGCAGTACTACCGTCATGACGGCACCTCGTTCGAGGTCGTCTACGCCAACGTCCTCGAGGAGGACGAGAAGGCGAAGGCCCTGGCCGCCGTCGAGGAGGAGGCCCGGCGCCTCGGCCTCTGGGAGGCGGAGCCGTGGGGCGACATCCTCGAGGACCGCGGCTCGCAGATCACGTTCTCGGCGCTCGGTCAGAACGCCCCGCTCGAGGCGAAGACCGCCTGGGATCCGGCGGGCGGGAAGAAGTCCGCGCTGCGCGAGGCCGTCGCCGCCCGTCTTCCGGGACTCGAGGTGCGCTCCGGCGGATCGACGTCGGTCGACATCACCCACCAGGGCATCGACAAGGCCTACGGCATGGAGAAGCTCGCCGCCGCCACCGGCGTCGCGCTCGACGAGATGCTGTTCGTCGGCGACCGCCTCGACGTCGACGGCAACGACTACCCCGTGCTGGCGATGGGCGTCACCTGTCACGCGGTGCACGGGTGGGAGCAGACCGCCGACTTCCTGGACGCGCTGCTCCCGACCCTGCCGTCGCGGGGCTGACGCCAGGTCAGGCGGTCTCCCGGGCACTGTCGCGCGGACGGGGCACCATCCGCACGAGCTGCGTGACGTGCCGCGGCTCGAGCTCCTCGAGCGAGGCCACGCCGAGCAGCGTCATCGTGCGCTCGATCTCGCTGCGGAGGATCTCGATCGTGCGATCGACGCCCTGACGACCGCCGGCCATGAGGCCGTAGAGATAGGCGCGGCCGATCAGCGTGAACTTCGCGCCGAGCGCGATCGACGCGACGATGTCGGCGCCGTTCATGATGCCCGTGTCGACCATCACGGTGGCGTCCGAGCCCACCTCGCGGACCACCTCGGGCAGGAGGTGGAACGGGACCGGGGCGCGGTCGAGCTGCCGGCCGCCGTGGTTGGAGAGGATGATCCCGTCCACGCCCTCGTCGACGAGGCGTGCCGCGTCGGTGACGTTCTGCACGCCCTTCACGACGATCTTGCCCGGCCAGAGCGAGCGGATGACCCCCAGGTCGTCATAGCTGATGGTCGGGTCCATCGCGGCGTTCAGCAGCTCGCCCACCGTGCCGCCCGTGGTGGACAGCGAGGCGAACTCGAGCTTCGGCGTGGTGAGGAAGTCGTACCACCACCACGGACGCGGGATGGCGTTGACGATCGTGCCGACGGTCAGCTGCGGCGGGATCGAGAAGCCGTTGCGCTTGTCGCGGAGCCGCGCGCCGGCGATCGGGGTGTCGACGGTGAACTGCAGGGTGTCGAAGCCCGCCTGCGCCGCACGCTCGACCAGACCGTAGGAGATGTCGCGGTCGCGCATGACGTACAGCTGGAACCAGTTGCGACCGTGGGGGTTGGCGCGCTTCACGTCTTCGATCGAGGTCGTGCCGAGCGTCGACAGCGTGAAGGGGATGCCGGCGGCGGCCGCCGCGCCGGCGCCGGCGCTCTCGCCCTCGGTCTGCATGAGCCGGGTGAAGCCGGTCGGCGCGATGCCGAAGGGCAATGCGCTGAGTCCGCCGAGGATCTGCGTCGAAGTGTCGACGACGGCCGCCGGGCGCAGGATGTCGGGGTGGAACTCGACGTCCTCGAAGGCCTGGCGGGCGCGGGTGATCGAGAGCTCGCCCTCGGCCGCGCCGTCGGTGTAGTCGAACGCGGCCTTCGGCGTGCGCCGCTTGGCGATCGCGCGCAGGTCGCTGATCGTGAGCGCGGCGTCGAGCCGGCGCTTGCGCGCATCGAGCTCGGGCTTCTTGAACTGCATGAGCTCGAGGAGCTCAGTGACCTTGGGCAGCTGTCGGGTGACCATCGTCGGTCCTTTCATGGATGGGTCGGCATGCGCCGGAGAGGTGAGGGCGCGCGTCCGCCGGAGAGGTGGGGTCAGGAGGAGCCGCCGAGGGCGGCCTGGGCGTAGTAGCCGCTGATGTGCTCCTCGACGAGGGTGCGGGCCCGCTCGGGATCGCCCGCGTCGATCGCGTCGAGGATCCCGCGGTGCTCGTGGCGCAGGCGGGTGGCGGCAGCATCCCAATCGGGGATCCGGGCGGCGCCGTCCTGCACGTAGGACTCGATCGAGGTGCGGAGCCCTGCCATCATCGCGGCGATGACGACGTTGCCCGACGCGTCGGCCAGCGCGAGGTGGAGCTGCGCGTCGAGCACGAGGAACTCGGCGGGCGTCAGAGCCGCCGCATCCATCGCGTCCGCGACATCGCGCGCGGTCTCGATGGAACGGTCGGGATCGGCCGCGAGCGCGCTGACCACGGCGGCCTCGAGAACCAGCCTCGTGCGCACGACGTCGTCGAGCGGGAAGCCGTGCGCCGCCACCTGGAGGCGCAGCAGCGCGGCCATGCCGCCGCGCGGCGTGGCGACGATGATCGCGCCGGACGTCGGACCGGATCCCGTCCCGGTGCGGATGAGGCCCATGACCTCGAGCACTCGGAGCGCCTCGCGCACGCTCGACCGCCCCACCCCGAGGGTCGCGGCGAGCTCGCGCTCGGGCGGAAGGCGGTCGCCCGGGGAGAGAACGCCCTCGAGCAGCTGCGTCTCGATGCGCTCCAGCACGGCGCGCCAGGCGCGGGCCGTGGTCGGCGCGGCGTCATCGATCGCGGTCACGGTGCCTCCCTGCTCGCCCTCGTGGTCTGACCACAGTAGCGTGTGGTCAGACCACAGGCAAGCGCCCGCAGGAAGGGTTCCTCAGCTCGCCAGGCGTCCGCCGGACTCGCGGAGGTAGCACTCCCCGCACAGCGACTCGTAGGTGACCTCGGCGCCGTCGATCGCCACCTGGTCGCCGTCGAAGACGAAGTGCCCGTCCACGAGCCGGCCGTTGAACAGGGCCTTCCGGCCGCAGCGGCAGATCGTCTTGAGCTCCTCGAGCGCGTGGGCGACGTCCATGAGCCGTCGCGACCCGGGAAACGCCTCGGTGCGGAAGTCGGTGCGGATGCCGTACGCGAGCACGGGGATGTCGTCGAGCACGGCGACGCGGAAGAGGTCGTCGACCTGCGAGGCCGTGAGGAACTGCGCCTCGTCGACGAGGAGGCACGACACCTCGGCGGGGCCGCTGCTGAGTCCGGCGAGCTCGTCGTGGGTGTAGCGGATCCTGGCCTGGTGCTCGGCGAAGAGACCGCGCGCATCGTCGTCGGCGCCGATGAGGAAGTCGACCGGACGGGTCATCCCGAGACGGCTGGAGATCTGCCCCGCGCCCTTGGTGTCGATGCGCGGCTTGGCCAGGAGGACCCGCTGGCCGCGCTCCTCGTAGTTGTACGCGGCCTGGAGGAGGGCGGTGGATTTGCCCGAGTTCATCGCTCCGTAGCGGAAGTACAGTTTGGCCACCCGCCGAGTCTACGGAACAGGATGCTGCACGCCGCCGTCGCGGGTCAGTCGTCGTCGGAGGCGCCCTGCGCGCGCAGGGCGACGTCGTCGAGGATGGGCAGGTCGGCGCGGGTGATGACCTGCGAGGTCACCGCGTACTCCACCAGCCGTGCGCGGCGATTGGTGGCCAGCTTCCCCGCACCGCCGCGGAGCCCCTGGACCCCCATGCGGTCGAGCTTGTCGCAGACGTTGTCGAGCTTGCGGTTGAACTTGCTCATCGTCCATCCGAGCCGTCGTGCGGCGTCGCTCGAGGAGGGGAGCTCGTTCATGCTCACGCCCTCCCGGCGCAGCATCGGCTCGGCGAGGGCGACCATGAGCTGCCGCTGCAAGGGGGTGAAGCTCACCGGCATGACGGTCGTCTCGCCGCTCATCGACTCCTGCACCTGACGGGAGACCTCGTAGGGCGCCTGCTCGGTGTGCAGGCTGAGCTCGTACGTCACCGGACCGGCGGTGAAGACGATGACGCTGCGCTCGAAGACGAGGGGCATGCGGGCACCCGGTGACAGCCAGGACTGCACGGCACCGCCGGCGCTGGAGATCGTCGCGGCGAGCCGCACTCCGACGTTGGAGATCCACCACAGGCCGTCGCGGTGCTGCAGCTCGAGGAAGTGCCGGTGCAGGTACGGGTTGTCGTCGACCTCGAGGTCGCCCTCGCGTCCGATGATGAACGGCCGGTCGACGGGGAGGTCGTGCCACTCCCCCGCGAACTCGAGGCGCAACGGCGCGACGCCGCCCGCCTCGTCTTCGTCGACGCGTCCGGTCTCCGTCGCAGCATTCACATCAGTCACGTCGTGCCCCCGCCGATCATCCTGCCACGGGGCGCTGTGCTCGGACGGCGGACGGCGCCGTCAGGGGCGAGGTTCGGACGAAGCTCGTCGCGCATCCGATCGACGGTGGCGTCAGAGGCGGATCCGTCGCTCGTCCCGCAGGAAGGTCGAGAACTCAGCGCTGTCCGTGAGCGGATCAGCGTGGATCAGAAGAACTCGAGATACGACCAGCGCCACGACAGGGCGTACAGTGCCTCAGCGCTCAGCCCGGGCCAGATCTTCTCGAACTCGGCGCTGAAGAGGATCGACTTGTTCTGGTTTCCGAACGCTTCCCGCGGGATGTGCAGGGTGTCGCTGGCTGCGACGATCGCCTTCACCTGCGCGAGGAGAGCCTCCGGATCGGGCGCATCCAGAGCGAGCACGGCTGCGTCATCCGCCCCCGGCGTGCGGCGGGACCCGTATCCCACGTAGGCGATGATGGCGGCCGTGAGCTGGTCGAGCTCACCGTCAACGGACGAAGACATCCACGATCCTTCCGGTCTGCGCATCGATCATCGTAACCGAGCTGATTCCACCGTTCTGCGCGAGGGTCGGGAACTCGCATTCGTTCCACACGGACTGGGCGCGGACGTCCCCGACGTAGGCTCGCACGTCGCCCGACGCGTTCTGCGCGAGCTGAGTGGAGACCTCTCGCCAGGTCGCACCGGTCGACGCCTCGTTCCAGTCGGACGGCATCCGATCGGTCATGCCCTGCCGGTCCAGGAGCTGCTCCAGCGTCTCACCGTGGGTGGAGTTGGTGAGGTTCTGCGCACCGAGCTGGGTCCCGTCCGTGATCGGATTCCCGTCTGCGTCGAGGATCCGCCCTGACCAGAAGGTCGCATCGTTCGGCCCCGTGCGCGTGTCGATCGCGTTGACGAGGTCCCAATCGACCAGATCAGGATCCTGAGCCTGCGGATCGGGCAGTTCCGGGAAAGGCCTCGGCGTCGGCGCGTTGCCGTCGACGTGCCCATCGCCCGGCCGGTGTCCTGTCGGACCGCCCGAGCCTCCTGAGGGCATGTCGGGTCTGTCCGTGAAGGTGTCCTGGGCGCGGACCTGGCGGACGACGTCGTCGAGATGCGTGTTGACGTTGTCGGTGACCTGATGGAGCTTGTCCTTGCTGTGCGCCATCCCCTTCAGCACAGCGTCCTTCAGCTCACGGATGACCGGCTTGATCGCCGACATCAGGCATCCCCGCCGAAATCGAGAGCCGAGAACTCCGCGTAGAAGTTCGACGTCACGGTCTGGATGTCGGAGCCGTGCAGCTTCAGCGTCGCCTGCGCCTCCTCCAGCGCTGCGAGATCCGCGTAGAACTCATCCGAATCGCCCGCCGTCGCCTCCACCACCGGCGCATCGAGGATCGCGTCCACAACCGCCGGCAGCTGCTCCGCCATCGGCTCGATCGCCATCGGCAGCAGCTGATTCAGCAGCTGCTCCACCGCGATGTCGACCGCCGCGTTCAACAGCTTCTTCTTGATCAGGAGCATCGGTCCCGCGCCCAGTGCCGAGATCGGATTCGTCAGCATCGCCACCAGCGCGATCATCGTCGAGGTCACATCGACGATCACCTTGATCTTCAGCGCCAGGATCGCCTCCGCACCGACGTCCATCGCCACCGCCGCAGGAGGCATGATGTCGATCAGCTTCTGCAGGTTCTGCGACCGGTTCGCGTTCCACGCCCCCAGCGTCGCGGGCCCCGTCTGGCCGCGCATCGCCGCCGACACATCCCCGTTCATCCGCGAATCGACCGCCTGGATGGCCGCCTCCAGATCCGTCCCGAGATTGCGGACCAGCACCGCGCCCTTGCGGACCTCGTCCTCATCGATATCCGGCCACTCGAAGCCCAGCTTCTCCATCACCCAGACAAGCTCATTCGGCAACATCATCCCCACGGCTGCACCTCCACATCCACGACCTTAGAAGCACGGCCGACGGCGCACGATGGGGACCACTCCCCACCACCGTCTCCGTCACAGCGACGCAGCCGGCTCACGGCACGACCGCCCATTGGGCCACGTCCCACGTGAGCGGGGCCGCGTTGCCGTCGCGGGGCGTCACGCCGGTGACAGCGGTGTCGGTCACCGTGATCACCGGATTCACGGCGATGGGCAGCGCCACGGCGGCGCGGACGATCGACGCCTCGATCTGAGCGCGCACGTCGCGCGCGGCGTAGACGTCGGTGGTCTGGGCGAGCTGTGTCATGAGCGCGTCGCGCTCGGCGTCCGCGACGCCCACCAGCGGAGAGGAGCCGCCCGTGCCCCACTGGGCGGCGATGTCGCCGGCGCTCTGCGGGATCGGCACGCGCGTGATCACCGCATCCCAGCCGTTCTGGCCGACCGCCGCATCGACATCGTCGCTGCCGCAGTCGATCGCGCTCCAGCCGGCCTCCCGCGCGGCGTCGCGGAGGCCGGCGAAGGCGCCGGCGGCGAACTCGCTGCGGCGGTCGAAGAGCACGCACACCGGGGTTCCGGCGGCGACGCCCGCCGCCGTGCGCTCGCCCGCGGCGTCGTCGGCCCCGGTGAGGGCGGCGTCGAAGCCGGAGTCCTCGGTCGCGATGTCGTAGGCGCGCGTGCCGGGAGCGGTGAGCATCGACGACGAGCTGGTGTAGCTCGACGCCCAGTCGCCGCCGCCGCGTTCGATCAGCGTCCGCGCCGGGATCGCCCGGAGGAACGCCGCGCGCGCCGCAGGCGTGGCGAAGAGACCGGCCGGCCGCAGGAGCAGCGCCCACACGGTGCCGTCGTGGGTGGTGGCGATCGGCACGTCCCGTCGCTCGAGGGCGTCTAGCGGGGCGGCGTTCGCGGCAACCGGTGCGACCTGCGCGACGTCGAGGCGACCGCCGATCTCCCCGACCGGATCGGCCCCCGCGGGCACGAGTTCGATGGTCGCCACCTTCGGCGCCACGGGACCGCGATACGACGCGTTGGGCACGAGCGTCACGCTCTGCCCCTCCGCGTCGCGCTGGACCGAATCGACCCGGAACGGCCCGCTCGACAGCAGCAGGTCACTCTCCGGCTCGCCCTCCTCCGGCACGACGAACGCGTCGTGCCAGACGTCGATCAACGGTGCGATCGCCGCGGGGTCCCGGTTGCGGATCGCCTTCAGGAGCGCCTGCTTGGCCTCCATCGGGTCGTCCTGGCCGAAGGCGCGCGCGGCCACGACATGTGCCGGGACCGCCACGTCGATGTGCTGCTGCCAGTCGGAGATCGGCTGCGGGTACGTCACGTCGATCGATCGGGCGAACTCGTCGACCACGGGGACCGCGACATCCGCTCCCGCATCCGTCGATCCGGTACCCGCGGCATCCCGTGTCAGGAGTCCGGATGCTGCGGCCCACCCCAGCAGCAGATCCGCGGCGTCGAGCGGGATGCCGTCCGACCAGGTCGGCTCGGCGAGGTCGTAGCGGACCGTGAACGGGCTCTCGCTGACGATCGTGACGGTGCCGAAGGTGGGATCGGGCACGTACTCCCCGGCGACGACGCGTCCGAAGCCGGCGCGGGTGGCGGCGGCGACATCCACGTTGCCGGACGTCGGATCCGCGGCCGCGTTCGTGGAGGTCAGCTCGCCGCTCCACCCCGCCGTCACCGTCGTGCCGGGGACGACCGTCTCGGGAAGACCCGGTGCGCAGGCCGCCAGCCCCAGCACGAGGACGGCGCTCAGCAGCACAGCCGTCAGACGGCGCGGCGCGTTCATGGGCGTGGTCTCACGCGAGATCGACGTCGTCGCCCTCGGCCATCTCCCGGAAGCGCTCGCTCTCCTCGCTCTCGAGCCACGCGCGGGCGTGCTCGAGGAAGAGAGCCGGTGCGTCCTCGGCCTCGGCGGCGGAGGCGAACGGCCCGAGGGTGTCCTCGGAGGGTCGGGCGTCCGCACGCTCGACCGCCTGCGTCGAGAGGTTGTACCAGTAGGCCTGCCCACCGCTCATCTGCTCTGCTCCCCGTTCACTCCACGATCCTAATCAACACGGCCGCCGGCTCCCCGGCGGTGGAACGCGTCGTGGCCCCGGTCCGGAGACCAGGGCCACGATCCGTCGGCTTCGGGGGGCTCAGCCGCCCGCGAGCTCAGCGTCCTTGTCGCGGATGGAGTCCGCCATGCGGTCCAGCGCGTCGGCCATGTCGTTCACGGCCTCCGCGGCGTCATCCAGCGACGAGGTGAGCTCGCCGTAGGCCGTGGAGTACGCGTCGGAGGCGTTCTCCGTCTTGAACCCGTCCTGCACCAGGTCGTCGATGACGCCCTGCAGCTCCTTCAGGGTGTCGGTGACGGTGCTGCGCCCGTCCCGGAGGCGCGCAGCGGCGCTCTCCATCTCGCTGTACGTTGCTCCGAAATCATGTCCGGCCATGAGAACCGCCTCCGTCTTTCGTCGTGTCCAGGCCCTGTGGCCCCTCTGGTGTCGAGGCTAGCCAAAGATCCGGAATCGGCACACGGGGAGTGGTACCCATGCACCTCTGCCCATCAGGCGTCCGGGACCAGTGGCATCTGCAGCGTGACTGCGCGTCCGGCCTGCACGAAGATGCCGCGACCCGCGGGGAAGTCCGACCGCTTGACGCGGCCGAAGGCGAGCTTGAAGACCGACTCGCCGTCGTACGTGTCGGGCTTGAGCACGATGCCCTGGCGGCCCGTCTTCCACTCCCCCAGCACGCCGATGCTGCCGCTGGCGCGCGAGATCTCCGCCTCGCCGAGGAGCAGGTGGTCGCTGTTGTTCATCGCCTGGAGCAGGGCTCGCATCGGCCGGTCGGCCGGCCCGTCGGCGAGGTGCGGCATGTCCTCGATGACGATCAGGATGCGACCTCCCGGCGCGTCGCTGACGACCAGCTCCGCGAGCTCGGTCGCGAGCTCCTTCTCATCCTCGGGGCGGATGGCGCTGCGCACCCACGGACGGAAGTCCTTGAGCTCCGATCGGCGGGTGCCGAAGTGGTACATCTTCACCTGCGGATCGAAGCGCTCCATCGCCACGACGAGCGCCTTGAGCGCGTTCGTGCGACCGGATGCCGGCGGCCCGGAGATCACGAACGAGCCGACGGGCTCGAAGCCGCGCGGGGCCAGCGTGTCGTCGGCGATGCCGAAGACCGGCATCCCGTCCGCCAGCGCGGGCATCTCGTCGGCCGTGACCATCGTGGGCAGCGCACCGATCTCGGGCAGGTCGCGCACGCCTTCGGCGCGCAGCCGCTCGCCGAGCGCGTGCAGCGCCTTGGTCTGCTCGACGACGTTCGCCGTTCCGCCCAGCACGGCGATCTGCGCCTCGTGGCCGTCGACGACGGCGCGACCGGGCGCCGACTGCTCGTCGAGCACGTCGCGCGGCACGCTCAGCAGCATGTACTGGCTGGGATCGCCCATGCGCAGCACCACACGCCGCGGGATGTTCGCCGCCACCGCACTGGGGACCGCGTTGCCGCGGTCGGCGGTGATGACGGTGTGCAGGCCCAGGGTGCGGCCCTCCCCCAGGATCCGCATGAAGATCCGATAGAACGGGCCGCGTCCGGGAGCCACCTCCCAGTCCTTCTTGAACTCGGGGTAGTTGTCGACGAGCAGGATGATGCGCGGCATCCGCGGGTCCTTGAGCTCGCGGTACTCCTGGACGGAGGCGGCGCTGGCGGCCGAGAACGCCGCCGCCCGGCGGTCCATCTCCCCGTCGAGCGTGCGCAGCAGTCGTTGGATGCGCTCCACGTCGGAGCTGTCGACGACCGAGCCGACATGCGGAAGGGCGGCGAGCGCGCCGAGGGCCCCGGACGCGAAGTCGAGGCAGTACACCTGCACCCGCCCGAGGTCCGGGCGCATGCCCGCCGCCGTGCCGATGGTCTTCAGCAGGGTCGACTTGCCCGAGCCCGACGTGCCGTAGATCACCAGCGAGCCGTCGCGATCGGGAGAGAACACCGCCGACTGCTGCAGCTGCTTCTCGGGCACGTCCACCAGTGCGAGGGGGATGCGCGTGTCGCCCTCGTTCGGCAGATCGAGGAGATCGACCAGCGGCGGGAGATCGTCGAGCCACGGGCGCCGGGGGCGCGGCAGCTCGGCACGCTCACTCGCGCGGATGAGGGTCGAGACGATGCGCTTCTGGTCGTTCGGACCGAGGTCCTCGAGGTGCGCGTCGGCGTCGGCCGGCCGATCGGGCTCCCACTCACCGCGCGCGCCGAACCCGAGCTCGGCGACGCGCACGTCGGCCGTGTCGGAGTCGTCCTCCGTGGTCCAGCCGCCGGCATAGGCCGACTGGAACGGTACGAGACGACCAGGGCCGGTCTTGGCGATCGCCCGGCCGGGAATCGTCGCGGGGAAGCTCGCGGCGATGGGGTCGTCGACCACGTCGCGCGAGTCGGCCTCATCGGCCATCCGCAGCGCGATGCGCAGGTTGGTGTTCGCGCGCAGGTTGTCCTTGATGACGCCGGCCGGTCGCTGGGTCGCCATGATCAGGTGGATGCCCAGGGAGCGTCCGCGCTGGGCGATGTCGACGACGCCGTCGACGAACTCCGGCATCTCCGAGGCGAGGGCGGCGAACTCGTCGATCACGAGGACCAGCGCCGGTGGGCATTCCGGGTCCTGGCGCTTCTCGAGCTCGAGGAGGTCCTTCGCCTTCTTGCGGTTGAGGAGGTGCTCCCGGTTCTGCAGCTCTGCCCGGAGGCTGGTGAGCGCGCGACTCACGAGGTGGGGGCTCAGATCGGTGACGAGTCCGACGCAGTGCGGCAGCTCGACGCAGTCGGCGAAGGCCGACCCGCCCTTGTAGTCGACGAAGAGGAACGTCACGCGGTCGGGGCTGTGCGCGGCGGCCATGGCGAGCACCCATGCCTGGAGGAACTCCGACTTGCCGGCGCCCGTGGTGCCGCCGACGAGGGCGTGCGGGCCGTGGGTGCGCAGATCGAGCACCATCGCGTTGCTCTGGCCCTGCCCGATGATGGCGCGGAGCGTGCCCGACTTCTTGAGTCGCGGACGCGGGGCGGCGGACCTGTCGACGATCGTGTTGTTCTGCCGCCACCGCTCGATGACCACCTGTGGATCCTCCGCGATGGCGGGATCCACCAGCTGCAGGAACATGACGGAGTTCGGGATGTCGGACGAGTCGTGCACGCCGGTGCTGGCGTCCACCACCGGCGACAGGCGCCGGGCGAGCATCTCCATGTAGGCGTGCGAGACGCCCTCGACGCGCACATGGGCGAAGTTCTCGCCGTTGCGCACGAGCCCGACCTCCGCGTCCTCGAGGCCGGCCGTGACGTCGATGTAGCTGCGGCAGACGGCCGGGAGCGACTCCACCGTCGGCGCGACGAAGACGGCGTGCACGCCGTGGTCGGCGCCGCGCTCGAGCACGTCGAGGAGCCGGCCGCGATCGACCGGGGCGTCACTGGAGACGAAGACGATGACCGACAGGGCCGGGGTCTTCTTGTGCTCGTCGGCCGCCCGCGACACGTCGGTGCCGTAGAGCAGCGGGTTCCAGTCCTCCTTGAAGGGACCGCGGGGCTCCCCGCCTCCGCCGGCGGCGGCCTCGGCGCGCTGCACGTACTCCTCGAGGGTGCTGAGCAGCGCCGCGCTGGTGGGGGCGGAGTCGGCGAGGGCGATGTCGCGGAACGGGCTCTTGTCGCTGGAGGTGTGCGGCATCCAGGTCAGCCAGTCGAGCTCCGGCGTCCAGGTGGAGTCGGCGAAGGCGACCGCGACGACGTCGTTGGGGGCGTGGAGGCCGAACAGCTGCACCGCGAGACCGCGCATCGCGTCGGCCACCGGCTGCGGCGGACCGGCGATGCCGATGGAGCCGGCGTCGACGAACGTCTCGAACACCGGCACGTCGTCGACGAAGGCGTAGCGCTCGCGCAGACGGTCGACCCGGTCGATGAAGTCCGGCAGGCCTTCCGGGCTCTCGGCCTCGTCGATGCTGTTGCGCGCCGGGAGGCGGCAGCTGCCGAGGCGCAGGCCGAGGAAGTTCCAGTGCTCGGGACGACGGGTCCAGAGCATCGGCCCCAGGCGCATGGCCTGGTCGAAGATCTCGGCCACGGGCGGCGCCTCCGCGTTGCGCGCGAGTTCCTCCTCCGGCTTGCCGTGGAAGAAGTCCTCCTCGAGCTTCTCGAACTGGCGCTCGAAGAGCAGGATCTCGTGGTTCTCGCCCTTCTTGCTCTGCGCCGACTGGTTGATGAGGTTGCCGAAGGCCATGAGCGGCGTCATCACGATCAGCAGCAGTGACCGCGGGTTGCCGTTCAGCGCGTACAGCGCCATTCCCATCAGGATCGGCGCGACGAGGATCGGCCACGGGAACATCCGCCCGATCTTCTCGGTGGGCATCCGCGGGATCTTGAACAGCGTGCCGGGGTAGCGCACCTCCACGCGCGGGCTGCGGTTGAACAGCAGTCCGCCGCCGCGCTCGATGATGGGCTCCTCCGCCCCGGATCCGTCGAACGAGCGCGCGAGACGCAGCACGAGCGTGGTGCCGCCGATGACGAACGGCTCCCCCTCCTCGACGCGGACGCGCTGCACGGCGATCCCGTCGACGAGCACGCCGTTGGCGGAGTTCAGGTCGACGACCTCGATGTGCGTGCCGACCTCGAGGCGCGCGTGACGCTTCGAGACCATCGGGTCGACGAGCACGACGTCGTTGCCGGGCTCCCGCCCGATGAAGACGGTCCCGGCGGCGATGGGGAACTCCTGGCCCGCGAGCGCTCCGGCGACGGCCACGAGCACGCCGGCGCTCTCACGCCGATCGGCGGCGCGGTAGTCGCGTCCGTGATTGACGATGGATGCTGCGAAGCCCGACCCGATGGGCGCTTCGCCGATGGGGACGTCCGGCTGCAGCGTGACGAATCGCTCCCCGGTGGGCGGCGCCACCGCGAGGGTGAGCACGTCGCCTTCCGCGACCGGGATCGACCGGGTCGGGTCGGCCATGGCCACGTGCCGTGCGACGTCGCCCGTCGTGGCGGTGGAGTCGGTCGTGATGACGATGTCGACAGGGTCGCCTGTCGGACGTCGCAGGGTGAGCTTGAGCCTCACGGATGTCTCCTGGTGTTGCGGGAAGGTGCGTCGGTCACGGTCGGGCGTCGGCGCGCGATGGCAGCACCACCACGGTGGCGACTCTGTCGCCGAGCCGGATGACGTCGCCGACGGTGGTCTGCACGGGGGTACCGGCGACGACGGCGTACTCGGTGCCGGCGCGCACGAGTCCCGAGCCGTTCGTGGAGCGCCAGTCGGTGATCTCGATGCCGTCGGCCAGCGGTCGCGCCAGCAGGTGGGTCTTCGAGAGCGACCTACTGTCGTCGACCAGCGCGACGGCGGCGGCGCCCGGGTGCTCGGCCGGGTCGGGGTTGCGCCCGATCAGCACGGGTCGCTCGACCGGCACGTCCTGCCCCGAGTCGAAGCGCAGGCCGTAGGCGGGTGCGGGGGTCGGCTCGGGCGTCGGTGCGGGCGCGGGATCCTGCGTCGGCGACGGCGCGGGGTCCGGTGCGGAAGCGGGCGCTGGCTCCGGCGTCGGTGCGGGCGCGGGGTCCGGCGTGGGCGCGGGTGTCGGCGCCGGCGCGGCGACCGGCGGAGCGGGGACCACCGACGTCGCGGCATCGGACGTCGATGCCTCGGGCCCCGCCGCATCGTGCGGCCGGTAGCCGCCCAGCACCGGCTGACCCGGCTCGGCGGGAGCGGACGGCACGGTGGGCGTCGCGAGCGAGAGTCCGACGCTCGGCCGCTCTCGGGAGTCGTGCGGTTTCGCGAGTCCGAGGATGCCCGCGCTGACCCGGCTGCCGGGACGGTATTCGGGCTGTGCGCCGGGCAGAGTGGGCGTGGCCAGCGACGGCAGCGCCGACCGGCCGAGGACGGGCTCTGCCTTCACCATCTTGCGCGCGACGCGCATGCGCTTCTCGTCGTAGGGGTTGAGCCCGCGGCGCACGTCGACGAGCCACATCCCGGCGGCCTTGTCGTGCAGCCCTCTTCCTCGGCGCTCCGGGTCGAACGTCGGCGAGACGAGCATCAGCGCGACTCCGACGACGGGCACGATGCCCGCGGCGATCAGCAGGAGGAAGCGCACGAGCACGCGGCCGACGCGCGGCTTCGCCAGGGTGCGCACGTCGACGCTGCGGATGCCGGTGAGGGCCTTGCCGATGGTCCTGCCCTTGACGCCGTGCAGGATCAGTTGCACGACGAGGTAGATCAGGCCGAGCAGGGTGGACACCGCGGCCAGGACGGCGGCGAGGATGAAATCGGGGTGGTTCAGGAAGCCGTAGGCCGAGATCGAGCCCGTCGCGAGCTTCAGCAGGAGCGGCACGGCTCCCACGAGGAACGGGATGGCGAGGATCAGCCAGAGCGCCGCGTCGATCAGGGCGGCGAGCGCCCGCCGGCCGAACGGCGCGCGGAGCAGACCGAGCGCCGCGGCGTAGGCGGGATCGGCGCGCCCCTGCGCATCGATTCCCTCGATCTCGGAGCGCTTCTCGTCGATCTCCCAGATCATCCGTCGACGCACCCCCGGACGGGCTCGGACACTCGCCCGTCCTCTCGCCGCAGCATCACATCGATGCAGGTCGTGCCCGAGCTCGCCGGCACCTGGGCCACGGCGTTCGCAGACTGCTGCGTGTCGACCGCACCGGAGACGTCCACGACGTTCCAGATGAAGGTGTCGCCATCCTGCGGGTCGCGGTTGACCCACGTGAAGACGGTCTGCTCGCCCTGGCGCGTGCCGGTGAGCTCCGCCACCTTGGGGACGAAATCGGTCACCACATCCTGCGGCTCCGCGGTCGGGCTCGCCACGGGCGTGCTGTCGATGCCGGCGGCGAGCGTGTTGACGCCGATGAAGGCCCCGATGACGACCACGACCGCGGCCGCGGCGGACAGGCCGATCCACAGGCCCTTCCGTGCGGGACGGGCAGCGGCCGTCGCGGCCGCGGGCTCGGCCGGGACGGGCGACGGGGCCGGCTGCGGCGCGACGACCGTCGGCGGCCGGGCGATCGTGCGGTCGTCCGCCGTCGACGGCGCGGGGTCGGGCGGTGCCGACGACGTGCGGATCTGGGTGGCCTCGTCGGGCGCGGAGGGCGGTGGGGGATCGAAGCGCGGAACGGCAGGCCCCACCGGCGACGACGGCTTGCGCTCCGTGGTGGCGGACGGACGGGTGAGAGCCGCGGCATCCGGATCGATGCTGACGATCTCGCGCACGCGGGTGAGACCGTCGTTGTCGTCGTCGAGGTCTTCGGCCGGCGGGTGGTCGTCGACGATGTCGATGGGGGTGACCGAGTGCGAGAGCTCGATCTGCACCTTCTGGAGCGCCCGGGCGAAGGCGACGGCGCTGGGATAGCGGTCGTCGGGGTTCTTCGCCATGGCGCGGTCGAGCACCCGCTGGAGGCTGTCGGGTGCGTCGGGGCGGTTCAGCGACGGGACGGCGGCGCGCTCGATCCGCTCGATGAGGTCGGCGCTGGAGTTGCGCTCCCCCGGTCGCTCGAACGGCGACCGACCCGCGAGCAGCGTGAACAGGGTGGCGCCGAGAGCCCAGACATCCGTCCGCGGCCCGCTGCGGGGCGGCTCGGCGAAGGACTCCGGCGGCGACCACGGGATCGACATGCCGGCGGCCTCGCTCGTGGCGCCGGTCGTCGAGGCGATTCCGAAGTCGGTCAGCGCAGGGCGGTTGTAGGCGGTGACGAGGATGTTCGCCGGCTTGATGTCGCGGTGGAGCACGCCGGCGCGGTGGGCGGTCTCGACGGCTCCCGCCACCTGCACGCCGACGCGCAGCGCCTCGGCGACGGAGAACGTCTCCTTGCGCGCGCGCAGCTGCAGGTTCGGCCGCGGGCAGTACTCCATGACGAGGTACGGACGGCCGTCGCCGGCCACCCCCGCCTGGTAGATCGTGACGATCGCGGGGTGCGTCGACAGCATCGCCATGACGTTCGCCTCGTCGGCGAACTCCTGGGCCGCACCGCCGGTGAGGCGGTCGGCGAGCAGCACCTTGACCGCGACCTCTCGCCGCGGCATCTGCTGCTCGTACAGGAACACGTCGGCGAAGCCACCCGTGCCGAGAGGCTCCAGGTAGCGGAAGCCGGGCAGCTCCGGCGGCGGGGAGGGGGGACGGCTCACGGAAGTCCCTCGAAGGCGACCGTGACGCCGTCACCGAGGTCGACCACGTCATCGGACAGCACGAGGGTCTGCTCCCCGGGGTGCAGGCGCACGGGATCGGCACCCGGCCGCAGCAGCGTCGAGCCGTTGGTGGTGTGCAGGTCGATGACCACCACGGTGTCGCCCTCGGGACGGATCTCGAGGTGACTGCGGGAGATGTCCTGCTCGGGACTGTCGACGGCGATCAGGTGCGGCATGTTGGCACCGCTCGCCCTCGTCGAGCGCGGCCGGCGGCCGATCACCACGGTGCGGTCGAGCGTGACGACCTGGCCAGTGGAGACGCGGATGCGGCCGGTGGCCGCCGTCACGACAGGGAGCACGGCGGTGGGGGTGTCGTCACCGGTCGGCTGAGGGCGCACGGCCCGCAGCTGCGCCGCCGAGATCGTCTCGCCGTCGTGATCGCCGGCGAGCGGCGCCGCCGGCAGGGGCGGCAGGGGCGGCACCGCCACGCCGGGGACGGAATGCACCGTGGCTCCCCAGAGCTGGTCGGAGTCGTCGCTCGGCGGGGCGAGGGTCAGCTCGCTCGGCTCGGGGAGGGCGGGTGCGTCCTCGGCCGTCGGGGCGGCGTCGATGACCGGCTCGAGGGCGGGAACAGGGTCCGGCTCGGGAACAGGCTCGGGGGCGGGCTCGGGGGCGGCAACGGGCTCCGGCTCGGGGGCGGGCGCAGGCGCGGCGGGCTCCGGCTCGGGTTCGGGCGCGGGCTCCAGCTCGAGCGCGGGCTCGTCACCGGCCTCCGGCTCGACCTCCGGTGAAGGCACCGACTCGGCATCCCGCTCGACCACCGGCACAGCCTCGACCACCGGCACAGCCTCGACGACGGAAGCGGCTTCAGGGATCGGCACGTCCGCGACCACCGGCGCGTCGTGGACCACCGGCGCGTCGTGGACCACGGAATCCGACCCGAGCTTCGCCATCACGTCTGCCGCGCGGACGACCGCACTGCGCACCGGCAGGGCGGGACCCTGGGCCGCGGCATCCATCGTCAGCTCGACGCGGGTCGCGCCGGTCACGAAGCGCTCGTTCCAAGTCGACGCGTCGGCTCCGGAGAACTCCCGCACGCCCGAGGCGGTGCCCACGCGCACGACGGCGTCGCCGCGGACGGCGATGCGGACGTCGTCGCCCTCGGAGATCACGGCGGCGAACGGCGGCAGGGATGCCAGCATCCCGCCCGCCTGTGAGGCGAGCACGTCGAGCACCGTCGCGAGGGCGGGCTGGTGCGGCATCCGCTCCCACATGCCCGTCACGACGTCCGCCGACGCATCCGGCGGCAGTGCCACCAGGCCGCCGGGGAGCACGATGACGTACCAGTCTCCGGATCGGTAGGTCGTCTGCATCAGCGCACTCCTCCTGCTGCGGTCTCGCGCGGGCGGGTGTCCGCATCGATGTCGTCGTCGGTCTCCAGGAGCATGCCCGGCCGCGAGGCGACCGAGACGGCGTCGACGATGACCACGGTGATGTTGTCGCGACCGCCGGCGGCGACGGCCTCCTCGACGAGGACGTCAGCGGCCCGCTGCGGGTCGGGCTCGCTGTGGAGCACCGCGCGGATGCGGGCGTCGGGCACCTCCGACGTCAGCCCGTCGGAGCACACCATGATCCGGTCGCCCAGCTCGGCGGGGAACAGCCAGTAGTCGGCATCGCCGGTGCTGCTGGCGCCGATGGCGCGGGTGATGATGTTGCGACGACGGTCGGCGAGGGCGTCCTCCGCGGTCAGCTCGCCGGCGTCGATGAGCTCCTGCACGACGGAGTGGTCGACGCTGATCTGCTCGAGCTCGCCGTCCGCGAGACGATAGGTGCGGGAGTCGCCGATGTTGACGGCGAGCCAATAGCCCATGCCGTCGACGGCCGAGATGACCACCCCGCTGAGGGTCGTGCCGGCGCGGCCGTTGCCGGAGGCCGACAGCTCCTCCACGCTCGCACGGGCGCGCGACAGCGCGAGCCGCACGTCGTCGAGCTCCAGCGCGGCACGCCCGACGGAGCTGGAGAACTCCGCGATGACCGCGGCGCTCGCCCGCTCCCCCGCCTCATGGCCGCCCATGCCGTCGGCGACGACGAAGACCGGGGCGGTCGCCAGATGGGAGTCCTCGTTCAGCGCACGCCGAAGCCCCGTGTGCGTCGCCGCTCCGGTCGAGACGATGAGAGCCGCAGGCCTCATGCGTAGCCTCCGATCGTGACGATGCGGTCGCCGATCTCGATCGCGTCGCCGAGCCGGACGGGCACCCGCTGACCGGCCGGGCAGGCGATCCGCTGCCCGTCGCGGACGAGCGTCATGCCGTTCGTGGAGTGCCGGTCCATGACCCAGCCGCCGGACGTCTCCGCCGCCGCCTCGAAGTGCGTCTTCGACAGGGAGAGCGTCTCGTCGCGGACGGGCACGATCACGGCGCCGTCCTGGGGCGCGGGATTGCGGCCGAAGACCGTGAGCCGGGAGACCGACACGCGCGTGCCGTCGTCCCAGGTGAAGACGAGGCGGTGACCGGGGATGCTGATCCTCGTGTCCTCGAGGGGCTCGACCTCGCGGGCGCCGGCCGGGGCGGCGGGAGCCTCGGGGGCGGCAGGCGCGGGCACAGGCGGAGCGTCGACGAGGTGTGCCGGCGGCGCATCGACGAAAGGCGCCGGCGGAGCCTCGGCCGCGACGCGCTGTCCGACGACGGTCGCGTCGAGCTCTGCGACATCGCCACCCCGATCGAGCGGATGCTGCGGCGCCGGCGTGCCCGACGCGGCAGGCGTCGCGACGGCGACCTGCGGCGCGGTCCCGGGTGCGTGGTCGTGCGTGATGCCGGGCACGAACGCGATGAGCGGCTCGGCGCCGTCGGGCACGGACGAGGAGGGCTGCGGCGACACCGGGCGGGGCTCCGTGACCGGGGGGCGGGGAGGAAGCGGCGGGACGGCGGGCGCAGCCGGCGCCGCCGTGGCGACGGCGGGCGTTCCCGCCGCTGCGGCGGGGGACGGCGCCGCAGCAGCGACGACGGCACCCGTGGCCGTCGGCGCGGCCTTCGAGCGCCGCGCCGGAACCGACCCGGGGCCGGTGGCGCGGGCATCCGTCATGAGCGCACCGGACGCGCGGTCGTGCCAGCCCTGGAAGCGGCCGGAGCCGTCGAACAGCGGGGTGAGGTAGCCGACGACGATCGAGCATGCGAGCCCGAACACGACGTTGCGCAGCAGGGCCCGGCCGAAGCCGAGCGGAGCTTCGTCGCGGGCGCGGACCAGGCGCAGCCCCTGCGCGCGCATGCCGATCGACCCGGAGCGCGACTGCATGAGCGTGTAGACGAGGAACCAGATGAGCAGCAGCGCGGAGGCGACCGGCGCTCCGACGAGGAGCGTACCCAGCATCCCGTCCGCTCCCGCGAGCGTCGCCATCACCACGACGATCCCGTAGATCACGATCGCCAGACCGGCCGAGATCACGGCGTCGATGAGGTAGCCGATCGCGCGTCGGGAGATCGGGGCGATCGTCACGGCTGCGGGCTCCGTCATGGGGTCTCGCTCTCGGGGGCGGCGGGTGGCGTCGTGCTGCTGCTTCCGATCGTGCCCGATTCGCGGCGCATGCGCGCGGTCGCCGCGTCGCGCAGGGTGCGGACGCCGTCCGACATCCTCGTGTTGCTGAGGAGCGAGCGGAGGCTGATGCGCGCCCTGAGGCGCTTCCAGAATCCCGCTCCCGCGCCGAGTCCGCCGACGATCTCGTCGACCTCGCGCCAGAACGCGTCGACGTCGTCGGGCGTCGGATCCGTCGGCCCGAAGACGTCGGCGTCGGCCCGGTCGGCGAGCGACGTCACCTGAGGGACGGCGAGGGTGGCGACCACTGAGGCGGCCTCCTCGGTGCGGGTGCTGCCCGGCGTTAGACGCGCGCCGTAGTCGACGGCGCGGTCGGTGAGCTCGTCCCAGCCGCCGCTGATGCGGTCGGCGGTGCGCGCTGCCGTCCGGCGCGACCGGCGTCTGGCGGCCTTCCACACGCCGATCACGATGAACGGCGAGAGAAGGAGGGCGAGGATCGCCAGGGAGATGCCCGCGATGAGCAGGATCGTGCCGATGATGCCGGCCAGGTTCACCGTCTCGTCCTCGGACTCCCGGTCGTCGGGAAGGGTCGGCGGCAGGTCGACCGGCTCCTGCGGCGGCGGGGGCGGCTGAAGCACCTGCGGCTTCGGGTCCACCCTCGGCTTCGTGTTCTGGTCGTTCGGGACCTGGTCCTCGGGAGGCGTCGGGTCGAACGCGAGCCAGCCGACGCCCGCGAAGTCGACCTCGACCCACGCGTGCACGTCGTCACCGGCCGCCTCGAAGAACGCGTCGCCCTCCTGGTTCTCGTCGGGGTAGTAGCCCATCACCACGCGCGCCGGGATGCCCAGCTCGCCGGCGAGGAGCGACATCGCGACGGCGTACTGCTCGTCGTCGCCGATCATCTGATCGCCGCCGAACAGCGTGGTCATGCGCTCCGAGGTGTGGCCGGCGCGGGAGAGCACCTCTCCCTCGAGTCCGTGGCTGAAGAAGCCCTCCTCCGCGAGATAGGTCTCCAGCGCGCGCACCTGCTCGATCGGGGTCTCGGCGTTGGCGACGATCTCGGCTGCGAGCGAGGCCAGCTCCTCGGGGACGTTCTGCTGCGTGGACTGCGGGACGGCGGCGAAGGGGACGTCGGCGAGCTGGTCGTCCTCGGGGGTCGCGGGGATGACCGCGTCGACGGTGTATTCGTCACCCGCCCGCAGCTTCGAGGTCGTCACGGTGGTGCCGGTCGCGGCGTTCACGTACGTCGCGCGACGCAGCTCGTCGGCGCGGTCGCCGTCGAAGCGGATGTCCTCCAGCGCTCCGGCCGTGGGCAGCCAGACCGCGTCGTACTCGTCGACGGCGATCTTGAGCGTGACCGGCACGCCGCGGGCGTCCGGCGACATGCCGGCGCGCAGCGGGGTGAACGCGCTCGACGTCGTCGGGCCGCCGTCGGTGACGTTGTAGACCGTGCCGTCGAACTCGTCCATGACCGCCGTGCGCATGCGCGCGCCCTTCGGCAGACCCTGCACCGTGAACAGGGTCTCGTCTGCCTCGTCGCGCACGTTCTTGCGGAAGGCCTGGAGCGGACTCGGGTAGTCGCGGATGTTGAAGGGCGGGATGATGACGTCGCGGAACACGTGCCGGGGCTCCGCGGGAACGGCGACCGCACTCGCGGCGACGCCCACGCCACCGGCGACCGCCAGCACCGCCACGCCGGCGAGCAGCCGGCGCAGGCGCATCCGCCAGGCGCGCGCCGGGTCGACCTCGCCGACCGACACGGCCATGTTCTGCGGCGCCCATATCTGACGCAGCGCGAGCCACACCATGCTCACGACGGCGAGCACCAGCCCTTGGAGCACCGGGAAGGCCGGGTCGGGCGTGCCCAGGGCGATCACGAGCATGAGCAGCAGACCGACGGGGAGGAGCGCCCATGCGGCCTGCCGCAGACGGAGCGCCAGCGAGCCGGTCAGCGCGCCGAACACGAGGGCCAGGAGGAAGGGCACGATGAGATGACCATCGGATGCCGGGACCGGTGCCACCGTGGTCAGCATCTGCTTCCACGACGTGACCGTGCCCAGGGCCAGCCTCTGCAGCGTGTCGAGGGTGGGGACGACGCCGAGGAGGGTGGTCTGCGGGAGGGCGAGAACGCCGCCGAAGACGATGTACGCCGCCAGCACGAGTCCCGTGATGATGAGGATGCCCCATCGACGCCAGGCCGCCACCGCAGCGACGCCGAGCCCGAGGACGAGTCCCCCGAGGGCAGCCGGGAGGAACGCCGGGCCGGCGAAGGTCGGCCAGAACCCGAGGAGGGCGACGACGATGAGCGTGGCGGATGCCGCGACATCCAGGATCCAGCGACGACGCGGAAGCGCCGCCGGTGCGGGCGCGGTCATGCGAGCACCTTCTGGAGGGCGAGCGGGATCTGCTCGAGGGCGCCGATCGTGATCACGTCGGCGTCGCCGATGCGGCGCAGGGCGGGCGAATCCACCCGCGTGTCGGCGATGACGGCCAGGGCGCGGGCGCCGAACGGCAGGCGGGAGCACGCGAGGCGCAGGTCGTCCGACGACACGGTCGATCCGCAGACGAGCACGACCACGCTCGCGAGCGGCATCGCGGCCGCGACCGTGCCCGCGAGGTCGGCGATGCCGCCCTCGCGGGGCTTGCTGGTCTCGACGGCGGACAGCGAGTCGAGCAGCTGCTTGCCGGTGGCGGCCGGCAGCTCGCGGCCCTGCACGCGCATGTCGACGCGCTGCGAGTCGCGCAGCGCCCGCAGGCCGATGGAGCCCGCGGCCGAGATGCCGAGCTCGAGGTCGTCGGCGGAGGTGTAGTCGGCACTCGAGCGCGACAGTCCGATGACGAAGTGGGAGCGGCGGGTCTCCTCGAACTGCCGGACCATCATGGTGCCGGTGCGCGCCGTCGACCGCCAGTGGACGTGGCGGAGGTCGTCGCCGGGCTGGTACTCCAGCAGGGCGTGGAAGGAGACGTCGTCGCGCGACAGGTCGGCGGCCGGCAGACCCTCGAGGTCGCGGAGGTAGCCGAGCGACTGACCGCCGAAGGCGACGGTGCGGGGGTGCACGAAGAGGTCGACGGGTTCGTCGCGACGATGAGCCCGCTCGAAGAGGCCGAGGGGGTCACCGCGCACGACGCTCACCGGGCCGACCTTCACCACACCCCGCTTCTGCGTCGGGATGGCGAAGAGCTCCTCGGCCTCCTCCCCCGGCGCGAGGCGCTGGATGCCGAATTCTCCGCGGCCGGATCCGACGGGCAGCACGATGCGCGACGGCAGGATCGCGCGCGTCCCGCGGTTGGCCAGGGTGAGCGCGCCGACCGCGCGCTCGCCCACGACCACGCGCGTGCGGGCGAGGTCCAGCGAGACGTCGTACGCCGTCCGGCCGATGAGGAACAGCGCGCAGACCGCGAGCGTCACGGCCAGGATGATGGCGACCACGATGAGCTCGCGCCATCCCATGATCTGGCCGACGACCCACGAGCCGACGGCGATCCCCGCGAGCACCCACGCGAGCGGACGGATGACCGAGCCGATGATGCGGAGGCGCGTCAGCGCGCGCGCGCCGAGGAGCGCCGCGACGTCACGCCATCCGGCGTCGCGATCCCCCTGCGCCGGCAGTGCCTCCGCGACCATCAGGCCGCCGTTCGCGCCTGCGGAGCGGCGATCCCGTCGAGAGCGCGGGCGATGACCGTGGCGCTGCTCGTGCCGGCGAACTCCGCCTCGGCGTCGAGCACGAGGCGGTGCTGCCACGCCGGGTGGGCGAGGGTCTTGATGTCGTCGGGAAGCACGAAGTGCCGCCCGTGCGCGGCCGCCCACACCTTGGCGATGCGGACCATCGCGATGGCGCCGCGGACGGACACGCCCAGGCGCGTGGCGGTGTCCTCGCGCGTCGCTGCGGTGAGCTCGGCCACGTAGCGCAGGACGGCGGGCTCGACGTGGACGGATGCCGCCAGGTCGGCCATGTCGGCCACGGCACCCGTGGTGATGACGGGCGACAGTCCGGCGGAGGGGTTGCGATCGGATGCCCCGGCGAGGATCTTCTCGGTCACCGCGAGGTCGGGGTAGCCGATCGATGTCTTGATGAGGAAGCGATCCAGCTGCGCCTCAGGCAGCTTGTACGTGCCCGCCTGCTCGATCGGGTTCTGCGTCGCGATCACGAGGAACGGGCGGCCCGTCTCATGCGTGACGCCGTCGACGGTGACCCGCGACTCCTCCATCACCTCCAGGAGCGCGGACTGCGTCTTCGGCGAGGCGCGGTTGATCTCGTCGGCCAGCACGATGGAGGCGAAGATCGGGCCCTTGTGGAACTCGAAGCGGTGCGCCTGCTGGTCGTAGATCGTGACGCCGGTGACGTCGGAGGGCAGGAGGTCGGGCGTGAACTGGATGCGCGCGCTCGTCCCCTGCACGGTGGCGGCCAGCGCCTTGGCGAGGCTGGTCTTGCCCGTGCCCGGGGCGTCCTCGAGGAGGACGTGTCCCTCGGCGAGCATGGCCGCGAGCACCAGCCCGATGATCTCGCCCTTGCCCTGCACCGCCTTGTCGATGTTGGCCACCAGCCGATCGAAGGTCGAGTGGAACCAGGCCGCCTGCTCGGGGGTCATGCTCATGTCGTGATGCTCTCTGTCGTGGAGGGAAGGTCGGGCAGGGCTACGGTCGCGCCCAGAATCTCTTCTCGGTGTCGACGTCGCCGCCCCACCCGCGGATGTCGACCCACACGTCCTGGCCGTCGCGGCCGACGTAGCAGCCGAGCTGCTTGCTGCCGTTGCCGTTGAAGTTGACCGTGTAGGACAGCGCTTCGATGCGGCCGTCGTTGCTGGAGTAGCACCACACCGTCGCGTTGCCGATGTTGAGGTTCTCGAAGTTGACGACGTACTGCCGGCATCCGTTCACGCAGCTGCCTGCGGCGTCGCCCTGGGTGACCCAGACCTTCGCCGGCGGCGGGTCATTGGTGCGCGCGGAGGCCGAGGCCACCGGCGTCCAGGCGCCCGTGCTGTCCTGCGCGCGCACGTCGATGCTGTGGGTCTCCGAGTAGCCGCTGCCGACCGTGCGGGAGTTGTTCTGGCCGACGTCCTGCCAGCCCCCGCCGTCGATGCGGATCTGCGTCAGCGTGATGGGTCGCCCGTTGCTCGAGCCGCTGGAGTCCCAGCTCAGCTCGACGCTCTGGCCGAGGTTCCTGGCGGTGGCCCGGGGCGTGGTCGGCGCACCGTAGGGGGTCTCGCTGACGCTGTTGGAGACTCCACCGGCGTAGGTGGTGCCGTCCACGGTCGCGACGGCGCGCATCTCGACCGCGTACGCCTGGCCGTTGGTCAGCCCGCCGATGACGCCGTTGCCGGGGAATCCGGCCCAGGTGCCGCCGTTGAGGCGGTACTGGTAGGTGATCTCCTCGGCGCGGGCGCCGTTGCGCGATCCCGGGCTGTAGTCGACGCTCACCGAGCGGTCCGCCGGACGGACGGCGGTGACGGAGGGCGCGGAGGGCGCGACCACACCGCGTCGCGGCGCGGACAGCTCGCTCCACTCGCCCCAGCCCGCCTTGTTGTGACCGCGGATCCGGTAGGTGTACGCGGCCTCCGAGGTGGGCACGACGACGGCCTGGCTGTTGGTGCCCGGCGCGGGCGTCAGCGTCTTCTGCACGCTGGAGCCCTCGCGCACCTCGAGCTGGTACGCGTCGATCGCATCGCCGTTGGACGGAGGCGTCCCCCAGTTCACCTGCATCTGCGCCTGGTCGCCGACCGGCTGCAGCTCCGCCGTGGTGGGGGCGGAGCCCGCGAGAGGCGGACCGGCCGGGATCTCGGATGCCGACCAGTTGCTCCAGCTCGACGGCTCCGGCGCACGGTTGTGGGCCTGCACGCGCACCTGGTAGTTGCCGCCGTTCTCCAGCCCCTCCCACGTGACGGAGTTGCCGGTGACCTCCTTGCGGGTGACGCCCGAAGGCGGTGCCGGCGAGATCTCCAGCGTGTAGCGCTCGACGGGCGAACCCGGCGTCGTCGGCGTCGTCCACGCCACCTGCAGCGACTTGTCGCCGAACGTGAGCGACGGCGGGTTCGGGGTGTCGGGACGCGCGTCGGGACGGGCGACGGGCGACGACCCGGACGGGTCGGACTCGCCCACGCGGTTCGTGGCGGTGACCTGGAAGACGTACTCGACGTTGTTCGTCAGGCCGTCGAGCGTGCAGGTCGTCGAACGGCACTCCTTCGAGTACGCGCCGCCCTGCACGGCCTTGACCGTGTACTTCGAGATCTCGGCGCCGTTGTTCGACGGGGCGCCGTAGGAGACGACGACCGTGCGGTCCTGCACGCTCGTGACCGTCGGCGCACCGGGAGCGGCCGGCTTGCCCTGGACGGTGAGCACGACCTGACCGGTCGCCTCGCGGTCGGGGTCAGCGGTCGCATCCTGGATCGTGTATCGCACCACGAGGGTGCCCACGAAGTCCGCGGACGGCGTGACCACGACGTTGTCGCCCTCCACCCGGGCGCTGCCGGCGCCGGTCTCGACGTTGGCGGCGCGCAGCTTGAGCGGCGTCTCGGGGAACGGGTTGTAGTCGTTCGCGAGCACCGGCACCGTCACGGCCTTGCCCTGATCCGCCTCGGCGATGGTGTCGGTGTTGGCCGCCGGCATCGCGCGGTTCGAGGCGGTGACCTGCACGAGCACCGAACCCTCCACGGCCTCGGTGACGCCGTCGGTGATGCGCAGGGTGAGCGTCGTGGCGGCACCCTTCTGCGCGGTCGTGGCGGCCTGCACGCGGAGCGTCGAGCCGTCGACCTGGGCGGTGATGCCCTTGCCCTCGCCGCCGACGAGGGAGTACTGGTGCTTCCCGTTGTCCTCCGGGTCGGGGTCGTTGGTGAGGGCCGCGAGGTCGAGTGTGCTGGCGTCCTCGCCCGGGGCGACGCTCACCTGTCCGCCGGTGAACGTCGGCGGCTGGTTGGCGGGAGGCAGGACGGTGATCGGGATGCTGAGCGTGGCCTTGCGTCCGGCCGGGTCGTCAGGGCCCGTTCCGTCGGTGACCTCGAAGGTGAGGGCGTCCTCGCCGAAGTAGCCGGGCGCGGAGGTGTAGACGAGCGTCCGCTCGTCCTTCACCAGGTCGGAGCCGTCGGCGTTGACCGCGCTCACCTTGGCGTGCTCGGTGATGACGACCTGACCGCCGCCGGCGACGGTGACGTAGTCCGCCAGCGGGACCTCCTTGGTCTCGCCGCTCACCACCTCGAGAGGCGCGGTGGAGGTCAGGGTGGGACGCAGGCCCGAGACGGCGGGAACGAAGATGAACGCGGAGGACTGCAGTCCGTCCTGGTCGGTGAGCGTGTAGCGGATGAGCTGGAGCTCGTCGGTGACGCTGACCCGCACCTTGCCGTCCTCGAGCCGGGTGGCGCCCGCGCCGAGTTCGAGGTCGAGGCTGTCGGTCGTGCCGTCGGGGTCCTCGTCGTTCTCGAGGATGTCGAGGTCGGCCGTCAGGCTCCCCTCGATGAGGTCGGCGGGCTGCAGCCGGTCGTCGCGGGCGATCGGCGCCTGCAGCGGCACGTTCTCGTCGACCGTGATCTGCAGCACGGCCGTGGCCGTGGCCCCGCGCGTGTCGGTCACGGTGTACTGCAGAGAGGTCTCCAGCGCGCGGTCGGGCGCCTTCACCAGCACCCGGTCGCCTGAAACGCGGGCGGAGAGTCCCTCGATGGCGGGCACCTCGAGCCCGTTCTCGACGAGCGAGATCTTGTCGCCCTCGGGGTCGGAGTCGTTCGCCATGACGGGGACGGCGATCTCGCGGCCGGGACGCACGACGACGGCATCCTTCACCGCATAGGGCGCCTGATTGATCTGCTCCGCCGGCGCGATGCCGACGCGGATCGTCGCCGTGCCCTCCTTGCCGAGCCGGTCGCGGACGCGGTACTTGAAGACGTCCACTCCGCTCGAGCCTTCGAAGGCCTCGTACGTCAGGTAGTTCTGCGCGACCTCCACGACGCGTCCCTTGGCGGGACTGGAGGAGATGTCGATGAGCTCCACCGAGTCGCCGTCGGCGTCGATGCCGTCGAGCGGGACGGCGATGTCGATGGCGGTGCCGGAGAGCGTGCGCGCGACGAGGTCCCGCGGCCGCGGCGCCGCGTTGGTCTCCTCGTCGACGGGCAGGATCTGGATGGTGACGTAGCCGGCCGCCTTCTGCTGGCGCGAGTCGACGGCCTCGTAGGTGAGGTAGACCGTCTTGGCCACAGGCCCGGCCCGGAACCGCACGGCGTCCTGCGAGACGAACGCCTCGCCGTCCTCGGGGTCGACGAGCGGCTCGACGAGCTCGGGCGCGACGTGCATGACGTCGTCGCTGGGGTGCGTGTCGTTCGCGAGCACGGGGATCGTGACGACGTCGCCGGTGCGGACGTAGGCCGTGTCGGGCGCCGTGACCGGCTGCAGGATCTGCTCCGGGGCGGGGATCGGCACGACGACGACCTCGCCGTCGGCGGACTGCGTGCCGTTGGAGATCCGGTAGGAGATGCGGATCTGCTGGTCGAGGGTGCCCTGATCGGTGATGCGCAGCGTCTCGTGGTTGAGCACGGACACGGACACGCCGGCCCCCGGCTCGATCGACACGGACTGGACGACGAGGATGCCGCCGGCCGGGTCGGCGTCGTTGTTCAGCACGCCGACGAGCACATCCCCGCCCGTCGGCAGCAGTGCCACGTCGCGCACGGCCACCGGTGGCAGGTCGACCTCGGCGGCCTCGATCACGTCGACGCGCACGAGACCCTCGCCGTTCTCGGGTCCGGCGGTGGCGAGGTACTGCACGTAGTAGACGCCCACCGTCGGGGCGCTGAACGTGAACGTCTTGTTGGTGAAGTCGGGCACGACGGTCGCGCCGGGCACCTCGTCCACGCGGCCGAGGCGCAGGGGCTCGCGTCCGGAGCTGGTGTCGTTGGCGAGGGGCGCCACGGTGATCTGCTCGCCCACGCGGGTGACGACGTGGTCGGCGTTCGTCTTCGGCTTGGTCGAGCCCTGCGGCCGCACGTCGAGCAGGATCGTCGAGGACGCGAACTCGCCGCGGCCGTCGGCGACGGTGACCTGCACGTCCTTGCGACCCTGCAGGCTGGCCGTCGCCTTATAGGTGAGCTGTCCGTCGGTGCTGAAGTCCACCTCGTCGCCGGGGGCGGCCACGACCTCCTTGAGGTAGATGTCGTCGCCGTCCGGGTCGATCCAGTCCGGGAGGATGTTGTACGACACGGTGCCGCCGGTCTCCACCGTGAGCGATGTCTTGCGCTTCGGGGCGGGCGCCGCGTTCTCGTCGTCCGGGTGGACCTCCAGGGTCACGGTCGCGGTGTCCTTGCCGCCGCGGCCGTCATCGACCTCGTACGAGAAGCTCGACGTGCCGGAGGCGTCCTCGGGCACCGCGATCTGCAGCGACGCACCGTTGAAGATCTGCTGGACCGTGCCGATGGACGGCTGCTGGCCCGCCACCGTCGCGACCAGGACGTCGCCGTCCGGGTCGTTGTCGTTGTCGATGACCGGAAGGAGCGCCGAGCCGCCGGGACGCACGCCGAACGAGTCGTCCTCCGCGACGGGCGGCGTGTTGATCTCGCTGCGCTCGGGGAGGGTTGATTCGATCGTCTCCTGCGTCGAGTCCTCTTCGTTCTCGGTCTCGCCCTCGGGCGGTGTGAGGTCGTTCCAGTTGTCGACGCGCTGCAGGCTCTCGTTCGCGAGCCACGCGGCGCCGCCGACGGCGTCGTTCAGGATGATGACGTCGCGATTGACGCGGAAGACGAGGCTCGCGGAATCGGCGCCGTCCGGGATGGTTGCGCGGACGTCGCTGGAGGTGCCGTCGCAGTCGCGGACGAACGCCGCGGACCCGGCCCACGCGCCGTAGGTGCAGCCGCGCAGCCAGACCGGCGCGGCAGGCGAACCCCGGCCACCGGCATCCGTCACCACCGGCTCGCCGCCCTCGAGCGGCACGCTCAGCAGCGAGGAGGCCGTCGCGACGGCGACGGCACCGGTCTGGGCGGAGGCCTGCTGCAGCACCGCGCCGTCGGCGTCGGGGATCGCGGTGCGGAACCCGCCGGGCGTCATGACCTCGCCGGCGACCGGATCCAGCACCACGGGCGTCCGCCCGACGGCGGTGATGGTGGCGGACCCGGAGGTGTCGAGCTCGTCGAGCGATGCGGTCGAGGGCTCCTGCGCCTCGCCGTTGGCGTCGACGGCCACGGTGACGACCTCTTTGCGGGCGCTGGAGAGCCCGAAGACCGTTCCGTCGGCGGCGACCACGACGTCGGCGTTCTCGCCGAGCTCCGCGTTCGGCTCGGCCGCCTCGATCTCGAAGGAGGCGATCGTCTGCACCGGCACCACCCACAGGGCGCCGGACTTCTGGTCGAGGATCGCGGCCGTCTTGTCGCCCAGTGTGACTTTCGCGGCGCCAGGGATGCCGGCAGAGTCGCCGAGCGAGACGCGGGCCGGGTCGACGGCCGTCACGGTGGAGTTGCCCTGGTCCACGACGAGGATGTTCGCGGCATCCTGGAGGACGTCGTAATCCTCACCCGTGGTCCGCAGCCCTCCGTCGAGCACGGTCGACTCGTGGTTGAAGTGGCCGACCAACAGGCTGGAGGTCTTGGTGATCCAGACTCCGCCGTCGTTCAGGTCGACCTCGGTCGTGGGAAAGCCCTCGTACGCGAACGCCATGGTCGTGATCGCCATGACGCCGACGGTGACGCCGGCAGCCGATGCCAGGGCTTTGGGGCGCGTGCGCATCCACGACAAAGCCTTCATGTACCGGTCTCCCCCTCGGTTCGCCGCCCACCCGCGGCACACGCCGACCTCAGTCGGCGCGAGTGTTCATCCTAACCTCGCCGCAAGACCGTTCCGGATGGGCAGAGATGCCCATCGACCGGCACGGAGCGCCGAGCCTCACGCCGTGAGGGCGAGCGCCTCCGACGTCTCCTCGAGAACCTCGCGCGCGACCTCGGGTCGCGCGTTGAGGGTCTCGCCGTAGCTGGGGATGAGCTCGCGCAGGCGCGGCTCCCAGCCCGCGATCTCGCCGGGGAACGAGCGGCGGAGGAGTCCGAGCATGATCGACACGGCCGTCGAGGCTCCGGGCGAGGCGCCGAGGAGTCCGGCGATGGAGCCGTCCTCCGAGGTCACGACCTCGGTGCCGAACTGCAGCACGCCGCCCTTCTTCGGATCCTTCTTCATGACCTGCGCGCGCTGGCCCGCCTGAAGGAGCTCCCAGTCCTCGTCCTGCGCCGTCGGCATGAACGTGCGCAGGCTGTCCATCTTCTTGGAGTGGTCCTTGAGCAGCTCGCCGACGAGGTAGGTGATGAGCGACGGGTTGTCGACGGCGACCTTGAGCATGGGACCGATGTTGTGCGGCCGCACCTGGGTGACGATGTCGAGCATCGAACCGTTCTTGAGGAACTTCGGGCTGAAGGTGGCGAAGGGCCCGAAGAGGAGGGACGCCTCGCCGTCCACCATGCGCGTGTCGAGGTGCGGCACCGACATCGGCGGTGCGCCGACGGACGCCTGCGAGTAGACCTTCGCCTTGTGCTGAGCGACCAGCTTCGGGTTCGAGGTCTTCAGCCACTGCCCGCCGATCGGGAAGACGCCGTAGCCCTTGATCTCGGGGATGCCGGAGCGCTGCAGGAGCTTCAGCGCCCACCCGCCCGCGCCGACGAAGACGAAGCGGGCGTTGGTCGTGCCCGGCGTGCGCCCGACGGTGTTGCGCCAGGTGACGTTCCAGGAGCCGTCCTTCTGACGCTTGAGCTTGCGCACCTCGCGGTTGGTGACGACCTCGACGCCGCGGGAGCGGAGGTTGTCGAACAGCTGGTGGGTGAGCGCCCCGAAGTCGACGTCGGTGCCGGCCGGCACCCGGGTCGCCGCGAAGGGCGTGCCTGCGCGCCGCTTGTTCATGAGGAGCGGCGCCCACTCGTTGATGACGCGGGAGTCCTCGGAGTACTCGATGCCGGCGAACAGCGGCTGCCGGCGCAGCACCTCGTAGCGCGCCTTGAGGAATGCGACATCCTTCTCGCCCTGCACGAACGTCATGTGCGGGGTCGAGTTGATGAAGGTCGAGGGCGCGTTCAGCACGCCCGCCTCGACGAGCGACGACCAGAACTGCCGGCTCTGCTGGAACTGCTCGTTGATCGAGATCGCCTTGCTGGGATCGATCGTCCCGTCCGAGGCCTCGGGCGTGTAGTTCAGCTCGCACAGGGCGGCGTGCCCCGTGCCCGCGTTGTTCCACGCGTTGGAGCTCTCCAGCGCGACATCGGACAACCGCTCGTAGACGGTGATCTTCCAGTCGGGCTGGAGTTCGGAGAGGAAGGTGCCCAGGGTGGCGCTCATGATGCCACCGCCGATGAGCACGACGTCGACGGTTTCGGTCACAGGATAATTCTAGGCGCGCGCAGGGTTCCGAGCCGACGGCGAGGCACCCTCGAGGCGGAAAGATCGTCGAATCTTTCCGCTCTCGGGAGAAGTGAGCGGATGCCGCAGCTCAGGCGTTCGCGCGCAGCGACGCCGCCACGATCTCGGCGATCTGCACGGCGTTCAGCGCGGCGCCCTTGCGCAGATTGTCGTTGCTGATGAACAGCACGAGCCCGCGGCCCTCGGGGGCGGACTGGTCGGCGCGGATGCGGCCGACGAAGCTCGGGTCCTTGCCCGCCGCCTGCAGCGGGGTCGGCACCTCGTCCAGGACGACTCCCGGAGCCTCCGAGAGCACCTCGCGGGCGCGCTCGGGCGACAGCTCCCCCGCGAACTCCACGTTGATGCTGAGCGAGTGACCGGTGAAGACCGGCACGCGCACGCACGTTCCGGCGACCCGCAGCCCGGGCAGCTCGAGGATCTTGCGGCTCTCGTTGCGGAGCTTCTTCTCCTCGTCCGTCTCGTTCCAGCCGTCGTCGACGAGGTTGCCGGCGAACGGGATGACGTCGAAGGCGATGGGCGCGACGTACTTCTCCGGCTCGGGGAAGTCCACGGCCGAGCCGTCGCGCACGAGCGCGAGCGTGTTGCCCTGGGCGAGCACGCCCTCGACCTGGCCGAGGAGCTCCTGCGCGCCGGCCAGTCCGGAGCCGGAGACGGCCTGGTAGGTGCTGACGATGAGGCGCTCGAGCCCGGCCTCGGCGTGCAGCGCCTTGAGCACCGGCATCGCGGCCATGGTCGTGCAATTGGGATTGGCGACGATGCCCTTCTTCGCCTCGGCGATGGCGTGCGGGTTGACCTCGCTGACGACGAGCGGCACATCGGGGTCCATGCGCCAGGCACTGGAGTTGTCGATCACCAGCGCGCCGGCCTCGGCGAAGCGGGGCGCGTGCGCGCGACTGCCGGTGGCGCCGGCCGAGAAGAGGGCGATGTCGATGCCCGAAGGGTCTGCGGTCGCGACATCCTCGATGACGACGGTGTGCCCGCCGTACTCGACCGACGTGCCCGCCGACCGCGAGGTCGCGAACAGCCGCAGCTCCCCCACCGGGAAGTCGCGCTCCGCCAGGATCTCCAGCATCACCGTGCCGACCTGGCCGGTGGCGCCGACGACGGCGATCGAGAGTCCTGAGTCGGAGATGCGGGTCATGGCTGGTCCTCGGGAGGTCGGGGAGGTGAAACCCCGATTCTACCGACGCGGGCTCGCCGCTCCGTTCTCATGACGCCCGGCGTCTGCGCGGGCGTTCCGGCCCGCGGCCCCGGGCCGCGGCATCCGCTCGGCTCGGATCCCTCAGTTCAGCGCTGCGGCGCCGAAGGACACCGAGAACTGCTCGCACCAGAGCTCGACGGTCGGGAAGCCGGCGAGGTCGAGGTCTGCGGGGATGTCGTAGAGCTGGTCGCCGAGATTGCCCTTGATCGGGCCGAGGTCGACGTGCGGGTAGCCGGCCGCGGTGAACCAGCCGTCGGTCCCCTCGACCACCGGAGCCGCACTGAGCCAGACGTGCACGTCCGGGCCGTTGGTGGTCTCGAGCGACTCGATCGCGAGCTGCCGCATCCCTCCCGGCAGCTCGATCACCCGCACCGTGCCGGTCGTCGGATGCTCGTGGCTGATGAACGCCCCCGACGAGAGATCCACCGGGCCGGGCGCCACCTCCTCGACAGGAACCATCGTGGCGCTCGCGCTCGGCGGCGCATCACGGACCACCGAGGGCGCGGCCGGCGCGCTCGCGGCGGGGATGTCGTCGTCGACCCTCACGTCGACGAACAGAAGCCACGGCTGGAACACCAGTCCCAGCACGACCACTCCGACCACCGCCGCGCCCGCTCCGACGGCCCACAGAGCACGAGCACGCGGTGAGAGCCGTCGGCGCACCATCGGAGACCTATCGGCGGCGGGGCGGGCGACGCTCCGCGATGACCGGGTTGGTGCCGGTATAGCCCTCGCGGGCGGCCGCGGCCGAAGCGATCCGGCCGCGCGTCGCATACCAGCCGCCTATCAGCGCCGGGATCAGCACGAGCAGCGACGCGAGGACCCAGCGTCCGGTCTCGGAGAACCCGAGCGTCACGAGCACGAACGCCAGGAACGCCAGCGTGAGCCACGCGGTGAACGGCGCGCCGAACAGCCGGAAGGCGGGCCGTTCGATCTTGCCCTGCAGCGACCAGCGGTGCAGCTTCATCTGGCAGAGGATGATGGTCGCCCACCCGCCGATGATGCCGATCGACGCGATCTCGAGCACGATCTCGAACGCCTTGGACGGCACGAGGGCGTTGAGTCCGACGCCGAGCAGGGTGATGACGCTCGTCAGCAGGATGCCGCCGTAGGGCACTCCGTTGCGGCTCATGTTCATCGTGAACTTCGGCGCCGACCCGTTGACGGCCATCGATCGCAGGATGCGGCCGGTCGAATAGAGCCCGGCGTTGAGGCTCGACATCGCGGCGGTCAGCACGACGAAGTTCATGATGGATGCCGAGACCGCACCGGCCTCGGGAGAACCGATGTGGGAGAAGAACGTCACGAACGGCGACTGGTCGGCGGAGTACTGCGAGAAGGGCAGGAGGAGCGACAGCAGCAGGACGGAGCCGACGTAGAAGATCGCGATCCGGACGACGACCGTGTTCACCGCGCGCGGCATGATCTTCTTCGGCTCGGCGGTCTCGCCCGCCGCGGTGCCCACCAGCTCGATCGCCGCGTACGCGAAGACCACACCGCTGATGGCGAGGAGCGGGGCGAAGGCGCCCATCGGGAAGATGCCGCCGTTCTCCGAGATGACGGAGAAGCCGGTCACCCCGACATCGGTCTTGCCGACGAAGACCAGGAAGAAGATGCCGATGAGCAGGAAGATCACCAGGGCGGTGACCTTGATGAGCGCGAACCAGAACTCCATCTCGCCGAAGACCTTGACCGAGACGAGGTTCAGCGAGAGCACCACGACGAGCGCGATGAGGGCGATCGCCCACTGCGGGACGGCCTGCAGCGGCTCCCAGTAGGGTGCCCAGAACTTCACGTACAGCGCGACCGCGGTCACGTCGACGATCGAGGTGAAGGCCCAGTTGAGGAAGTACAGCCAGCCGGCGGTGTAGGCCATCTTCTCGCCGTAGAACTCGCGCGCATACGAGACGAACGACCCCGACGACGGACGGTGGAGCACCAGCTCGCCGAGCGCGCGCAGGATGAGGAACGCGAAGAACCCGCAGATCGCGTACACGATGACGAGCGACGGCCCGGAGCTGGCCAGTCGACCGCCCGCCCCGAGGAAGAGACCCGTGCCGATCGCGCCGCCGATGGCGATCATCTGGATCTGCCGGGGGCGGAGGGTCTTGTGGTAGCCCTCCTCCTCGTTGGAGAAGTCCTGCGCCGCGAGCATCACGTCGCCGGTCAGCTCAGGACCGGACTCGCGTGCCTGCTCAGGATCTTGGGCGGGACCGCCCGACACCGTCTTAGACAAAGGGGTCCTCCTCCTGCGCGGCTTCGCGCTCGGTTCACCCTAGACCTGGAGGGGGTTGCGCGAGCCGAGCCGCGGTGAGGAGTTCTCAGCGACCGGTGCCGGCGTGCACCACGGCCTCGGCGTCGCCGTCGAGACCGTACGCGGCGTGCACGACGCGCGCCGCGCCGGCCAGCTCGTCGCCGCGGACGACGACGGAGATCCGGATCTCGGAGGTGGAGATCATCTCGATGTTCACTCCGGCGACCGACAGCGCCTCGAAGAGCGTCGCGGAGACGCCCGAGTGCGTGCGCATGCCGGCGCCGACGACGGAGAGCTTGCCGATCTGGTCGTCGTGCACGAGGCTCTCGAAGCCCACGCCGGACTGCTCGCCGGCCAGCGCCCGCAGCGCCGTGGCGGCGTCGGACTTCGGCAGCGTGAAGGAGATGTCGGTGCGACCGGTGGCGGCGGCCGACACGTTCTGCACGATCATGTCGACGTTGGCACCCGACTTCGCGACGATCTTGAAGATCTCCGCGGCCTTGCCCGGCACGTCGGGCACGCCGATGACGGTGATCTTGGCCTGGCTCAGGTCGGTGGCGACGCCGGCGACGATGGGCTCTTCCATCTGTGCTCCCTCGGGGACGAGCGGTGAGGTCCGATGGGCGTCGAGCACCCAGGTGCCCTCGCCGGAACTGAAGGTGGAACGGGCGTGGATGAGCACCCCGTGACGGCGCGCGTACTCGACGGCGCGGATGTAGAGGACCTTGGCGCCGTTCGCGGCGAGCTCGAGCATCTCCTCGCTGGAGACGCGATCGAGCTTGCGCGCCTTGGGCACCACGCGCGGGTCGGCCGTGTAGATGCCGTCGACGTCGCTGTAGATCTCGCAGACGTCGGCCTGCAGGGCGGCGGCGAGGGCGACCGCGGTCGTGTCGGATCCCCCGCGGCCCAGCGTGGTGATGTCGCGGGTGTCGCGGTTGAATCCCTGGAAGCCGGCGACGATCACGATGGCACCGTCGTCGAGCGCTTCGCGCAGGCGCACCGGGGTCACGTCGACGATGCGGGCGGCGCCGTGCGTGGCATCCGTGATCATGCCGGCCTGACTGCCGGTGAAGGAGCGCGCCTCGAAGCCCATGGAGTGGATGGCCATCGCCAGGAGGGCCATCGAGATGCGCTCACCGCTGGACAGGAGCATGTCGAGCTCGCGGGGCGCGGGCATGGGGGCGACCTGCGAGGCGAGGTCGAGCAGCTCGTCGGTGGTGTCGCCCATCGCGCTGACGGCGACGACGACCTCGTGGCCGGCGCGGCGGGTGTCGACGATGCGCTTCGCGACCCGCTTGATGCTCTCCGCGTCGGCGACGGACGACCCGCCGTACTTCTGCACGATCAGCGCCACAGTGGACTCCCCGGAAGACCCAGGACGCTCGGATGCTGCGCCCAAGGGTCCATCTTAGGGAGCGGCCGATGCCGTCCCGGCCATGTGTCGGGGTGGCCGGGGGGTGTGCAAGATCACGGAAGTGTGCAGGACGACGGACGGCTCGGGCCCGCAGCATCCGTCATCGTGCACATCTCCGCGATTCCGCGCGGGCGGCGCCGCTCTGCGCCCGCCGCGCCTGCCCGCCGCCCCTGCGCGCGCGCCACCCCCGGGGTGTGTGCAGGATCACGGAAATGTGCAGGACGACGGACGGCTCGGGCCCGCAGCATCCGTCATCGTGCACATCTCCGCGATTCCGCGCGTGGCAGGGGGTACGGGTACGGGAACGGGCACGAATACGGGGGCGCACGACCGATGCGGTCGCTACGATGCCGGCATGGGGCTGTACCTCGACGGCTGGGGCGATTTCAACGTCGCCATGATGGGTGCCACCGCCGCCCTGGCGGGATTGCTGATCGTAGCGGCGAGCGTGAACATCGGCGAGATCATCAAGTCCCCGTCGATCGCCGCCCGCCTGGCGGCGGGGCTGGCGGGCCTGGTGCTGGCGATCGTCGCTGCCGCGACCGGCCTCGTCCCCGGCATTCCCGCCCTCGTGTACGGCTTGACGATCGTGCTGGCGGCACTCGCCGCGGCGATCTTCTCGGCGCAGGCTGCGCGGCGGATCTTCGAGAACGACCACCCGGAGAACCGCCTCAAGCCGATCAAGGCGCTCGTCGGCTTCATCGCCCCCGCCCTCTACGTCGTCGGCGGCGCGCTGGTGCTGGTGGGCCATGCGGGCGGCGTCGCATGGTTCGCCGTCGGATCGATCGCGGCCATCGTCACGGCCATCCTCATCTCCTGGATCGCACTGGTGGAGATCCTCCGCTAGAAGGCGGCGCGCGGCACCGTCACCCTGCGGCGACGGGCGGGAGGTCTCCGGGCGGCTTGCGGAAGCGGAACGTGCCGCCGGTGGCGGCCAGCCAGCATCCGACGATCACGATCGGGAAGCCGATCAGCAGTCCCGGGGTGACCTCTTCCCCCAGGATCAGGACGCCGAGGAGGATCGCGATCACAGGGTTCACGTAGGTGAACAGCGGCGCGCGAGCGGGACCGACGGTGTCGATCAGCGCGAAGAAGACGACGAACGCCACGGCCGTGCAGACGACCGCGAGGGCGATGAGCGCGGTCGTGCTGGTGAGTGTCGGAATTTCGTGCTGGGTCAGCAGCGCGATCGGCAGGTAGAAGACGCCGACGGCCGCGAGCGCCAGCACCACCGTGCCCAGCGACGGCACGTCGGCGAGCTTGCGGGCGACGATGAAGGGCGCGACGGCGTAGCAGACGGCCACGACGAGCAGCTCGCCGATCGCGAGCAGGGCGCCCGGGCCGCCCACCGCGAGGCCCGGCCCCGCGACGATGAGGGCGACGCCGCCGAATCCCACCGCGAGGCCAATCGCCCGCGATGGGCGCAGCACGGAGCGGTCGCCGCCGACGACCGCGATGAGCGCGGCGAACAGCGGGACGGTCGCGACGAGGAGCCCGGTCAGACCGGAGGGCAGCGTCTGCTCGGCATGGCCGAGGAGGAGGAAGGGCCCCGCCATCTCGACAGCGCCGAACAGCAGCACCCAGCCGATCTTGCGCCATGCCGGGCGGAGTGCCCCGCTGCGGAGGGCGAAAGGCAGGAGCAGCAGTGCTCCGACGAGGGTGCGTCCCGCGACGACGGATGCCGGCGAATAGCTGTCGACGGCCTGCTTGATGAAGAGGTAGGGCATGCCCCAGATGAGCGACATCGCGCCGAAGAGCAGCCACGCGCGCGGAGTGAAGCGCGCCGCCACCGCGGCCATCAGGCGGCCTGGCGCGTCGGTGCGCGCATCAGACCGTGCGGCGCGTCGCTGCGCGCATCAGACGGTCCGGCGTCCCTCGAAGGCGCGGCCGAGCGTCACCTCGTCGGCGTACTCGAGGTCGCCGCCGACCGGGAGGCCGGAGGCCAGGCGGGTGACGGTGATCTCGAGCGTGCGGAGGAGCCGGCTGAGGTACGTCGCGGTGGCCTCTCCCTCGAGGTTCGGGTTCGTGGCGAGGATGACCTCCTGCACGGTGCCGTCGGCGAGGCGCTGCATCAGCTGCGTGATGCGCAGGTCGTCGGGGCCGATGCCGGCGATGGGGCTGATCGAGCCGCCCAGCACGTGGTACAGCCCACGGAACTCGCGTGTCCGCTCGATCGCGGCGACGTCCTTCGCGTCTTCCACCACGCAGATGAGCGTGAGGTTGCGGCGCGGATCCCGGCAGATGGCGCAGCGGTCCTGCTCCGACACGTTGCCGCAGATCTCGCAGAAGCGCACCCGCTCGCGGACGTCGCGCAGCAGCTCCGACAGGCGCGAGACGTCGAAGGTCGGCGACTGGAGGATGTGGAACGTGATGCGCTGCGCCGACTTGGGTCCGATGCCGGGGAGGCGGCCGAACTCGTCGATCAGGTCCTGGACGATGCCGTCGTACATGTCAGCCGAACCTCGTCGGGGACTGGTGCGGCTCCTCGCGGACGAAGCGCGCGTTCAGCATCTGCCGGACGACCGCCTCGCCGTAGCGCTGCACGCCACCGGAGCTGACCGGGAGTCGGGGAGCGACCACGGGCGGCACGGGCGCGTCGGCGACCGGCGGGGCGATCTCCTCGGCGTCGTCGATGTCGTCCTCGGACACCGGCTCGACGACGGCATCGGGGAGCACCTCACCCTCGCGCGCCGGCGCGAGGGTGGCCGTCTGCAGCGGGGACGGCGACGCGGACGCCGCGTCTTCGGGCTCGTCGTCGACGGCGAGCGGGGCGGCGCCCGCACCGTTGTCGCGCGCGCCGAACACCCGCGATGCGGACGCCTCGCCGGGAGCGTCGACCGGGATGGCCGCGACCGCCCATTCGGTGACGGACGCCGAGGCGCGCGCCGCCGTCGGACGGCTGTCGCTCCGGCGCGGCTCGCTCTGGCGCGGCTCGCTCTGGCGCGGCTCGCTCGGGCGCGTGACGCCATCACCGCTGTGCGGCGGGCGGCCCGGCTCGGGGCCGTCGTCGTCCGGGCCCGGATCATAGGGCTCATCGGGCGGGATGTCGGGCGGACCGTCGGCCGGAGCCGGACCCGCGTCGTGCCGGGCGATGTACTTCACGCGGATGCCGAGCACGGCGCTGATGGCTTGGCGCAGGTCTTCGCTCGGCCCCTGGCCGGCGTTGAGCTGCTTGAACTTCGCGACGTCGCTCTGGCTCTGGAAGGCGAGCGTGAGCACGTCGTCGGCGAAGGACAGGAGGCGGGCGTTGCTCGCGACCAGCCAGGACGCACGACCGATGCGCTCGAGTCGGCCGAGGATCTCGGGCCAGGAGTCGCGCAGCATCTGCAGCGTGACCGGCGCCGTCGGTGCCGCCGTGGGGTGCGGGGCCGCGGCGGGGGCATCGGGTGCCTCAGCGACGGGCGGAGCCGCAGTGGGGACATTCGCCTCGGCGACGGGTGCAGGCGTCTCGACGGGCTGCGCTCGCTCGACGGGCGCAGTCGCGGCGGCTGCGGGAGCGATAGGCGCCGCGACGGGCGCAGCTGAGGTCGGGGCCGCGGCGGCGGCTGGTGTTTCGACCCGCTGCGCTCGCTCGACAGGCGGCGTGGCGGCCGGGGTCGCGGGCGCGGGCGCGGGCGGCGCCACAGTGGGCGCGGCGACCGGAGCGGAAGCGGCGGGCGGCGCCCCAGTGGGCGCAGTGGGCGCCGCGACCGGAGCGGAGGCGGCCGGCACAGGCGTCTCGACGCGCGGCGCTCGCTCGACGACCGGTGGAGCCGCCGCCGCCGGGGCGCCGACGACCGGTGGAGCCGTCGCCGCCGGGGCGCCGGAGGCGGTGTGGGCGAGCACGCGGGCGACCATCAGCTCGAGCTGCAGACGCGGCGAGGTCGCGCCCGTCATCTCGTCGAGCGTGCCGATCACCAGGTCGGCTGTGCGCGAGAGTCGCTCAGAACCGAAGACGGTCGCCTGCCGCGTCATGCGCTCGAGCTCGTCGGCCGGAACGCCGCGGAGCACGTTGGCTGCGCCCTGGCCGGTCGCGGCGATGACGATCAGGTCGCGCAGGCGCTCGAGCAGGTCGTCGACGAAGCGCCGGGGGTCTTGCCCGGTCTGCACGACCCGGTCGATCGCGGCGAAGGCGGCCGCGGCATCCCCCGCCCCGAAGGCGTCGACGATCTCGTCGAGCAGTTCGGCGTGGGTGTAGCCGAGCAGCGAGACGGCGCGCTCGTAGCGCACGCGCACCCCGCCGTCATCGGCCGGGTCGGAGCCGGCGATGAGCTGATCGAGCAGCGAGAGCGTGTCACGCGGCGAGCCGCCGCCCGCACGCACGACCAGCGGCAGAACACCGGGCTCGACCGTGACGCCCTCGGCCTCGCAGAGCTCCTGGACGTACTCGAGCATGGCAGCGGGCGGCACGAGCCGGAACGGGTAGTGGTGCGTGCGCGACCGGATCGTGCCGATCACCTTCTCGGGCTCGGTCGTCGCGAAGATGAACTTCACGTGATCCGGCGGCTCCTCGACGAGCTTCAGGAGCGCATTGAAGCCCTGCGGCGTCACCATGTGCGCCTCGTCGAGGATGAAGATCTTGAACCGGTCGCGGGCGGGGGCGAAGATCGCGCGCTCCCGCAGGTCGCGGGCGTCGTCGACGCCGTTGTGCGAGGCCGCGTCGATCTCGACGACGTCGAGAGAGCCGCCGCCACCGCGACCCAGCTCGACGCAGCTGTCGCACGTGCCGCACGGCGTGTCGGTCGGGCCCTGGGCGCAGTTCAGGCAGCGGGCGAGGATGCGCGCGGACGTCGTCTTGCCGCACCCGCGCGGACCGGAGAACAGGTAGGCGTGACCGACGCGATCGCCGCGCAGAGCGGTCATCAGCGGGTCGGTCACCTGCGCCTGGCCGATCATCTCGCCGAACGCCTCGGGGCGGTAGCGGCGGTAGAGGGCGGTGGTCACGCGACCAGCCTAGGCGGTGCCGCCGACATCGCCGCCGTCGGCTCAGGCATCCAGGATCGTCGCCTCCGCAGCATCCTCCAGGTCGATCTCCGACCCCACGACCGCGTTCGGAGTGGTCACGGTGGGCACCGACACGGTGAGGAACGAGCCGTCCTCCCGGCGCACGCCGGCGAACTGCCGCAGCGACGGGCGCCCGGGGATGATCGGGCCCTGATCGGCCAGCGGGACGACGAGCTCCTCGCCGTCGGAGATGGTGTGCTCCGTCCCGCGCACAGTGAAGTTCACCGGCTCGTCGCCGCCCTGCGCGCGCAGCGTGAGCGCCTCCTTGGTCAGGCTGACCTGCAGGCGCGTGCCGTGCCAGTGCAGCACGTACGACAGCTCCGGCCAGTCCACGGGCAGCCGGGGATCGAACGACAGGTCGCCGAAGTGGTCGCGCATGCCGCCGAAGCCGGCCACGAGCGCCGTCCAGACGCCACCCGCCGACGCGACGTGGACGCCGTCCGAGGCGTTGTTGTGCAGGTCGGCGAGGTCGACGAAGAGGGACTCCTCGAAATAGGTGCGCGCCAGGTCCTGGTAGCCGACCTCCGCGGCGAGGATCGACTGCACGACGGCCGAGAGCGTCGAATCGCCCGTGGTCAGCGGGTCGTAGTACTCGAAGTCCGCGAGCTTCTCGGCGTCGGTGAAGTGATTGCCCTGCAGGAACAGCGCCAGCACCACGTCGGCCTGCTTGAGCACCTGGTAGCGGTAGATCACGAGCGGGTGGAAGTGCAGCAGCAGCGGCCGCTGCTCCGGCGGCGTGTGCTCGAGGTCCCACACCTCCTTGTCGAGGAAGACGTGATCCTGCGGATGGATGCCGAGGGCCGGGCTGAACGGGATGCTCAGCGCCTCCGCGGCGCGATCCCAGATCTCCGGCTCCGACGGGTCGAGACCGAGCCGGTCGACCATCACGCGGTACGCCTCGGGGTCGTCGAGCTCCATCTCGCGCACCGTGCGCGCGGCGAAGCGGAGGTTGAAGCGCGCCATGACGTTCGTGAACAGGTTGTCGTTGACGACCGTCGTGTACTCATCGGGACCCGTCACGCCGTGGATGTGGAACTGCTCGCCGTCGCCGTCGATCTCGCCGTCGCCGGAGCGCCAGAAGCCGAGCGTGGTCCAGAGTCGCGCCGTCTCCACTGCGATGTCGACGCCGTCGCGATGGAGGAATTCGACGTCGCCCGTCGCCCGCACGTACTTCGCGAGCGCGAAGCTGACGTCGGCGTTGATGTGGTACTGCGCGGTGCCGGCGGCGTAGTACGCCGACGCCTCCTCGCCGTTGATGGTGCGCCACGGGAACAGCGCGCCCGCCTCGTTCAGCTGGTGCGCGCGCTTCCGGGCGGCCGGCAGCATCAGGTACCGCATGCGCAGCGCGTTGCGGGCCCAGAGCGGGGTCGTGTAGGCGAGGAAGGGGAGCACGTAGATCTCGGTGTCCCAGAAGTAGTGGCCGCTGTATCCCGAGCCCGTCACGCCCTTGGCCGGCACGCCCTGGCCGTCGGCGCGGGCCGCGGCCTGCGCCAGCTGGAAGAGGCACCAGCGCACGGCCTGCTGCAGGTCGTCGTGCCCGGCGATGCGCACGTCGGACCGCTCCCAGAAGGAGTCGAGCCACAGGCGCTGCCGCTCGAACTGACGCTCGACGCCTTCAAGGCGGGCGCGGTCGAGGGTGCGGCGGCAGCGGTCGACCAGCTCGCGCGCGGGCACGCCGCGCGACGTGTGGTAGCTGACGAGCTTCGTGATCTTCGTCGGCACGCCCGCCTTCGCCTGCACGCGGAAGACGTTCTTGGCGATGTCCGGCTCGATGAGCGTGCGCGGGTCGTACTGGTTCTCGGTCTCGATGACGTGGTCCGCCGCGACCGCCAGCGTCATCCCCGACTCGGTGACCCGGTAGCTCAGCGCCGTGCGCATGCCGTCCTGCCAGTACTCCTGCGGCTGGAGGACTCGCTCGTCGAGACGATCCGTGCGCCGCGGGTCGAAGCCCGCTTTGCGCGGCGCGCTGGGCGTGCCGCCGTAGACGTCCTCGCCGTCCTGGCGGTTGACGATCTGGCTGCTGATCGTGACCGGGGCGTCGGAGTTCAGCACCGTCACCGTCATGGTCATGATCGCGAGGTGCTTCTCCTCGAACGAGACCATGCGCTCGGAGTCGAGCGACACGAGCTTGCCCGACGGCGTCTGCCACAGCACGTGGCGGCGGAGCACGCCGGCGCGCATGTCGAGCTCGCGGCGGTACTCGCGCACGTCGGCGACGTCCATCGAGAGCGGCTCGTCGTCGACGAACACGCGCATCACCTTCGCGTCGGGCGCGTTGATGATCGTCTGACCGACCTCCGCGAAGCCGTACGCCTGCTCCGCGTGGCGGATCGGGAACGTCTCGTGGAACCCGTTGATGAAGGTGCCGTCCTCGTAGGCGTGGCGCCCCTCGGGGTGGTTGCCGCGGAGCCCGAGGTAGCCGTTGCCGACGGCGAAGAGCGTCTCGGTGACCCCGGAGTCCTCGAGCGAGAAGTCGGTCTCGACGAGGGCGAACGGGTCGACGGGGAAGCGGTCGCGATCCATCATGCGGAGAACTCCTCCAGGTCGGACACGACGACGTCCGCACCGGCGTCGCGGAGGCGGTCCGCCCCCGCACCGCGGTCCACGCCCACGACCAGGCCGAACCCGCCGGCGGCCGCGGACTGCACGCCGCTGATGGCGTCCTCGACGGCGGCGCTCGCGGAGGGCTCGACCCCCAGCATCCGCGCAGCCTCGACGAAGACGTCGGGGGCGGGCTTGGAGGCCAGCCCGTCGCGCTCGGCGATCACGCCGTCCATGACGACGTCGAAGCGGTCGCGGATGCCGGCGACCCGCAGCACCTCCTCGGCGTTCTTCGAGCTCGACACCACGGCGACGGGCGTGCCGGCGGCGACCAGCCGGTCGACGAGCGCGATCGAGCCGGGATAGGCCTGGATGCCGTCGTCACGGAGAACCCGCGAGAACACGACGTTCTTGCGGTTGCCGATGCCGCAGACCGTCTCGGCCGAGGGCGGGTCGTCCGGGTCACCGAACGGCACCTCGATGCCGCGGCTGGACAGCAGGCTCGCGACGCCGTCGTAGCGCTTCTTGCCGTCGAGGTGGGCGAAGTAGTCGTCGTCCGTGTACGCGGGGGTGATCCCGCGTGCGCGGAAGAGCTCGTCGAACATCGTCTTCCAGGCGTGCATGTGCACCTCCGCCGTCGGCGTCAGGACACCGTCGAGGTCGAAGAGCACGGCGTCGAAGGAGGCGAGGTCGGGCAGGGCTGGCGTGGGCACCCCTCACAGTACCGATTGCGCGTCAGGACGCGGAAACGGAGAGCGTCTGCCGCGCGATCTCGAGCTCCTCGTTCGTCGGGACGACGAGCACGACCACGCGCGACGAATCGGTCGAGATGACGCGGATGCCGCGGCCCCGCGTCTCGTTGCGCTCCGGGTCGATCTCCACACCGGCGAAGCCCAGGGTCGCCATCGCCTCGGCGCGCACGCGGGCGGAGTTCTCCCCCACGCCCGCGGTGAAGGAGATGACGTCCACGCCGCCGAGCTGGGCGATGTAGGCGCCCGCGTACGCGCGCAGCCGGTGCACGTAGACGTCGAAGGCGAGCTGCGCGGCGGGGTCGCCGGCATCGCGGCGGTCGCCGATGTCGCGCATGTCGGCCACGCCCGCGAGGCCCTTCAGTCCGCTGCGCGAGTTGAGCAGCGTGTCGAGCTCGTCGATCGACATCCCGCCGCGTCGGGCCAGCTGGAACAGGACGGCCGGGTCGATGTCGCCCGAGCGCGTGCCCATCACGAGGCCCTCGAGCGGGGTCATGCCCATCGACGTCTCGACGGATCGTCCGCCTTCGATCGCCGCGACGGAGGCGCCGTTGCCGAGGTGGAAGACGAGCTGCCGAAGATCCTCGAGCGGACGGCCGACGAACGCTGCCGCCTCCTCGCTCACGAATTTGTGGCTCGTGCCGTGGAATCCGTACCGGCGAATGCGATGGGATGCCGCGACCTCCGCGTCGATGGCGTAGGTGTAGGCCGCCGCGGGAAGGGTCTGATGGAAGGCGGTGTCGAACACCGCCACGTGCGGCACGTCGGGGAAGGCCTTGCGCGCGGCGACGATGCCGGCCAGGTTCGCGGGGTTGTGCAGGGGCGCGAGGACGGACAGCTCGTCGATGTTGATCTCGACCAGGGGGGTGATGAGGGTGGGGGCGAAGAAGCGCGCCCCGCCGTGGACGACGCGGTGCCCGACGGCGACCGGCGCGTGATCCTCCAGCGACGGCCCCTGCGCCGCGAAGGCGTCGAGCATCACCTGGAACCCGGCGGTGTGGTCGGCGATCGGCTGCTCGAGCGTCGCGGTGGCCTCGAGCATCGTCGGCGCCGGGCCCTCGGTCTGCGGCGCGTAGACCGTGTGGCGGGCCACCCCGACCGGTTCGCCGATGCGCTCGACGAGACCGGAGGCGAGCACGCGCTCGGCGCCCATGTCGATGAGCTGGTACTTGAACGAGGAGGACCCGCTGTTCACGACGAGCACAGCACTCATCTTGATGTCCCGCTTTCTGCAGAAGTCGTCGGCGTGTTGTGCGGCGAGTGGGACATGATCACTCCCCTTGGGCCTGGATGGCGGTGATCGCGATGGTGTTGACGATGTCGTCGACGAGCGCGCCGCGCGACAGGTCGTTGATCGGCTTGTTGAGGCCCTGCAGCACCGGTCCGATCGCCACGGCACCGGCCGAGCGCTGCACGGCCTTGTAGGTGTTGTTGCCCGTGTTGAGGTCGGGGAAGATGAACACCGTCGCCCGGCCCGCGACATCCGATTCCGGCATCTTGGCGGCGGCGACGGCCGCATCCGCGGCCGCGTCGTACTGGATCGGCCCCTCGACGGGGAGCTCCGGCGCGCGCTCGCGCACCAGCAGCGTGGCCGCCCGCACCTTCTCGACGTCGGCGCCCGAGCCCGACTCGCCCGTGGAGTACGAGAGCATCGCCACGCGCGGGTCGATGCCGAACTGCGTCGCGGTCGCGGCGGAGGAGACGGCGATATCGGCCAGCTGCTCGCTCGTCGGATCGGGGATGACCGCGCAGTCGCCGTAGACGAGCACGCGGTCGGCGAGCGCCATGAGGAAGACGGAGGACACCACCGACACCCCTGGCTTCGTCTTGATCACCTCGAACGCGGGACGGATCGTGTGGGCGGTGGTGTGCGCGGCACCCGAGACCATGCCGTCGGCGAGGCCCAGGTGCACCATCATCGTGCCGAAGTACGACACGTCGGTGATGGTGTCGGCCGCCTGCGCGATCGTCACCCCCTTGTGGGCGCGGAGGCGCGCGTACTCCTCGGCGAACTTCTGCACGTGCACGGCGTCGAACGGCGAGAGCACCTGGGCTCCGCGGATGTCGATGCCCAGCTCGATGGCGCGGGCGCGCACCTCGATCTCCTCGCCGAGGATCGTGAGGTCGGCGATGCCGCGGGCGAGCACGGTGGCCGCGGCGCGGAGGATCCGGTCGTCGTCGCCCTCGGGCAGCACGATGCGGCGGCGCGAGGCGCGCGAGCGCTCGATGAGGCCGTACTCGAACATCAGCGGGGTGACGACGGTCGCCCGCGCGAGCCCCAGCGCCCTGCGGAGTTCATCCGTGTCGACATGCTGCTCGAACAGCGACAGCGCGGTGTCGTAGCGACGCTGCGAGTCGGCGGCGAGGCGCCCGCGCGTGCTCATGATGCGCACCGCGGTCTCGTACGTGCCCAGATCGGTCTGGATGATCGGGACGGTCGAGCCGAGGCCGTCGATGAGCCGGTCGATGGACTCCGGCAGCGGGAAGGGACCGTTCAGTACGATGCCGCTGATCGACGGGAACGTGCCGGAGGAGTTGGCCAGCAGCGTCGCGAGCAGCACCTCGGTGCGGTCGGCGGGGATGACCACGACGGCGCCCTCGGTGAGGCGCGGCAGCACGTTGACCATCGACATGCCGGCCACGACCACGCCGAGCGCCTCGCGGGTGAGCAGCTCCGGGTCGCCCTTGATCTGGCGGCCGTCGACCGAGCGCAGGATGCCGCGCATCGACGGCGCGACGAGGAACAGGTCTTCGGGAAGCGTCCACACGGGCACCGCGTGCCCGACCGAGGCGCGCACCGACGCGTCGATCGCGGAGACGGTCTCGGCGAGGGTGTCGGGGTCGGCGCGGTTGGCCACGACGGCGAACAGCTCCGCACGTCCGTGCGTCAGCTCGGTGAGCGCCAGATCGGCGATCTGCCCCATCTCCCCCGGCGTCCGCGCGAGGGAGCTCCCCAGCTGCTCCTGCTGTCCCTGCTGCGACCGGCCGCCGAGCACGAGGAGCACCGGGGCGCCGAGGTTCGCCGCGATGCGGGCGTTGTAGGTGAGCTCCGCCGGGCTGCCGACGTCGGTGTAGTCGCTGCCCAGGATCACCACCGCGTCGCACTGCGCCTCGACCGCCTTGTAGCGCGCCACGATCTCGGCCAGAGCGGCCTCCGGGTCGGCGCGCACGTCGTCGTAGGTGACGCCGATGCACTCGTCGTAGTCGAGGTCGACGCCGTCGTGCGACAGCAGCATCTCCAGGACGTAGTCGGCCTCGGCCGTCGAACGCGCGATGGTGCGGAAGACCCCCACACGAGGGGTGGCGAGGCTCAGCGCGTCGAGCACCCCGAGAGCGACCGTCGACTTGCCGGAATGCCCTTCGGCGGACGTGATGTAGATGCTCTGCGCCACGGCACCACCCTACGTCGGCGAGGTGTCACGGCGAGGGGAACTCCTCTTAACGTGAAGACTCTCCGCGAACCCGGCAGAGCCCGGTTACCCTTGCTACGTTTCCGTCCTGGGGGAGTTGGCCTGGATGCCGCCTCGCGGAGAGCTGGTTCCAGTCTAGAGGACGACGACGCCGCTCCTCCCCACGTTCTCCCAGGAGCCCTCCCGTCACCCTCGGGTTACGATCGAGTAACAGCGCGAGGTGGCGTCCCGCCGCCGGCGCCGACCCGATGGAAGGCCATGGACGACCTCTCTCCCGCCGCGCCCGCCGCGCCCGCCACCCGTGCCTCCGCGCGCACGCCCGAGCCCATCGGCGCCGAGACGTTCGACCGAATGACCTCCGGCATCCTCACCTCCGTCGGCCGCGTGATCGACGGCAAGCCCGAGGCCGTCCGCAGTGCGCTCATCGCCCTGCTCGCCGAGGGTCACCTCCTCATCGAGGACGTGCCCGGCGTCGGCAAGACGATGCTCGCCCGCGCACTGGCCGCCACCGTCGATGCGTCGGTGCGCCGCATCCAGTTCACTCCCGACCTCCTTCCGGGAGACGTCACCGGCGTGAGCGTGTTCGACCCGGTGGGCCGCGAGTTCGAGTTCAAGCGCGGCGCGATCTTCGCGAACATCGTCATCGCCGACGAGATCAACCGCTCCTCCCCCAAGACCCAGTCCGCTCTCCTGGAGGCGATGGAGGAGCAGCAGGTCACGGTCGACGGCGAGACGCATCACCTCCCCGAGCCGTTCCTCGTCGTCGCCACGCAGAACCCGCTGGAAATGGAGGGCACCTACGCGCTCCCGGAGGCCCAGCGCGACCGCTTCATGATGCGCATCTCGATGGGCTACCCCGACCCGCGGTCGGAGGCCCTGATGCTCCGGCAGCGCGACACGGTGAATCCTCTCGAGGCCCTCTCCCCCGTCGTCACGGCAGCAGAGGTGTCGGCTCTCATCGCGTGGGCGCGAGCCGTGCACGTCGCCCCGGCGATCGAGGAGTACGCCGTCGGCCTGGCCAACGCGACCCGGTCGCACCCCGATCTGCGGCTGGGCGCCAGCCCGCGCGCCACGCTCCAGCTCGTGCGCGCCGCCAAGGTGTGGGCGGCGCTCGACGGTCGCGAATACGTCATCCCCGACGACGTCACCGCGCTGCTCGCCCCCGTCTTCGCGCACCGCCTGATCCCCACCCGGGCCTCCGGCGGCGCCCGTTCGCGCAACAGCGCCGACACCATCACGTCGATCCTCGAGCGCATCGCGGCGAACGTGCGCGTGCCGCTGGCCGCGCGCGCCTGAGCGGGCCGGCACCCATGCGACGCCTCTGGCCGTTCACCGTGCGGGGCACGGGGGCGCTGGCGCTGGCGCTCGGATGCTTCATCCTCGCCGCCGAACTCGGCGTCATCGAGCTGGTCTACTTCGGCGTGCTGCTGCTGGCCGTGCTCGTTGCGAGCCTCATCTCGCTCCACCTCGCCCACCGCACCGAGAACGTGTCGCGCGCGCTCGATCCCGACGTGGTGGCCGTCTCGCAGGACGCGGTCGTCACGGTGCGCGTCGGCGTCCGCACCGCGATGCCCAGCGCGCCGGGCGCCTGGCGCGACGCCCTTCCGCGCGGGCTCTCGGGCCGCGCGCAGGGCATCTTCCCCGCACTCGGCTCGGGGCTCCGCTCCGGCGACCGGTCCGTCGACCTCGTCTACACCGTGACCGGCGTGCGCCGCGGCATCCATTCCATCGGCCCCCTGTCCGTGACCTCGTCGGATCCGTTCGGGCTCACCCGCCGCCAGAACCTCCTCGGCGATCGCACGCGCGTCGTCGTCGTCCCGGCCGTGGTCGAGCTGAGCGCCCTCAGCGCGGTCGCCGGCGACACCGGCGGCACCCTGCACTCCACGACCAACCAGCTCGGTCAGGGCGCCGACAACCTCATCGCGCGGCCCTACAGCCCCGGCGATTCGATGCGGCGCATCCACTGGCGGGCGACCGCGCACGCGGACTCGCTCATGGTGCGCCAGGAGGAGCAGGAGTCGACGCCCGAGGCCACCGTCGTGCTCGACCGCGGGGCGCTCCGGTGGGCGACCGACGCGATGATCGCGCCCGGCAACGATCCGGGCTTCGAACGCGCCGTCTCGGCGTGCGTGTCGGTGGTGTCGCGGCTGGTGCTGGACGGCTACGCCGTCGAGGTGATCGACTCCGACGGCACGCCCCTCGCCGAGCCGATCGACGGCGGCGAGTCGGTGCAGGTCGAGGAGCTCACCCGCCAGCTCGCGACCCTGACGAGCCGGCGCGACGACCACCTTCCGCGCCTGCCGCACCTGTTCACGGGCGCGACCGCCGGACCCGTGATCGTCATCACGGGTCGCTTCGACGGGGAGGATGCCGCGGCTCTCGCCCCGCTCGCGCACCACACGACGTATCCGCTGCTGCTCGCCGTCTCGCCGTCGGACGGCGGCCTCGAGCGCGCCGCCGAGGTCGGATGGCGGACGGCGGCCATCGGCCTGGACGACGACCTGCCGTCGGCGTGGTCCATGGCGGTGGACCGGGGGGTCGGTCGTGTCGTCGCCTGAGATCAGAACGCGCCGGCCGGCCGAGCTCGCCCTCACGATCGGCGTGTTCGTCGCGGTCTTCGCATCGCTCCTTCCGCTGCTCCGGGTCGTCGAGTCCGGCTCGTGGGTGCCCGGTGCGGTCGTGCTGTCGGCGATCATCCTCGCGATCGGCTACATCTGCCGGTGGTTCCGGCTTCCTGCCGTGGCGGTGAGTCTCGTGGAGGCCGTCGTCTGGGTCGTGATCGTCACCGTCTCGTTCCTGCGCGACACGGCACTGTTCGGCCTGATCCCGACCCCGGAGAGCGTGCGACGGGTCCCCGATCTCCTGCGCTCCGCGTTCGACGCGATCGTGCAGGGTGCCGCTCCGCTCCCGCCCGAGGCCGGACTGACCTTCTTCATCGTCGCGGCGATGGGCCTGCTCACCATCGTCATCGACCACGTCGTGCTCACGGCGCGGATGCCGCTGCTGGCCGCCGTCGGGCTCATCGCCATCTCCCTCATCCCCTCCATCGCGGTTCCCGGCCCGATCAACGTCGTGGCGTTCGTGCTCCTGGCCGTCGCGATCCTCTTCCTGCTGCGGATCGAGGTGCGCTCGCGGCACCGCTCGAAGGCGGCGCCGCAGACCTCGCGCTCGGTGGCCGGCGGGGTCGGCGCGACCGCGATCGGCATCGGCGCGATCGGCGTCGTCGTCGCCCTCGTCGCCACGCCGCTGCTGCCCGCTCCGGTGACAGCCGGAGGGGTCGGCAACGGCATCGGCGCCTCCATCGATCCGACCCTCTCGCTCGGCGACGACCTGCGCCGCCCGGCCGACGTGGACGTCCTCCGGGTGCGCACGAGCGCGCCGAGCGCGCCGTATCTGCGCGCCGTCACGCTGTCGACATTCGACGGCGACGTGTGGCAGCCCGACCGCTCGCGCACCCTTCCCCTCGGCGACGCCGACTCCCTGGGGCCGGTGACGGTCGACGACGGCATCACCCTGACCGAGAACTCGACGCTCGTCGAGGTGCAGAACCTCGTCACCCCGTGGCTCCCGGTCGCGTTCCCCGCCGTGGAGGTCACCGGCCTCAACGGCGACTGGGGCGCGGTGCCCGCGAACCGCACCGTCGTGAGCCGTGACGGCTCCTCACAGGGTCAGCAGTACCGCATCGTCACCGACCAGCCGCGACCCACCCTCGAGCAGATCCGCGCCCGCAGCGCCGACGGCGCCGGACTCGGCCCGGAGCTCCTCGCTCTGCCGGCCGATCTCCCGCCCGTGATCGCGCAGACGGCGGCCGAGGTCACCGGGGCCTCCTCGTCGGACTACGACAAGCTCCACGACCTGCAGTCGTGGTTCCGCGGCTCGGACTTCCGATACTCGCTGGAGGCCCCCGTCGAGGAGGGCTTCGACGGATCCGGCGCCGACGCCGTGGCCGACTTCCTGGACGTCAAGGAGGGGTACTGCGTGCACTACGCCTCCGCGTTCGCCCTCATGGCGCGCACCCTCGGCATGCCGTCGCGCATCGTCGTCGGCTACCTCCCCGGCACGAGCACCGGCGAGATGCAGGAGAAGCAGACGGTCTACACCGTGCAGAGCGGACAGCTGCACGCATGGCCCGAGGTCTTCTTCGGCGGCGTCGGCTGGGTGCAGTTCGAGCCCACCAACAGCCTCGGGGTTCCCACCAACTTCGCCTCGGAGACGCTCGCGACCGGCAACCCCGGCGAGACGCCAGAGACGGCCCCCGAGCCGGCGGCCTCCGCCTCCCCGCTGTCGACGATCGACCCCCTCGACGACGGACTCCCGTCCGGCGACGTGCAGGCGGGCGCGACGCGCAGCGCGACGGCGGCCGTGCCGACGGTCTCGCTGGTGCTCGGCATCCTGCTGGCTCTGGCCATTCCGGCGATCCTTCGCGTGCTCCTGCGGCGACGGCTCGTCGCCTCCGCTCGCAAGGGCGACGCGGCGGCCGCCTGGCGCAGCATCCAGGACCAGGCTCTGGATCTGGGCATCGCGGTGCCGGCCAGCGAATCGGCGCGGCTGCTGGGCGCCCGGCTGGTCGCGGAGCACGGGGCGCCCTCCGACGCCATGTCGGTGCTCGTGCAGGCGATCGAGCGGGCGAGCTACGCTCCGGGACATCGGCTGCACCCCGAGCGGGGCCAGGAGATGACGGATGCCGCGGCCGCCGTCCGCGGATCGATGCTGCGCTCCGTCGCACCGGCACGCCGGCTGCTCGCCGTCGCGGCACCGCGGTCGCTGGTGGTGCGTCCGGGAAGCGTCTACGCCGGGACCGTGCAGGCCGGGTCGCGCTGACGCCGCGGGAGGTGCACAGGGCGGTCCGGGCGGCAGGGTAGGATGGTCGACGGCCCTCCGGGGCTCAGGAGGATTCGCCTAGTGGCCTATGGCGCACGCTTGGAAAGCGTGTTGGGTGCAAGCCCTCGGGGGTTCGAATCCCCCATCCTCCGCCCTTGCGCTCTCCTCGGAGAGCACCACACCCCGCATCCCGATGCTCCTCCACGGTTCGACGACGATTCGTGGAGCATCGGGAAGACCCGATCGCCGAGGCCCGCCGATGAGTGAGACCGCCCCGCCGGCACCGCCGCTCCCCGCCGTCGTCCCTCCCGATGCGCGCCGCGCGGTGGCGCTCGTCGTCGGCGTCGTGGCCACGGTCGCCTTCGTCGCGCTGCGCGTCGCGGTCGACATCGGCAACCGCGCACCGTTCCCGATCGACGAGTGGTGGCACGGGCTCATGGTCGCGAGCGCCAGTGATCCTGTCACGACGCTCGCGAGGATCCCCGCGACCGTCGGCGGCACGATCGGCATGATCATCACCGGGATCGTCATCATCCTCCTCTTCCTGTGGCGGAGACGACCGTGGGATGCCGCGACGCTGGCTGCGGCGATGGTGCTGGTCGTCGCCATCGGCACCACGCTGGCGGCTGTGATCGCCCGCGTGCGACCCGCCGATTCGATGGCGGAGGCCAACGCGACGTCGTTCCCGTCCGGCCACACCGCCGTCGCGACGACCGTCGCGCTCATCCTGGCGCTGCTGCTGCGCCGCTGGTACGTCTGGATGCTCGGCGTCTGCTGGGTGCTGGGGATGATGTGGAGCCGCACCTACCTGCGCGCCCACTGGCTGAGCGACGTGACCGCGGGCATGCTGGAGGGCATCGCGGTCACCTGCCTCGTGTGGTGCGCCATCGAGGCGTATCGCGATCGCCGCGCAAGAGGACGGACCGCGCTCGCGTCCGCCGTCGCCGACTGAGAGGACACCACGTCCATGGCATCGAACAGCTCCACCGCGGGGTCCGCAGCGCGCGCGGCGCAGGACTCGACCGTCTTCGAGGTGCTCGCCCGCGTCGGCTACGTCGTGCTCGGCGTGCTGCACCTGCTGATCGGCGTGATCGCGATCACCGTCGCGGGAGGCGGGTCCGGAGAGGCCGACCAGGGCGGCGCTCTGACGCAGATCCAGCAGTCGCCGCTCGGCGTGGCCCTTCTGTGGATCGTCGTCGCCGGCATGGCCGCCCTCGCCGTCTGGCAGATCGCGGAGACGCTGCTCGTCCGCGAGCCCGACGCGAAGAAGGCCTGGGGGCAGCGGGTCAAGTTCCTCGGCACCGCCGTGGCCTACATCGCGATCGCCATCACCGGCATCACCTTCGCCGTCGGCGGCTCATCCGACTCGTCCGATTCCTCGCAGAGTCTCAGCGCGAGCCTCATGACCTCTGCCGGCGGGATCGTGCTGCTCGTGCTCGTCGGCGCCGTCATCGCGGGCGTGGGCGCGGCGTTCATCGTCCGCGGCATCACGCGCGCCTTCACCAAGAAGCTCAATCTGCCCTCGGGCGCAGCGAAGTCGGGCATCGTCGCCTTCGGCGTCGTCGGCTACATCGCCAAGGGCATCGCGGTCGGCGTGGCGGGCATCCTCTTCATCGTGGCGGCGTTCACCCACGACCCCGAGACCGCCGGAGGCCTGAACTCCGCGCTGTACACCCTGACGACGCTGCCGTTCGGCGTGGCGATCCTCTGGGTGGTCGGCGCCGGGCTCGTGCTCTACGGCCTCTTCTGCTTCGCCCGCGCGCGCTACGCGCGCATGTGACCCGGCTGCTTTTCGAAGTCCGCACGGACACCGACGACGATCGCCCCGCCGTCCGGGGACGGCGGGGCGATCGTGTGTCACGCGCGCGGAGGGCGTTCCGTCAGCTCGTGACCCGGCGGCGACGCGCGACCATCAGCGCTGCACCTGCCACGGTGAACAGCACTCCGGCGACGGCGAAGCCGCCGACGTCCTTCGGGCCGGTGTTCGCGAGCGTCTTCACCGTGTTGGCCGGCACCACGGGGGCGACGGCCGGCGTCAGGGTGAACTGCACCTCTGCCGACGGGTCGGACAGGATGTTCGCGACCTGACCGTTCTCGTCGAGCTGGACCAGCACCGCGGCGGCGGTCCAGTCGCCGGGCAGGAGCTCGACGGTGACCGACCAGGTGCCCGCGGCGTCCACGACGATCGGGTCCTCAGGGTCGGCGGGCTCGGCCGCCTGGGCGGACAGCTCCTGCAGCGACGCCGTCGGCAGCACGGCGAGCAGGACGTTGGTGCCAGGCGTGCCGGTGCCGGTGAAGGTCACGGTCGAGCCGGTCAGAGCCTGACCGGCCGTGGGCGCGGTGATGACCGGGGCGGGCAGCAGGACGGGGAGGGCGAACTCCACCGTCTTCTCCTCATCGGGAGCGCCCTCGAGCACCTGCGTGACCGTCACGGACTGCGCGGTCGGCGCATCGGGGTCGTAGGTGCCGACGGTGATCCACTGCCCGTCGGCGACGACGACCGGCGCGGTTCCGGCGACGGGCTGGCCCTCCCCGTCGACGACCGTCACGGTCGCTCCGTCGTCTCCGGTACCGGCGAACACCACGGTGCGCGCCAGGACCGTCTCGCCGGGCATCGGGCTCAGCACGTCGAAGGCGGAGTCCTGCGGGCCGGCGGGCAGCACGAAGTCGAGGGGCAGCGGAGGCAGCGGGGTGCCGTCGTAGGTCGCCGTCACGAGCACGGACTGCGCGGTCGGAGCGTCATCGGCATAGGGGGTCAGCTCGACCGAGAACGGCGTCGCGGCGCCGTCGGTGCCGGGCACCTCGGTGCGGCCCAGCTCGGTGAGTCCGTCCGCCGACGTCACCACGACCGACGCTCCGGCGTTGGCCACCCCGGAGATCGTCACCGTCCGCGACTGCAGAGTCCCACCGGGCAGGGGTGAGGTGATGATGATGGCCGGGGTCTCGGCGGCACTGGCCGCAGGTGCGGAGATCAGCAGACCACCCAGGGCGAGGGCGGCGGCGGCCGGCAGTGCCAGCATCCGTCGCCATGCGAATCGATTCTTCACGACGTCCTTCACAGTTCGCAGGGCTCCGTGACGGTCGTCCGGCGGTCCCTGTGCACAGCGCGGCGTGTCTGTTCCGTGGCGAGACTGGGTGGACGGCGACGCACCGTCTCCCCGGGAGGGGCACGGCACTCGCGAACCTACCGGTATACCGGTCTTCGGCGCCAGCCGATTCCGACCCGGACCGGGCATCGTAGCCCGGCCGCCACGTCGACGCCACGGCCGTGGCATCCGCCCGGCCGTGCACGCAGACTCCTCGCGTGCCCGTCCTCGTCGCCCGCATCCTGGGTCGCGTCCTGCGCGGTGCGATCGGGCTCATCCTGCGCGTGCGCCGGCCGCGGCCGATCCACCCGCACGGACTGCTGCTCAGAGGCGAGGTGGAGTGGATGCCGGGGGCACCGCGCTCCGGCATCGCCTGGGTGGACCAGGCCGCCGGCACACGCGCGGCGACGCGGGCCCGGGTGTCGCGCTCCGTCGGCCTGCCTTCCCTCCTGCCCGACGTCATCGGACTCGCGCTGCGCGTGGACACGGGGGGCGGCGGCTTCGGCGACGTCGAGCTGGCCACCACCGGACGAGGGGTTCCGGGGAGGTTCCTGCTCCTCCCCCGCCTGACCGTGTCGCGGGCGACCTTCGCCACGCTGTTGCCCTACCGCACGGACGGCGGCCCCGTGCACGTCTCCGCGCGCCGGTCGGGCCGGCGGCTCCCCGCCGACCTGGCCGCCCTCCGCCACGCGCTCGCCTCCGAGCCGCTGCGTCTGGAGCTGTCGTTCGCGCGCGGGTCGGGGCCGTGGCATCCGTTCGCCGTCGTCACGCTTCGCGTCGACCCCGATCAGGACGATCGGACGCTGCGCTTCGACGCCGTCCGGCACGCGATCCCCGGCGCGCGCGCCTACGAGGCGGTGCGCCTGCTGCGCCAGCCGTCGTACCGGCTCGCGCAGGACGGTTCGGGCCGCACGACGAAGGCCCCCCGCGGGACGCGGAGGGCCTTCCTGGCACGGATCAGGGAGTGGGCATCCCGCCGTTCACGTTGAGCGTCTCGCCCATGACGTAGCTGGACTCGGGCGACGCGAGGAACACGTATGCGGGGGCGAGCTCGGCCGGCTGGCCCATGCGTCCGAGCGGGGTGTCCTCGCCGAAGCTGTCGATCTTCTCCTGGGGCTGACCGTCGCTCACCTGCAGCGGGGTCCAGATCGGTCCGGGGGCGACTGCGTTCACGCGGATGCCCTTCGGCGCGAGCTGCTGGGCGAGCGCCTTGGTGAAGGCGTTGATGGTGGCCTTCGTCGAGGCGTAGTCCACCAGGATGTCCGACGGCGAGTACGCCTGGATCGACGTGGTGTTGATGATGGCCGAGCCGGGCGTCAGGTGCGGCAGCGCGGCCTTGGTGATCCAGAACATAGCGTAGACGTTGGTCTTGAAGGTGTCGTCGAACTGCTCGTCGGTCAGCGTGGTCAGGTCTTCGTTGAAGACCTGCTTGCCGCCGTTGTTCACGAGGATGTCGAGGCCGCCCAGACCCTCGACGGCCTGGGCCACCAGGTCGCGGCAGTAGTCGGGATCGCGCAGGTCGCCCGGGATGGTGAGAACCGTGCGGCCCTCGTCGCGCACGAGGCCGGCGATGCGCGCGGCATCCTCCTCCTCCTCGGGCAGGTACGACAGCACGACGTCGGCGCCCTCGCGGGCGAAGGCGATCGCGGTGGCGGCTCCGATGCCGGAGTCTCCGCCGGTGATGAGCGCCTTCCGGCCGGTGAGGCGACCGGTGCCGCGGTAGGTCTTCTCGCCGAGGTCGGCGCGCGGCGTCATGTCGGCGTCGAGTCCGGGCTCGGGCTGGTGCTTGGCCTCGGGCTGGATGTCGGCGTACATGGCGGTGGGATCGGTGAAGGTGTACTGGTCCGTGGACATTCGTCTCTTCTCTCGTCGGTGTTCAGGTCTGTGGCGAGTCAGGGGGTGAGTTCGTCGATCGTGAGCGCCGCCGTGATCAGGGCCAGGTGGCTGAGGCCCTGCGGCAGGTTGCCCCAGAAGGAGCCGTCGGCGGGGTCGATCATCTCGGCATAGAGGCCGACGTCGTTGGCGTCGTCCACGAGCGCGTCCATCGCCTCGACGGCCTCCTCGTGACGGCCGACGCAGGCGAGGGCGGCGGCACGCCAGAAGCCGCACGCGACGAAGGCGTACTCCTCCTTCTGCATGCCGGAGTAGCGGTAGAGGTGGTGGCCGGCGCCGAGCTCCTCGGTGAGCCGGTCGATCGTGGCCGACATCCGCTCGCCGCGGTCGAAGCCGCTGGGGGCGTGGAGCAGCACCGAGGCGTCCAACTCCGTGGTGTCGGGGTGCATGACGTACGCTCCGGCCGCCTCCGACCAGCAGTGCTCCGCCACCCAGGCCTCGATGCGGTCGCGCTCGACGCGCCAGCGCTCGGCGCTGCCGGGAATCTGGCCGACCTCGGCGAGATGCACGGCGTCGCGCAGCGCCTGCCAGCAGCCCATCTTCGAGGAGGTGTAGTGGTGGTGCTCCGGAAGCTCCCACATGCCGGCATCCTCGTTGCGCCACACGTCGCACGTGCGATCGGCGATCTCGGCCAGCAGGCGGCTCGTGCCGATGTCGAGCACGTTGCCCGCATCGACGTACGTGCGGCAAATCGCGATGAGGTCTCCGTAGACGCCCAGCTGCAGCTGCCCCTGCGCCGGGTTGCCGGTGACGACGGGGCCGATGCCGCGCCATCCGTCGACGTCGTACTCCCGCGTGCCGTCGGGTACCGTGCCGTCGAGGCCGTAGAAGATGTGCAGCTCCGGCCCGTTCTCACGGATGGTCTGCAGCATCCACGACAGGGCGGCGTGCGTCTCCTCGCGGAGTCCGAAGCGCACGAGCGCGTGCACCGTGTATGCGAGATCCCGCACCCAGGCGAAGCGGTAGTCCCAGTTCTTGTCACCGCGCGGATTCTCGGGAAGCGACGTCGTGGCCGCTGCCGCGATCGCGCCGGTCGGGCTGTAGATGAGGAGCTTCAGCGCCAGCGCGCTGCGCTGGACGGCCGCGCGCCATGGGCCGTCGTACGAGAATTCCGACGACCAGTGCTCCCAGTTGGCGATGGTCCGGTCGATGCCGATGTCGACGTTCGCCGGGACGGGAACGTGCAGGGGCTCGTCGTGGGTGGCCACGATGATCAGGAGCGATCGCGACCCCTTCTCCGTGGCGAAGGCGCCGGCGATCTCGGCGACGCCGTCGGTGATGGCCTTCGGCCGGCCATGGCCCTCGCCGACGACGGCGATCGCGGTCTTCCCCGTACGGATCATCGGCCCCTGCGGCGTCTGGTCGATCCACGGCGAGGCGGTGCCGAGTGCCGTGCCGGGACGGACGTGCCAGCGGAAGCGGACCGCGCCGCTCACGCCGTCGATGCGCCTCGCGAGCTCGGCCCACGGCAACCGCCCGGCGATGCCGGTCACGAGCGCGTCGGTGACCGTCGCGACGCCGTCCTCGGTGGTGAAGGTCGTGGTGAGCACGTTGGTGTCGGCGACGTAGGCGCGGGTGACGGTGTACTCGCCCACCGGCTCGAGCTCGATGCACCCGCCGGTGTCGTCGTCGAGCAGCCGCGCGAAGACGGGCAGGGAGCCGAGATTGGGCACCGGCATCCAGTCGACCTGGCCACGCAGCCCGATGAGGGCGACCGTCCGGCCGTCGCCGATCGCGGCATAAGAGGAGAGGTCCTCCCCCGCGGGCTGACGGGACGAGGACGGCGTGGAGGATCGGGACACGCTTGTCACGCTAGGCGCGCCGCGCGACATGGTCGGGGCCTTGCGCGCGGAGGCCGCGTGGGGCATCCTGCACGTGACACGCCGCGCGGCAGGTTTGGGGCCCTGCGCGCGGCGGCCGCGTGGAGCATCCCGCACTCGCAGTTCAGCCGCCGGACGGATTGTCAACGGGCTGTCCGCCGTCGTCGGTCGACTCTTCGCCGGCACCGCTCGCATCGGTCTCGCCCGTGTAAGTGCTCTCGGGCGTCTGCGGGTCTTCCGGTGCTCCGCCCGAGGCCGTGTCGGCTTCGGTGTCGGCTCCGGGATCGCCCTTAAGATTCGCGTCAGCGTGGTCGCTCATGTCGACCTCCTTTCGATGGAGATGTCAGTGTGCGTCGACAGCGGCGCGATGGTCGAGACGCTTGACCTCGAGACGGGAGTCTGATCGGATGCGGCGGACCGGGGGCGGACGCTTCTCGCCGACCGAGTCCGGCCGTGCGTGTCAGAACGTGCGTTTCTGATGGTGCGCGTCAGCAGGCGACCGCGTCGGAGCCGCCGACGAGGTCGTGGCGGTCGTCGTCGCTGAGCCGGTCGGCCTCGCCCACGGCACAGCCCGCGGCGCGCTCGATCTCGCGCAGCACCCGCGACGGGAACGGGCCGTCGAGGTCGCGGAGGATCGCATGCCGGGCGCCGTCCGTGAGGTGCGGCCACCACTGCGCAAAGGGCGGCAGCACGGCGGATGAGGCGCCGTCCACGGTGTCGGCCAGGGTGGCGGTGCGGTGCATGACGACCTCCTCCCCCGACTGTGCACCGGCTCGGCGGCGAGCGTTCCGGGGTTGACAACTCACCCGCAGTACGTGTGGGGTCAGTCGTCGCGGAAGTCGTCCGGGTCGACGTCGTCGAGGAAGCGCTTGAATTCGTCGACGCGCGCCTCGGCGTCGGGGGCGGTGATGGCGGGGGTCGCCGTCGGCATGCCCGCGGCCTCCTCCTCATCGTCGCCGTCGTCGTCGTCGTCGGTGACGGTGTCGGGGATCCCCGCCTCCTCCAGCACCGCCGTGGACACCCAGATGGGCGCCTCCGTGCGCGAGGCGAGCGCCAGCGCGTCGGACGGACGGGCGTCCAGCCGGCGGACGCCGGACGATGCGGACAGGACCACTTCGGCGAAGAACGTGCCGTCCTCGATGCGGACGATCTCCACCTCATCGACGGTCGCGCCGAGCGAGTCGAGCATGTCGCGCATGAGGTCGTGCGCGAGTGGGCGTGGTGCGCGCGCGCCCTGGACCGCCACCAGGATCGACGTCGCCTCCTGCTCGCCGATCCAGATCGGCAGGATGAGGCCCTCGTCCTCCTCGTCGGCCAGCGGCTTGAGCAGGATCACGTGCTGCCCGGAGCCGTCGACGGCGACGCCGGCGACCCGCACCCGCACTCGCTCTCCGCCCGCGCTCATGGGGCCATGCTAGAACGCGCCGACGCCACGGTGCCCGGCGCTGGGCGGTCCGGAGACGGCGTGATCCCGGCATCCATTCACAGGAATGGATGCTGCGGCGATACCGTTGCATCCATCATGGAACGATTCGGCACCCTGTCCTTCGGACACTACGGACCCCTCGGCAACGGCCGCCAGCTGACCGCGGGCGACTCGATGCTGCAGGCGATCGACCTCGCGCAGGGCATGGACGACCTGGGCGTGGACGGCGCGTACTTCCGCGTGCACCACTTCGCCCGGCAGCAGGCCGCGCCCATGCCGCTGCTGGCTGCGATCGCGGCCCGCACGCGCCGCATCGAGGTCGGCACCGGCGTCATCGACATGCGCTACGAGAACCCGCTGTACCTCGCGGAGGAGGCAGCCGCGGTCGACCTCATCAGCGACGGGCGACTCGCCCTCGGCGTGAGCCGGGGGTCACCCGAGACGGTCACGCGCGGCTACGAGACCTTCGGCTACACCGCCGGGGATGAGCGCGGCGCCGATCTCGCACGTGAGCACTTCGACCTGTTCCTGCGGGCCGTCGAGGGCGAGGGACTCGCCGAGCGCGACCCCCTGAGCCCGTTCGGCGGCGGGTCGGGACGGCAGCGCATCGAACCGCACTCCCCGGGACTGCGCTCGCGGATCTGGTGGGGAGCGGGAAACCGCGACTCCGCCGAATGGGCGGGCCGCATGGGCGTCAACCTGATGTCCTCGACGCTGCTCACCTCCGCCGACGGACGGCCGTTCGACATCCTCCAGGCGGAGCAGATCGACGCGTTCCGGGCCACCTGGAGCGCCGCAGGACACGAGGGCACCCCGCGTACATCGGTGAGCCGCTCGATCTTCCCGCTCACCACGGCCGAGGACCACATGTACTTCGGCGGCCGCCAGGACGGCGATCAGATCGGCATCATCGACGGCATGCGCTCGACCTTCGGCAAGACCTATGCCGCGGAGCCCGACGAGCTCATCGAGCAGCTGAAGAACGACGCGGCGATCGCCACGGCCGACACGCTCATGCTGACGATCCCGTCCCAGCTCGGCGTCGCGTTCAACCTAAGGATCGTCGAGTCGTTCGCGAAGTACGTCGCTCCGGCCCTCGGCTGGGTCGGCACGCGGGTCTGACCAGACGCTTCTCGCGCGCCCGGCTTCACCAGGAGCCGGGCGCGTAGTCCTTGAGGAAGACGCCGAAGAGATCCTCGCCGGACTCGCCGCGCACGATCGGGTCGTAGACCCGGGCGGCGCCGTCGACGAGATCGAGCGGGGCGTGGAAGCCCTCCTCGGCCAGCCGCACCTTCGTGTGGTGCGGGCGCTCGTCGGTGATCCAGCCGGTGTCGACGGCGGTCATCAGGATGCGGTCGCTCTCGAACATCTCGCGGGCGCTCGTGCGCGTGAGCATGTTGAGGCCGGCCTTCGCCATGTTGGTGTGAGGATGCCCCGGGCCCTTGTACCCGCGACCGAAGACGCCCTCCATCGCCGAGACGTTCACGATGTACGTGCGCCGCGCGGACGACGAAGCGAGCGACGAGCGCAGGCGCGACACGAGCAGGAACGGTGCGGTCATGTTCGCCAGCTGCACCTCGAGCATCTCGAGGGGCTCGACCTCGTCGACGCTCTGCGTCCAGCTGTTGACGTGATGCTCGTCGGGGAGCAGCCCGCCGGCGTCGATCGCGGTGCCGGCCGCGAGCCGCTCGAGTGACGACGACCCCGCCGCCATCGCCTCGGCGGTGAGCTGGTCCGCTGTGCGGGCAGCCGAGGCGAGGATCGGATGGCTCGAGACGGACTGCGCCAGCGCCAGCGGGTGCGCGTCGTTCGTGTGCCCGAACGTGAGCAGCTTCGGAAGCGGGCCGGACGGCAGGGGCGCGAGCTCCGCATCGACGAGCGGCTTGTAGGCGCCCGCCGAGCGTCGCACGGTCTGCGCCGCGTTGTTGATGAGGATGTCCAGCGGTCCGTCGGCGGCGACGGCGTCGGCGAGCGCGATCACCTGCGCGGGGTCGCGGAGATCGATGCCGACGACCTTGAGGCGGTGGATCCACTCGCCCGCGTCGGGGAGGGCGGTGAACCGGCGCACCGCGTCGCGCGGGAATCGCGTGGTGATCGTGGTGTGCGCGCCGTCGCGCAGCAGACGCAGGGCGATGTACATGCCGATCTTGGCGCGTCCGCCCGTGAGGAGCGCGCGCCGGCCTGTCAGGTCGGTGCGGGCATCCCGCTTCTCGTGACTCAGCGTCGCGCAATCCGGGCAGAGCTGGTGGTAGAACGCGTCGACGACCGTGTACGGCTTCTTGCAGATGTAGCAGCCGCGCGCCTTGATCAGCTCGCCCGCGGTCGGGGTCGCCTGACGCGCGGCGAGCGGGATGCCGCGGGTCTCGTCGTCTATGCGGTCGGGTGCACCCGTCGCGGTCGCGGCGACCACGGCGCGGTCGGCCGCGGCGATGCGCGCGCGCTTCGCCAGACGGCCGAGCCGTTTGACGTCCTTGTACATCTTCCCCGTCGCCCGGCGGAGGGCGATGTAGTCGGGATGCTCGGCGTCGAGGTCGGCCACGGCGTCGATGACCCGCAGCGCGACGGCCAGCTCCTCCGGCGAGAAGGAGGCGACGGCTGCGGCGTCAGCGGGGTCGTCGGTGGACGAGGCGGCGAGGACCGAGTCGGAAGGCACAGATGATTCTATCGGAGGCCTTCCTGTGACCTTCCGGCGCGCAGCGCCTCGGTGAGCACCGAGCGGACGCCCTCGGGGTCGAAGTCCTCCCCCGGGGCCTCGAGCTCGTCGAGCGCGAACCAGCGGACGCCGACGATGTCGTCCTTCTCACTGTCGGTCCAGTCCGCATCCGACAGCTCGAAGCGCGGGGTGCGCAGCAGGAAGTACGTGGCCTCGCGCACCTGGTACTCCTCGGCGGGCGGGAGCGCGATGCGTCGGAACGCGACGGGATCACCGAGCGCCGCGGCGTCCGTCAGCGTCAAGCCCGTCTCTTCGAAGAGCTCCCGCACTGCGGCGGCGCGCTCGTCCTCCCCCGGATCGATGCCGCCGCCGGGTGTGAGCCAGCGGGCGGGGAGAGTGCGCTGTCCCCAGTGCGTCTTCATCAGCAGGACCGACCCGCCCTCGTCGAGGACGAGGATGCGGGCGGTCCTGCGGACGCGCGGCTCGCCGGTGCTCACGCGCCGGCCGGGGTCCATTCCGAGACCCGGCCGAGCTCGGCCAGCTCGTCGGCGGTGAGCTCGAGTCGGGCGCCGGTGAGGAGGTCGGCCACCTGCTCGACGCGCGAGGCGCTGGCGATCGGAGCGGCGACCGTGGGCTGCGCGCGCAGCCAGGCGAGGGCCGTCGCGGCGATGGAGGCGTCGTGGGCGGAGCCGATGCTCTCGAGCGCGTCGATCACGCGGAGGCCCTGCGCCGTCGCGTACTTCGCCGCGCCCTCGGCGCGCGGGGAATCCTGCCCCTCGGCGCTCGCCGAGCGGTACTTCCCGGTGAGGAATCCGCTGGCCAGGGCGTAGTACGGCACCAGGCTCATGCCGTACTCGCGGGCCACCGGCACGATGGTCTCCTCGACCTCGTTGCGGTGGACGAGGTTGTAGTGCGGCTGGATCGCGACCGGCTTCGGCAGGCCCTCGGCCTCGGCGATGCGCACCCATTCGCGGATGCGCTCCGCGCTATAGTTCGACACGGCCGTGTAGCGCACGAGCCCGTCGGTCACGAGCTGGCCGAAGGCGGCGACGGTCTCCTCCAGCGGCACGGAAGCGTCGTCGAAGTGCGCGTAGTAGAGGTCGATCGACTCGACGCCGAGTCGGCTCAGGGAGGCCTCGGCCGCGGCACGGACGTTCGCCGCCGACAGTCCCTTGAAATCAGGATGCTGGCTGACCTTCGTCGCGACGACGACTCCGCTCGGGCGGCGCGATGCCAGCCACTCGCCGATGATGGTCTCGCTCTCGCCACCGGAGTTGCCCGGCACCCACGCGCTGTACGCGTCGGCGGTGTCGACGAAGTCGCCGCCGCCGGCGTGGAACGCGTCGAGGATCGCGAAGGACCGTTCGCGGTCGGCGGTCCAGCCGAACACGTTGCCGCCGAGGGACAGGGGAAGGACGTCGAGGTCGCTTGTTCCGATACGGGTCATGCTTGTCGCCAACGACCGGGGCCTCCGATTATTCCGGTCTCGCGCTCATCTCGACGGCGCGGCGGGCGAGAGCGGCGAGGGCATCGCCCGTGAGGCGCTGGCTCGTCCACTCGCTCTGAGGCTGCGCGCCGAGGGATCGGTAGAAGGCGATCGAGGGCTCGTTCCAGTCGAGCACAGTCCACTCGAGGCGGCTGTAGTCGCGGGCGACGCAGACGTCGGCGAGCGCGGCGATCAGGGCGAGACCCCAGCCCTGGCCGCGACCCGCCTCGTCGACGAAGAGGTCCTCGAGCCAGATGCCGTGGCGTCCGGTCCAGGTCGAGTAGGTGAGGAACCAGACCGCGATGCCTCGGATGACGCCGTCCTGTTCGACGACGTGGGCGAAGACGCGCGGCTCGTCGCCGAACAGGGAGGCCGTGAGCGCCTCGACCGTGTTCTCGACCGCGTCCGGCTCGCGTTCGTAGTCGGCGAGCGCCTGGATGCACGCGAGGATGCCGAGCTCATCGCCCGGGCGGGCGACGCGGAGCACGGCGTCGCCGGCGAGGTGTCGGAGGGTCATGTTCCGAGAGTAGGGCTGACGAACCGCTCCGGTCCGACGTCACGGCAGTCCGGTGACGCCCACCCCGAGCCAGGCGGCCAGCTCATCGATCTCCGCACGCACCATCTCCGTCTCCTCGGCCTCGAACGGGAGGAACTCGTGGACGGCGATGACCCGCAGCATCCCCTCCTTCCGGTCGACCTCCGCGTTCAGCATCCCGGCGAACCGGTCGCCCAGGAGGATCGGATGCGCGAAGTAGCCGTAGACGCGCTGGAGCGCCGGCTTGAACTGCTCGAGAACATAGGTGAACTCGAACAGCTCCTCCAGCCGGCGCCGATCGAACAGCAGGCTGTCGTAGGGATTGAGGAACGCGACGCGGCCTCCGTCGTCGTCGCGCAACGCGGCGAGGGCCTCCGGGTCGACGCGGTAGGCCGTCGAGACGCCCTCCACCACGGCCGGCTCGCCCGTCGTCCTGCCGACGCCGCTCCAGTGGCGGTGGATACGCGCGATCCCCGACGAGCGGAGGCTGCGCTCCTCGTGCATCACGGCCGCTTCCTCGGCGCCGATCTCGGGGAGATCGGCCGGGTAGACCCGCTCGGCGAGATCCCACACGCGGTGCCGGCCCTCGCGTCCCGCGATCGCCACCTCACCCTGGCGCAGCAGGAAGTCGAGCATGTGCGGCACCTGATTGGAGCCCGACCACCCGTCGGGCGGGCGGCTCACCTCGGCGGTGTCGGGGATCGCCGACGCCGGCATCGGGCCCTCGGCGCGCAGCCGCGCCAGCACGTCCGCCCGGAAGCGGCTGTTCGCCTCCAGCCACTGGCGGGTGCTCTCGCGCCGCGGCCACTCCTTCATCTCCGGGCGCATCAGCGGCAGCAGGCTGACGGGCCGGAACGCGCCGTCGAACTCGAACAGCAGTCGGTCCTGCTCGACCGCCTTCTTCAGCTGCCCGGCCTCATACGACCAGCCGATGCGAGACCACAGCACGGTGTGCTCGCAGGGCGCGATCGTGGCCGTCGGATCGATCTTGACGTACCCCAGCTGCTCTGCCACCTCGACGACGTCGCCGGGCCGATCGGCGTCCAGCAGCTGTGCGCGCACGACCAGCCGTCGCGCCTCGTCGCGGGTCAGTCTGTGCGGCTGCATGCGGCTCACCGTAGCCGTCACCGGTGACACGCGCACCGGTCCGCGGGGATGAGAGTGCTCTCATCCCCGCGCCGCCCGTGACGCCGAAACCAGGGAGCAGGACCCGCCGCGCCCAGGAAACTCCCTGGAAGCGTCCAGAAAACCCCGGCAGACTGCGTGACTTGTGCCCGCCTGCGCGGGCCTCGAGCGCCGACCCGATGGCGCATCCCCTATACGGAACCGGTTTTCATGCGCCCGAACACGCCTTCTTCCTCGTCGCCCACCACCGCCTCCCTGCCCGTGACGACGGGATCCCACGCCCGCCGCCAGCGCCGCATCACCGAGCGCCGCACGCGCCGTCGCCCCGCCCTCGTGGCCGCCGGCGTCGCCCTGGCCATCGTCGCCACGGCCGGCTTCACCGGGACCGTCCCGGTCTCCGGTGCCGCGGCATCCGCCCCGACAGGCACCAGCTTCGTCCTCGCCTCCTACTCGACGCCGTCCACGGCGACGAAGACCGCGACGGACACCGCGACGAGCGAGGCCGAGACCGCGCTCACCGCCGCCGACGACGCCGTATCGGCCGCGCAGTCCGTCGCCGCCGACATCGCCTCCTCCGGACTCGACGTCGGCACGCCCGACACCACCGTCGACACCACCACCCTCGAGACCGCGGCCCAGCGACTCGAGACCGGCGCCGCCACGCTGCCGGCCCCGCTGGTGCCCGACCTCACCGAGCACGTCACCGACGAGGTCGCCGCCGTCAGCGCGCAGGTCTCGAGCCTGCGCGGCAGCCTCGACGCCGCCGTCGCGCTGAAGGCCCAGCAGGAGGCCGAGGCCGCCGCGGCAGCAGCCGCCGCCGCTGAGGCCGAAGCCGCCGCGAAGGCCGCTGAGGCCGCCGCAGCCGCCGAGGCCCAGGCCCCGCGCTCGTCGAGCTCGTCGTCCGGCGGATCGTCCGCTCCGGCACCCGTCTACGCCCCGAGCGGCGGCGGCGACAACAGCCCCGGCGGTGCGCAGGCGTCCGCTCGCGCGATGCTCGGCAACTACGGCTGGGGCGAGGACCAGATGGGATGCCTCGTCTCCCTCTGGAACAAGGAGTCCGGCTGGAACTACCAGGCCTACAACGCCGGCAGCGGTGCCACCGGCATCCCGCAGGCCCTCCCCGGCAGCAAGATGGCCTCCGCCGGCGCCGACTGGCAGACCAACGCCGCCACGCAGGTGGCCTGGGGCCTCGGCTACATCTCGGGCCGCTACGGCTCGCCGTGCAGCGCATGGGGTCACTCGCAGTCCGTCGGCTGGTACTGACCTCCTGATCCCGCCCGTGAGGCGTCGCATCTGCGGATGCGGCGCCTCACGGCGTTTCCGGGTCAGAGGGCGACGAGCTCCACGTCGCGCAGCCGGCCGTCGTCCACGACCGCGGTCATCATCGTGTGTCGCGGCTGGCGGCGGCGATCGGTCGGCGACCCCGGGTTCAGCAGCCGCAGGCCGCCCGGAGTCACGGTGTCCCAGGGGATGTGGCTGTGGCCGAAGACGAGCAGATCGGTCGCTGGGAAGGCCGCGTCCATCCGCATCTCCCGGCGCCGGGCGTCACCGGTCTCGTGGATCACGGCCATCCGCAGACCCTCGACCTCCCGTCGTGCGATCTCGGGGAGCCGGTCGCGCAGGTCGTCTCCGTCGTTATTGCCGTAGACGCCGACGACCTCGCCGTGACGCTCGAGCTCGTCGAGCACTGCCGCCGACACCCAGTCGCCGGCATGGACGATCAGGTCCGCCGCATCGGCCGCCGCCCGCAGGGCGTCGGGCAGGCGGCGCGCGCGTCCGGGGATGTGCGTGTCGGAGACCAGCAGCAGTCGGGTGCTCATCCCCCGATCCTCCCCGATCGGCAGCCCGTGAGGTGAGACGGATGCTGCGGCCTCAGCCCGCGGCATCCATCCGCTGCGGCGGGCAGGTGCCGCCCGGCGTCGTCGCCCGCTCGTAGTGCCAGCGCTCGTTGGCGAAGATCTGGCACAGCCCCCACCGCGCGCCGTGCTCCATCATCCAGAACTGCGCGTCGAGCGGACCGACGTCCACCGCCCGCCCGCTGACGTGCGCGGACGTATCCGGAGAGGCGACCCAGCGTGATGCCTCCGCCGCGCTGCCGTAGGTCGTGACCGCCTCATCGAGCATCAGCTGCTGGTAGCGGGCGCTGCGCCATCCGCTCGTGATCTCCATCACGATGCCGTCGGCGGCCGCCGCATGGGATGCCTGACCGACCGCGTCGCGTAACGCGGGATCGAGGCGGGCGATCGCCGGCTCGCCGGTGTCGAGGATCGACACGGACGAGACCAGGATGCCGTCGTCCGCACCCGGCGGCCCGTCGAATGCCGGCACCGCGGCGGCCCCCGGGCTCCGGGCCGCCCACAGCAGACCGGCCGTCGCGCCGGAGGCGAGCAGGACCACCGCCAGGACGACGGCGACGGCGACGGCGGCGCGTCGACGGCGACGCGGCACGGGAACGGGGGCAGCGAGCGAGATCATGGTCCGATTCCAGCGACCGGCGCGTTGCCCGGGCGTACGCGCAAACGCATACACCCGCGATACGGGCCGCCGCCTAGGCTGAACGGCATGCGGGTGCTGATCGTCGAGGATGAGCCGTTCCTCGCCGAGGCCATCCGCGACGGGCTCCGGCTCGAGGCGATCGCGGCCGACCTCGCCGGTGACGGCGACACCGCGCTGGAGCAGCTGTCGGTGAACCGCTACGACGTGGTCGTGCTCGACCGCGACATCCCCGGCCCGAACGGCGATGAGATCGCCCGTCGGCTCGCGCGCTCCGCAGAGAGCCCGCGCATCCTCATGCTCACCGCGGCCGCGCGGCTCCACGAGAAGGAGAGCGGCTTCGAGGCCGGCGCCGACGACTACCTCACCAAGCCGTTCGCGCTGCGCGAGCTCGTGCTGCGCCTGCGGGCGCTCGAGCGCCGTCCGTCGGCCGGGGCGCCGCCGGTGCAGGAGTACGCCGGGGTCCGCCTCGACGCCTTCCGTCGCGAGGTGTACCGCGACGGACGCTACGTCGCCCTCACGCGCAAGCAGTTCGCCGTCCTCGCCGTGCTGATGGCCGCGGGCGGCGGGGTCGTCAGCGCCGAGGACCTCCTCGAGCGCGCGTGGGACGAGAACGCGGACCCGTTCACCAACGCCGTGCGGATCACCATCTCCACCCTGCGCAAGCGGCTCGGCGAGCCGTGGGTGATCGAAACCGTTCCGGGCGTCGGCTACCGCCTCGCCGCGGTGCCGGGCGCGACGCCGTGACGGCCGCCGTCGCCCGGCGCGGCGGGCTGTCGCTGCGGATCAAGCTGACGCTGAGCTACGCCGGCCTCGTCGTCGTCGCCGGCGTCGCCCTGTTCACCGTAGGCTTCCTCGTGCTGCGCTTCATCCCCGACGGCAACCTGTGGCTCAACGACGGCAGCTGGGCGCCCAACAAGCGCGACCTGCTCCAGGTCTTCGTGAAGTACACGTGGTGGGCGATCGGAACCCTCGTGGTGATCGGCCTCGTCGGCGGCTGGCTGCTCGCGGGGTTCATGCTCCGCCCCCTCGACCGCATCACCGCCGCGGTCCGGCGCGTGGGCGACGGCGCGCTCGGCGAGCGCATCGCGCTGCCCGGACCCCGCGACGAGCTCACGGAGCTGGCCGACGCCTTCGACGCGATGGCCGCCCGCGTGCAGCACACGATCCAGGAGGAGCGGCGCTTCGCCGCGAACGCCTCGCACGAGCTGCGCACGCCGCAAGCCATCATCCGCACGCTGCTGGAGGTGGGCGAGGCCGACCCTGCCGGACGCGACGTCGACACCCTGCTCCGCCGCCTGTCGGCCACCAACGACCGCTCGATCGCGATCATGGAGTCGCTGCTGGCCCTCGCGCACGGAGATCTCGGCGAGACGGCGCCGGTCGATCTCGCGGCGGTCGTCGCCGAGGCGATCGACGAGCACGGTCCGGATGCCGCGGCCCGCGGCATCCGTCTGCATCCGTCCCTGCGCCCGAGCCTGGTCACGGCCGACCCCACGCTGGTCGCGCGGCTGGTGGCGAACCTGGTGCGCAACGCGATCGTCCACAACGTCGGCGGAGGTGTGATCTGGCTCTCGGCGCGCCCCGACGACGGGGATGCGGTGCTCACGGTCAGCAGCACCGGGCCGCAGATCGACGCGGCGCTCGCCGCCACGCTGACCGAGCCGTTCGTCCGCGGCGCCGGGCGCACGCGCGGCACCGACGGACCGCAGGGGTCGGGCCTCGGCCTGGCGATCGTCGCGTCGATCGTCCGCGCGCACGACGGCGCGCTCGAGGTCGTGCCGCGCGCCGGCGGCGGGCTGACCGTCAGCGTCCGACTGCCCGCCAGCCGTCGCGCCTGAGCCCGCGACGCGCGCGGCGGACCAGCCACCACAGCCCCATCGCCGACGCGGCGAGCACGGCGCCGATGAGCGAGCCCGCGCCGTTCCACAGCACGTCGGCGAGGTCGGGGACGCGTCCGGGTATGCCCTCCTGGGCGAACTCGACGGCCGCCGACAGCCCGAACCCCGCGGGGATCGCCAGCAGCCACCAGCGTCCGAGCAGGAGGGCCACCGCCGCGCCGAACGGCACGAACAGCAGGGCGTTGAGGACGGTGTCGACGGAGAGCGAGGGCAGCCCCGCGAGCGTCGGGACGGCGAGGTCGACCCGCTCGAGGAAGGCGCCGCGGGCGGGCGCGACGAGGCGTCGCGGAGCGAGGGTGAGCGCCGCCACGACGGCGGTCGCGAGCGCCGCCGCGAGCAGCCGGGGGGCCATCGGCGCGGTGCGCGTGCGCGGAAGCAGGTGCACGGGGGATGAGGTGCGGGTCATGGGAGGGCCTCTCGTCGGTGACCCCATCCCAGCGCCGCGCATGTTGCGGGAGCGTATGCGTCCCGGGCTACGCCGGTGGGGGGCTCCGGAGGAGCAGGGCGGCGAGCACCGCGGCCAGGACGACGAGCGCGGCAACCGCCGAGACGACGGCGGGCCAGCCGCCGCCGACGACCAGGAGTCCCAGCATCCACCCGAAGAGGCTCGATCCGCCGTAGTAGCCGAGGTAGTACAGCGACGACGCCTGGGCCCGGGCATCCGCCGGGCTGTCGACGGGCGCCCAGCCGGAGGCGACGGCGTGGGCGGCGAAGAAGCCGGCCGTGAAGACGAGCAGGCCGGCGAGCACCACGAGGAGCGACGGGACGAGGGTGAGCAGGGCGCCGAGTGCCATCACGCCGGCCGACACCAGCAGCACCGGCAGGCGACCGTGACGGGCGGCGAGTCCTCCGGCGATCGGCGAGGTGACGGTGCCGGCCAGGTAGGCCGTGAAGAGCAGGCTGACCGCCCACGTCGGCAGCGAGAAGGGCGCCGCGGTCAGGTGGAAGCCGAGGTAGTTGTAGAGCGCGACGAACGCGCCCATGAGGAGGAAGCCCTGCGCGTACAGCGCGAGCTGACGCGGCGAGCGCAGGTTGGCGGCGAGCCGGCGGCCGAGGGGGCGCGGCACGTCGGGCGTCTCCGTGCGTCTCCGCTGCGGCACGAACCCCTCAGCGCGCGGGACGAGCACGAGGAACAGCACGGCGGAGGCCGCGCACACGACGGCGACCACGAGCACGCCGACGTGCCAGCCGCCGAGGTCGCCGAGCGGACCGGCGATGATGCGGCCGGAGAGCCCGCCGATCGTGGTGCCGGCGATGTAGCTGCCGGCCGCCGCGGCGGTGTGGCGCGCGTCCACCTCCTCGCTGAGGTAGGCCAGCGCGATCGCCGGGACGGCGCCGAGCCCGACCCCCTCGAGGAGCCGCAGGACGAGGAGCGTGGTGAGGTCCGCGCTCAGGGGCGCCAGCAGGCCGAACGCCGTGGCCACCACGATGCCGACGGTCATCGCCGGCACCCGCCCGATGCGGTCGGCCACCACCGACCACGGCAGCACGGTCGCGGCGAGGGCCAGCGTCGTCGCCGACACGGCGAGCGCCGCGGTCGAGGGGACGACCTGGAATTCCACGGCGATCTGCGGGAGCACCGCCTGCGGGGAGTACAGCTGGGCGAAGGTGGCGACGCCGGCGAAGAAGAGCCCGGCCAGCAGCCTGCCGTAGGCGCGGTCTCCGGGCAGATGGCCGGTGAACGCTCCTGTGGACATCGGCTCCAGGCTACCCCCGCGCCTCGCCGAACCGCTCCGCCGAGGCGACCTGCTCCGCCACGCGGCGCAGGGCCAGGAGCAGCGGCTCGACCATCACCGAGCCGAGCACGACGTAGCGCACGGCCGACTCGACCGAGTCGGTCGGGACGCCCGCGATCTCGGCGCGGGCGATGTCGCGCATCGAGGACAGGTACACGGGCATCACGTGCTCGGGGACCGTGAAGCCGACGGCCGTCAGCGCGTCCAGGGCCGCGGCGACGGCGTGCAGCACGGTCTCGTCGCAGAGCCCCGGCCGCCATCCGAGCTGGGCGACGAGCTCCTGGGCAGCGGTGAGGTCGCGCTCCCCCGTGACCACCGGGGTCACGGCCGCGTGGGCCGCGCCGAGCAGCTCGTGCGGGTCGGCGGGCGGCTCGTCGAGCGCGGCGACGACCTTGCGGGTCTCGGCGACGCTCACGCCGGAGCCGATCAGGGCGCGCACGACGCGCAGACGCTGCGCGTGGCGCTCGTCGTAGACCGCCTGGGTGGCCGCAGTCCGCTCGGCCTCGGGCAGCAGGCCTTCGCGCAGGTAGTACTTGATGGTCGGGACGCGCACGCCTGTCGCCGACGCCAATTCCGAGATCCTCATCGTCACCTCTTGACATCGATAGTAGCGCTATCCAATATGGATAGCGGCGCTATCCAGCGTCATGGCGTGCCGTCCGCGGCCCGACGAGAGGTGACACCATGGCCCGCATCATCCCTGGACGCATGACCCATCGACACGAGGGCGAGTTGGTGGTGTTCCACATCGGCATGCAGATCAACCGCTGGTGGCGGCCCGATCTCTGGCTGCCGGTCTCGATGGCGATGCCCCGGATGCTGCGCGAGCTCTCCATGGACCCCGATTCGGGTCTCCTCGGCTTCCACCTGCTGGTGGGCGCCGGCGGTCCCTACGTCGTGCAGTACTGGTCGTCGATGGAAAAGCTCTACGCGTACGCGAGCAACCCGGCGCAGGAGCACCGCCCGGCCTGGACGCGGTTCAACCGCATGGCCCGGAAAGCCCCCGAGGCCGTCGGGGTCTGGCACGAGACCTTCCTGGTGGAGCGCGCGGAGAGCATGTACGTCAGCACCAGGGCCATGGGCCTGCCGAAGGCGACCGAGCTCATCCCCGTCGCCTCGCGGCACGATCGCGCGAGCGCCCGCATGGCCGACGGCGCCACCGCGGCGGCCCGCTGACACCGTGATCCCGTGACTCAGAAGGCGGAGATCCCGGCTTCGACGTCGCGCGCCGCCGTCAGCGCCAGCGCGTCCGCGTGCAGCGGAGCGATGAGCTGCACGCCCACCGGCAGTCGGTCGCGGTCGGTGCCCGCGGGCACGGTGACGGCGGGCAGGCCCAGGAAGTTGACGGCGACGACGAGTCGCAGCATCCGCCACGCCGTCGTCGTGGCGTCCGGTCCGCCGAGGTCGAAGTCGACCGCGGGCAGTCGCTCGGTGGCCACCGGCCCGAGGATGACGGGGTGCTCGCGCTGGAACCGGCGCCAGTCGGCGGCGATGACGGCGCGCCGCGCCCAGGCCTGCGCGTAGTCGGCCGCCGACTCATAGGGCACGGCGGCCGCAGTGCCGTCGCGGAGGAAGGCGGTCGCCGACCGCCCCAGCGGCACGGGCAGCCGGTCGGGGGCGAGCGAGATCGCCATGTCGGTGCAGGCGAGGCGCCGCCACAGCAGCGCGGCCTCCTCGAGGTGCGGCGGATCGACGTGCTCCACCGCCCAGCCGGCGGCCGCGAGCGCGGCGGCCGCGGCGTCGACACCGGCGGCGATGTCGTCGTCGACGCCGCCCCCTGGCGGGGTGCGGGTCACCGCGACCCGGCGCGGCAGTTCGGCGCCCGGACGGACGTCGAGCGAGACGGGGTCCTCGGTGTCGACCCCCTCCAGCACGCCGAGTGCGAGAGCGAGATCGTCGACGGTCCGGGCGAGCGGCCCGTTCACGGAGAACTGCTGCAGCGTGGGCATGACCGGGTCGACCCGGACGGCCGCGCGGGGAACGCGGCCGAACGAGGGCCGCAGCCCGCAGATGCCGAGCGCGGAGGCCGGCAGCCGGACCGACCCGCCGAAGTCGTTGCCGAGACCGATCGCCGACATGCCGGTGGCCACCGCGACGGCGTCTCCCCCACTCGAGCCGTACACGGTACGGGTGGCGTCCAGGGGGTGGAGCGTGCGGCCGTACAGGTCGTTGTCGGTGTCCCACCGCATGCCGAAGTCGGGCATGTTGCCCCGGCCGATCGGCACGCCGCCCGCATCGCGCACGCGACGGACGACGGTGGCGTCCTCGGCCGGGACCGCATAGACGCCACCGCGCCATCCCTGCGTCGTGGCCGACCAGGTGATGTCGATGTTCTCCTTGACGCTGATCGGCACGCCGGCGAGCGGGCCGGGGTCGCGCCCGGCCGCGACGAGCGCGTCGACCTCGTCCGCCGCCCGTCGCGCCCGATCGGCGTAGACGACCGGCAGCGCGTTCAGCACCGGGTTGCGCTCGGCGATGCGCGCTAAGTGCGCATCGACGACCTCGGCGGCGGTGAGGCGCCCTGCCCTCACGTCCGCGGCCAGCCGGGCCGCCGGCATCCGTGTCGCATCCGACTCATCCACGCGGCGGTCTCCGTCCCGACCGCATCACGGTCACTTGTCGGCGAGCTTGCGCAGCGCGCTCCTCTTGTGAGCGGCCTCCGCGCCGGTCTTCTCCGACGTCACCATGTACATCGGCTCGTCCTTCGATGCGGTGAAGTGCTGGTCGGCGAACTCGAAGTCCGACGTGCGGATCCGGGTCACCTCGCCCTGCGTGCGTCCCTGCGACGTGCCCCAGCTGACGCGGTCGCCCTTCTTCAGTTCCTCGGCCATGATGCCTCCTTTTCCCCGAAAGTACGTCCGCGCTCCCGGCACCGACGCGGGCTTGCCTCCACCGGCGTGCACGCGCTAGGTCGCGCTTCCCGGGGCGCGGAGCCTTGTCAAGGCCCCGGTCGCCGACGGGGGCCGCGGGTACCGTCGGGACCACACGACAGGAAGGACGGACAGTGGCCACCACGACTGCAACCGCCAAGAAGAGCACCGCCCCCGCGGCACCGCGCAACAAGCGCCGGCCGGCCCGAGGAGGAGTGGGCGCCGAGCTCACGAAGGAGCAGAACGCCGAGCAGGGCTTCCAGGCCTCGGAGTCTCTGAGCGCGAACCTCCAGCGCGTGCTCGTCGACCTCATCGAGCTGTCGCTGCAGGGCAAGCAGGCGCACTGGAACGTCGTCGGCACCAACTTCCGCGACACCCACCTGCAGCTCGACGAGATCATCGAAGCCGCCCGCGAGTTCGCCGACACGGTCGCCGAGCGCATGCGCGCGCTGCACGCACTGCCCGACGGCCGCAGCGACGTCGTCGCCGAGACGACCACGCTGCCCGAGATCCCGCAGGGCGAGATCGCGACGAGCGAGGTCGTCGACCTGATGACCGAGCGGCTCGACGACGTCGCCACGACCTGCCGCGACGTGCATGACGACGTCGACGAGGAGGACCCCACCAGCGCCGACATCCTCCACACGATCCTGGAGCGTGTCGAGCAGCTGTCGTGGATGGTGAGTGCGGAGAACCGGACCCCCCGCCGGTAATCCGCTCGTCGACGCCCGCCTGCTCCCCCCGGCAGGCGGGCGTCGTCATGTCCGGGAGGCGCCGCGCACCGCCGGAAGGCGTAGCGTGTCAGCGTGAGCGCCTGGGACGACAAGATCATCGAAGAATTCCGCGAGAACGGCGGCGAGGTGGGCCAGTTCGGCCGTTCGCTCGTGCTGATGCACCACAGAGGCGCGAAGAGCGGCACCGAGAGGGTGACGCCCGTGATGGCGATCCCCGACGGAGACGGCTGGCTGGTCGCCGCGTCCAAGGCCGGCGCGCCCGACAACCCGGCCTGGTTCCACAATCTGGTCGCGCACCCCGACATCGACCTCGAGACACCCGACGGCACCGTCGCGGTGCGCGCCGAGGTGCTGGCCGGAGACGAGCGCGACCGCGGGTGGGCCCGCTTCACCGACGCGAGCGAGGGCTTCCGCGAATACGAGAAGCGCACCTCGCGGACGATCCCGGTGGTGCGCTTCTCCCGACGCTGACGCGACGACGTGGCGTGTCGCCCGCCGTCAGCGCACGGCGCTCAGGGCTGCGACTCGGCCTTGCGGCCGCCCGCCTCCAGCACGTCGCCCGACGGCAGCTCCTGGTGGCCGCCGAACTGCAGGCGCATCGCCGAGAGCAGCTGGTTGGCGTAGTGGTCTTCGCCGCGGGACGCGAAGCGCTCGAAGAGGGATGCCGCGAGCACCGGCACCGGAACGCCCACGTCGACGGCGGCCTTGACGGTCCAGCGACCCTCGCCCGAGTCCGACACGCGTCCGGCCAGCCCGTCGAGGGTGGGGTTCTGCGCCAGCGCGGCGGCCGTGAGATCGAGGAGCCACGAGGAGATGACCGACCCTCGGCGCCACAGCTCGGACACGGCGGGCGTGTCGATCGTGAACTGATAGAACTCCGGCTCCTCCAGCGGGGCGACCTCGGCGGAGTGCTCGGCCTCGCGCACGCCGGCGTCGGCGTTCTCGAGGATGTTGAGGCCCTCGGCGAGCGACGCCATGATGCCGTACTCGATGCCGTTGTGCACCATCTTCACGAAGTGCCCCGCGCCCGACGGTCCGCAGTGCAGGTAGCCGCGCTCCTCGGGGGTCAGGTCGCCCGTGCGCCCCGGCGTGCGCGGGATCTCGCCCGGGCCCGGTGCGATCGTGCGCAGCAGGGGCTCGATGCGGGTGAACGCCTCGTCGGGGCCGCCCACCATGAGGCAGTAGCCGCGCTCGAGTCCGAAGACGCCGCCCGAAGTGCCCACGTCGACGTAATGGATTCCCGACTCCGTGAGCTTCGCCGCCCGGCGCACGTCGTCGCGGTAGTTCGAGTTGCCGCCGTCGATGATGATGTCGCCGGGCTCGAGCACGGCGGCGACCTGGTCGACGACCTTGCCGGTGATGCCCGCCGGGATCATCAGCCACACGGCGCGGGGCGCCTGGAGCTTCGAGACGAAGTCCGCGATGTCGTGGATGCCGGTGGCACCCTCCTTGGCGAGCGTGTCGACCGCTTCGGCGCTGACGTCGTAGACGACGCACTCGTGGCCGTCCGCCATGAGGCGCCGCACGATGTTGCCGCCCATCCTGCCGAGTCCGATCATTCCCAGCTGCATGGCCGCTCCTTCTGTCGTCGATGCCGCGGCCGGCTCCCCGTGGGAGCGGCCTCGGCGATGCATCCGAAGTCTAGGCCTCGGTCGTGTCCGGCTTCCGCGAGCCGGTCACTTCTGCGGGTCGTGGCCCCAGTTCATCAGCGAGTAGCGCCAGGGCGTGTCGGCGACCTCACCGGACGGCTTCTGCGCAAGGTGGCGCTTCACGTACCCGACGACCTTGCGCATGTGGGCGAGGTCCGCATCCGTCAGGTCGTCCTTCTTCGTGCGGAGGATCTCGATGATGTGCCGGCCCGACGCGTGACCCGTCGACTCCCCGCCGCCGGACTTGTCGCCGACCTCGCGGGACTCGTCGGTGTCCAGCCACGTCTCCAGTTCGGAGGCGGTCATGTTCACCGCCTCGTCGAATTCCTTCCGGGTCTTCTTCGGGTCGTCGTCGCTCATGACGCCAGTGTCCGCGATCCCGCCGCACCCTCATCCGGGGTTGACACCGCGCGGCGCGCGCAGGCTCACAGGCCGAGCCGGTCGAGCGCGGCATCCATCCGCTCGGTCATCGCGTCGTATCCGGCATCGTTCGGATGGAGGCCGTCTGCCGCCATCTCCCCCGGCCGTCCCTGGATCCACGACGAGGCTCCGGGGATGTAGTCCGCATCGATGGATGCCGCGCCCTCTTCGACCCAGCCGATGACGGCCTCCAGGCCCGGCCGTCGATCGGCGGTGTACCAGAAGGGCTCCACGACGATGAAACGCGCGTCGGGCAGGGCGTCGTGGAGTCGGGTCAGGTCCTCGCCGATCTGCGCGTGGATCTCGTCGGCCGCGGCGTCGTAGCTGAACACGTCGTTGAGCCCCATCGTGACGAAGACGATGTCGGGATCGACGGCGATGATCTCGCCGGGAAGGTCGCGGCGAGCCGTCCGGTGAGTGACGAAACCGAGGCCGTTGACGCTGGGGTTGTACTCCTGCCAGCCCCGTTCGTCGCAGATGCGGGTCGACCAGCGCTTCGACGGATCGGATGCGCCCGTGCCGAGCGTGTAGGAGTCGCCGTAGAACGCGACGACCGGGCCGTCGGAGGCCGGTGAGAAGGACGGCGCGGATGCTGCGGGCACCGCGCACCCGGTGAGCGCGGCAACCGCCGCGAGCACCACGACCATGGCCCACTTTCGCATGCGCGCCTCCTTCCCTCCTCTTCGTCGTCGAGGAGCGATCAGGTTGGAGCTGTCGATGCCGCGTGCCTCCGACGGCTCGCACCGGTGGACTGAGATCTCCCATGTACGTCGCTCACCTGACGCCTCATGCGCCTTCGATGCGGACGTCGCGCCCTTTCGCGTCAGGTGGGCCGGCGGACGGATGCCGGGCGGCGCGGAAACCGCGGGCACAGGGGGCTGGTGCATGCTGGTGGCCATGATCAGCGATGACCTCGCGCGCCTCCCCGTCGCCAGCACCCAGCCCGGCGACCACCCTCGGCCGCAGCTGCTGCGGGAGCGCTGGACCGATCTGTCCGGCGCGTGGGGCTTCGCCCACGACGACGCCGACATCGGGCTCGCGGCGGGGTGGCCGCGGCATCCGTCCTTCGATCGCACCATCCAGGTGCCGTTCCCGCCCGAGTCGGCGGCGTCGGGCGTCGCCGACACCGCGCACCACCGGGTGCTCTGGTACAGCCGCGAGCTGACCGCCGCCGATCTCTCCGGGACGGGCTTCGCGGAGGGCGATCGCCTCATGCTCCGCTTCGGTGCCGTGGACTACCGCTGCCGCGTGTGGGTCGACGGGCAGATGGTCGGCGAGCACGAGGGCGGGCACACGCCGTTCTCGTTCGACGTGACCGATGTGCTCTCCGACACGGCGACGCACACCGTCGTCGTCCGCGCGGAGGACGACCCGGAGGACGTGGCGCAGCCCCGTGGCAAGCAGGACTGGCGCGAACACCCGCACGTGATCTGGTACCACCGCACGAGCGGCATCTGGCAGCCGGTGTGGCTGGAGGCGGTTCCGGCCGTCGCCGTGACGCACCTGCACTGGATCGCGGACGTGCGCGCGGCATCCGCCCGCGTCCGCATCCGGCTGTCGCGGGTGCCGTCCGAAGCGCTCCCGGTGGAGGTCGTCCTGCGCGACGGCGACGTCGAGCTCGGGCGGACGTCGACCACCACCAGGCGCGACGAGCTCGACGTCTCCGTGGCGATTCCCGCGCTCACGAACGGCCAGGCGTACGAGGAGCTGTTGTGGGCGCCCGAGCACCCGCGGCTCATCGACGCGGTCGTCGCGGTGGGCGGTGACGCCGTGTCGTCCTACCTCGGGCTGCGCACCGCGGAGGTGGGAGCCGGCCGCTTCCTGCTCAACGACCTCCCCTTCTCCGTCCGCTCGGTGCTGAGCCAGGGGTACTGGCCGGAGTCGCACCTCGCGGCACCGTCCGCCGACGCCCTGCGCGCGGAGGTGCAGCTGATCAAAGACCTCGGCTTCACGGCGGCGCGCGTGCACCAGAAGTTCGAGGATCCCCGCTTCCTCCACTGGGCGGATCGCCTGGGACTGCTCGTCTGGGGCGAGGCTCCCGCGACCTTCGCCTTCACGCCCACGGCGGTCGCCCGGTCGGTGCGCGAGTGGCTCGAGGTGGTCGACCGCGACTTCTCGCACCCGTCGATCGTCACCTGGGTGCCGCTGAACGAGAGCTGGGGCATCCCGCACGTCTCCCGTGACGAGCGGATGCGGCACTACGCCCGTTCCCTCGTCGGCCTCACGAAGGCGCTCGACCCGACGCGTCCGGTCGTCTCCAACGACGGCTGGGAGCAGGTCGACACCGACATCGTGGCGATCCACGACTACGCGTCGGACCCGGAGGTGCTCGCTGCGCGCTACCGCGACCGCGCGGCCGTCGATGCCATGATCGCGGGCGTCGGGCCGGCCGGCCGGCGACTGGTGCTGACCGGCGACGTCGCCGACGCCCCGATCATGCTCACCGAGTTCGGCGGCATCTCGTTCCACGTCGACGCGGCCGAAGGCTCCTGGGGATACTCCGCCGCCCGCTCGGCGGAGGACTTCGATGCGCGGCTCTCGGGCCTGCTCGACGCCGTCCACGCGAGCGGCGTGCTCGCCGGGTTCTGCTACACCCAGCTCACCGACACCCTGCAGGAGACGAACGGCCTGGTCGGCGCGGATCGGGTGCCGAAGCTGCCGATCGAACGGCTGCGCGAGATCATCACCGGGACGCGCGCGGAGTGACCCCTTCGCGGGTGTCGCTGCCGCAGCATCCGCTCACCTGACGCGAACTGCGGTCACCGGCGGGACTTCCGGCAGCGCGCGTCAGGTGAATAGACGGATGCTGCGCCTGCGGGTGTGCGTCACGTCGGCGCTTCGGGACGCGCGCGGAGTGACCCCTTCGCGGGTGCCGCAGCCGCCGCCTCCGCTCACCTGACGCGATCTGCGGTCACGCGGCGGCGATTACGGCAGCTCGCGTCAGGTGAATCGACGGATGCCGCGCCTGCGGGTGTGCGTCACGTCGGCGCTTCGGGACGCGAGCGAAGTGACCCCCTCGCGGGTGCCGGGGCCGCAGCATCCGCTCACCTGACGCGAACTGCGGTCACCGGCGGGACTTCCGGCAGCGCGCGTCAGGTGAATAGACGGATGCTGCGCCTGCGGGTGTGCGTCACGTCGGCGCTTCGGGACGCGCGCGGAGTGACCCCTTCGCGGGTGCCGCAGCCGCCGCATCCGCTCACCTGACGCGATCTGCGGTCACGCGGCGGCGATTACGGCAGCTCGCGTCAGGTGAATCGACGGATACTGCGGGTGCGGGTGCGCGTCACGTTGGTGCTTCGGGATCCGCACCCGTCACGTGACGCGATCTGCGGTCACCGGCGGGAAATTCCGGCAGCTCGCGTCACCTGAGCCCGCGGCTCAGAGAGTGCGGCCGAAGGGCCGCACGTCCGGACCCGAGGGAAGCGGGGTGAAGCCGACACGCGGGTAGAAGGCGGCAGCGCCGGCGTTGTCGGCGCCCGCGACGAGGTGCACGCCGGGCACCCCCGCCCGGCGCAGGTCGTCGACGAGGGTGTCGATCAGCCGTCGACCCCACCCCTGGCCCTGCAGCTCCGGCAGGAGGTCGATGTGCAGGTGGGCGGGATACTCGGCCGCGTACGGCTCCGCCCCGCGCCCGCGTCCGGCGGCGTAGCGCAGCAGCCCCTCCTGCCGCGGCGGACCCGGCTCCCACCGGCCCGCCCGCTCGGGCCACCACTCGTCGCGGAACCACGCCTCGAACGCGACCGTGTCGGGCGTTCCGACGGTGTACCCCTTGACGCGGCCGCTCTCGGAGCGCACGACCGACGCGAACTCCGGATGCCGCACCACGTACGGCAGCACGAAGATCTCGGCCCAGAGACGGTCGTCGGGCAGCATCCCGGTCGCGTCGGCTCCGGCATCCGCCGTGCGCACGCAGATCTCGACCAGGTCGTCGTCGTCGCCGGGCCGGTACCGATCGAGGCGATTCCCGTGCGGCTCCGGCCGCCGGTCGACGCGGTTCCCCTGCGGCTCCAGGCGCGCGTCGACGCGGTACCCCTGGCGCTGCGAGCGCCGGTCGACGTCCGCCCCCGACCACAGATCGCCGCACTCGACCGCGAGGGCGCCGTGTGCGCGGAGGTAGGGGCCGGCGCCGCGATCCCCCACGACGGTCGCCGCCAGCGCCTCCCAGTGATCCCGGCCGATCAGCACGGGGTGGCCCGGGTCACCGCGGTACACCGCCCGGGCCAGCGCTGAGCTCAGCGGACCGGCGACGGCCGCGACGACGCGGGTCGCCGCATCCGCCACCGCCGCCGGCGTGTCCACCGGCGTCACCACGAGGGCGTCGCCGGGAAGAGCGGATGCTGCGCCCAGCCCCGCGCGCAGCGACGCCCCGAGTCCGTCGCGCCAGTCGTCGACGAGGACGGCGGTCGCCCCGTGCGGCACAAGGGACACGGCCTCGTCGGCACCGGCTCCGAGCGTCACCAGCACCGTTGCGCACCCGGCGTCGCGCAGCATCCGCACTGCGAGTTCGACCCACGGCGTGCCGTCGTCCTCGCGGGCGAGTGCCTTGGGTCCGCCGAAGCGCGAGCCGGCACCGGCGGCGAGCACGAGTCCGATCACACCAGGCATGCCCTCACGCTAGCCCCGCGGCGCCCGACGTCCTCGGCGCGCGCGACGGATGTCCCGCGCGTAGCCGCACCGAAACACAAGCCGTCTAGCGTTGCATCCATGCTCGAACTCGCCGCCGCCCTCGTCCCGCGACTCCGCGCCGGCGAGCGGGTCGCCGTGATCACCGTGACGGCTGTCGCGCGCAGCGCGCCGCGCGGTACCGGGTCGTCGATGGCCGTCACCGCCGGGGGCGACGTGATCGGCTCGATCTCGGGCGGGTGCGTGGAGGAGGATGCCGTCATGCTGGGCCTGCGCGCCCTGTCGACGGGATCGGGACTCGCCGCGTCCTTCGGCTTCACCGCGGAGGCGGCCCACGCGGCCGGCCTCGCGTGCGGCGGGGCGATCGAGGTCGTCGCCTATCCGCTCTCCGGCGAGGACACTGTCGCCATGGCCGCGCTGGAGGCGGCGCTGCGCGACGAGCCGACCGCGCTCGGACTCGTCGTCCGCGACGGCGCCGCCGCCCCGCTCGGCACCCTCCTGTCCGTATCGGCGGAGGAGGGCGTGCTCACGCTCTCGCACGCACCGCGGGCGCGCCTCGTCATCCTCGGCGCCGGCGACCACGCCGCCGCCCTGTGCCGCGTCGCGGCGGCGGCCGGGTTCGCCGTGACCGTGTGCGACGGCTGGGGACTCCTCGTCACGCCCGAGCGCTTCCCCGACGCCGACCGGCTCGTCGTCCAGGCGCCCGACCAGTACCTGCGCACGTCGGCCGACGAGTTCGACGCCCGCACCGCGATCTGCGTGCTCACCCACGACGAGCGCGTCGACATCCCCGCCCTCGCCGTCGCGCTGCGGCTGCCGGTCGCGTTCGTCGGCGCGATGGGCGCCCGCTCCACGGTCGGACGGCGGGCCGGGATGCTGCGCGAGGCCGGACTCGACGACGACGAGCTCGCGCGGCTGCACTCGCCGCTCGGGCTCGACCTGGGCGGGGAGAGCCCCGAGGAGACGGCCGTCGCGATCTTGGCCGAGATCATCGCTGGCCGGCGATCTGGCTCGGGTCTGCCCCTGCGCGCGCTGTCCACGCCGATCCACGGCGACCCGAACGCGTCCTGCGCCGCTCCCCGGGTCGGGGAGCGCGCGTGACCGTGGACGCCGGGACGCCGCGCGGAAGCGGGGCATCCGCCGGACCCTGATGGCGCAGAACGGCCAGGAAACATCGGGGTAACCGACCGGTGCTTCACTGACAGCACGGCGCGCACACCTCGACGCGCACCCGCACATCGGCTCGGAAGGGGGCATCGTGGACATCCACACCGTCACGAGCTTCCGCAGCGCCCGCACGCGCGCCGACCTCGCGCTCGCGCCGGGCGAGACCCTGCTCGGCGGCGGCACCTGGCTGATGAGCGAGCCGCAGCCCGGCACGACCGGTTTCGTCGACCTCACCACGATGGACTGGCCCGACCTCGAGGTCACCCCCGCAGGGCTCCGGATCGGCGCCACCTGCACCATCGCCCGCTTCGTCGCCTGGGCGCATCACGAGGCGCCGTCCGACTGGCCGGCGACGGCGATGATCCCGGATGCCGCGAACGCCCTGCTCGCGAGTGCGAAGGTGTGGAACACCGCCACCGTGGGCGGCAACATCTGCCAGTCGTTCGCCGCCGCCGCGATGGTCGGCCTGACCGCCGGCTTGGACGCCGAGGCGGTCGTCTGGACGCCCGACGGCGGCGAGCGCCGCGAGCCCGTCGCGACCCTCGTCACCGGCAACCAGCAGAACTCCCTCGCTCGGGGAGAGGTGCTGCGCGCCGTCGAGATCCCGGTCGCGGCCCTGCGCTCGCGGTTCGTGCTGCGCAAGATCGCCCTCGCCGAGTACGGCCGCTCCGGCGCGGTCGTGACGGGTCGCGTCGACTCCGACGGCACCTCGGTGTTCGGCATCACCGCGGCCACGTGGGCGCCGACCGTGCTGCGCTTCGCCGTGCTGCCCGATCGCGCCGCGCTGCGCGCCGCAGTCGATGCGGCGTCCGGCTACTACAGCGATCCGCTGGGCTCGGCCGACTGGCGCCGAGGCGTCAGCGGCGTGCTCGCGGAGCGCATCCGGACGGAGCTGCCGGCATGAGGTTCGAGGTCAACGGTCACGAGATCGAGGCCGACCCGCGGCCGGGCCAGTCGCTGCGGACCCTCCTGCGCGAGCACGGGCACAGCGAGGTGAAGAAGGGCTGCGACGCCGGCGACTGCGGCGCGTGCGGCGTGATCCTCGACGGGGAGCCGGTGCATTCGTGCATCATCCCGGCGATGCGGATGCCGGGGCGCTCGGTGACCACGGCGGCCGGGCTGGCCGACGGCGACGACCTGCATCCGGTGCAGGAGGCGATCGCGTCGGGCTTCGGCTTCCAGTGCGGCTTCTGCACTCCGGGCATGACCGTGACCGCTTCCACTCTGACCGCCGACGACCTCCCCGACCTCGACCGCACCCTGCGCGGCAACCTCTGCCGGTGCACGGGCTACCGCCCGATCCGCGAGGCGATCCGCGCGTCGGTGCTCGGCCCCGTGCGCGAGACGGGCGCCGCGGCGGGGAGCTCCGCGGGCGCCGGGCACGCGACCTGCGAGCACCCCGCCCCCGTGACCGGCGGCGTGGGCGCCTCTGTCGCGCCGCCGGCCGCGCGACGGATCGTGCAGGGCCTCGAGCCGTTCACGTTCGACGAGCCGGTGCCGGCCGATGCGGTCCGGGCCGCGGAGGGCACCCTCGTGCTGCGGGTGCTGGGATCTCCGCACGCGCACGCCCGCGTCAGGTCGATCGACACGGCCGCGGCGTCGGCCGTCCCGGGAGTCGTCGCGGTGCTGACCTCCGCCGACGCCCCCGCCGTGCGCTTCTCCACCGCCCGCCACCATCACCGCACCGACGACGCCGACGACACGCGGATGATCGACGACGTGCTGCGCTTCGTCGGCCAGCGGGTGGCCGTCGTCGTCGCCGAGAGCGCGGGCGCGGCCGAAGCCGGGTGCCGCGCGCTGCAGGTCGAGTACGAGGTGCTGCCGGCCGTGTTCGACCCGGAGGAGGCGCGCTCCCCCGGCGCTCCCCTGCTGCATCCCGACCGCACGCCGGACGACCGTGTGGCCGACGCCGCGCGCAACGTCGTCGCCGTGCTGCACGAGGAGGTCGGCGGCGACGTCGCCGCCGCCCTCGCCGGCAGTGCCGTGCGCGTCGACGGCACCTGGCAGACCAGCCGTGTCTCGCACGCGCAGCTCGAGACCCACGGCGCTCTCGGCTGGGTCGACGCCGACGGGCGCCTGGTCATCCGCTCCAGCACCCAGGTGCCGTTCCTGACGCGCGACGAGCTCGCCCGCGTGCTCGACCTCGACCCCGACGGGGTGCGGGTGCTGACCGCACGTGTGGGCGGCGGCTTCGGCGGCAAGCAGGAGATCTTCGCCGAAGACCTCGTCGCCCTCGCCGTCCTGCGCACCGGACGACCCGTGGCCTATGAGTTCTCGCGCACCGAGGAGTTCCTCCGCTCCTCCGTGCGCCACCCGATGCGCGTGTCGGTCTCGCTCGGCGCCGACGCCGACGGCCGCCTCACCGCCATGCACGTCGACGTCCTGAGTGACACCGGCGCCTACGGCAACCACGCCGCCGGGGTCATGTTCCACGGCGTGGCCGAGTCGACCCTCGTCTACCGCTCCCCCGTGCGGCGCATCGACGCGGAGGCCGTCTACACGAACACCATCCCGTCCGGCGCCTTCCGCGGCTACGGCCTCGGTCAGGTGATGCTGGGCGTCGAGTCGGCCCTCGACCTGCTCGCCGAACGCCTCGGCATCGACCCGTTCGAGCTGCGCCGCCGCAACGTCGTCCGCGAGGGCGACCCGCTGCATCCCGGCACCGAGGACGACGTCGACGCGCTGCCCGCCGATGCGCACGAGGACGACCTCGTCTGGGGCAGCTACGGACTGGACCAGTGCCTCGACCTCGCCGAGCGGGCCCTCCGCCGGGGCAACGGCGCGGCGGCTCCCGACGGACCGGACTGGCGGGTCGGCGAGGGCATGGCGCTCGGGATGATCGCGACGATGGCGCCCCGCGGTCACGTCTCGCACGCGTCGGCGGCGCTCCGGCCCGACGGCACCTTCCTGCTCCGCACCGGCACGGCCGAGTTCGGCAACGGCACGACCACCGTGCTGCGCCAGATCGCGGCATCCGATCTGTCCGCCTCCTTCGACCGCCTCGAGCTGCGCACCGCCGACACCGACGCGGTGAGCCACGACACCGGCGCGTTCGCCTCAACGGGCATCACGGTCGCCGGCAAGGCGCTGCACGCGGCGTGCCTGGCACTGCGCGAGCGGATGCTGCGGCTCGCCCTCGCACGGCTGGGCGCGAGCGACGCGGGCGACGCCGAGCTGACCGCCGACGGCGTGCGGGTGGGGACGCGGCTCGTCGGCTTCGCCGACATCGTCGCCGAAGCGCCTGCCGACGAGCGCGGCGACGCCGGACTGATCGCGCACGGCGCGGAGTACGGCGATCGGCGCTCGCTCGCCTTCAACGTGCACGCGGTGCGGGTGGCGGTCGACGTCGCGACGGGCACCGTCCGCATCCTGCAGTCGGTCCACTCCGCCGACGCCGGCTTCGTGATGAACCCCGCCCAGGCCCGCGGGCAGATCGAGGGCGGCGTCGCGCAGGGCATCGGCAGCGCGCTCTACGAAGAGATCCACCTCGAGGAGGGACGCGTGCAGAACCCGGTGTTCCGGCTGTACCGCGTGCCGCAGTTCGCCGACGTGCCCGACACCGAGGTGTACTTCGCCGACACCTCCGACACGGTGGGTCCGTTCGGCGCGAAGTCGATGAGCGAGTCGCCCTACAACCCCGTCGCTCCGGCGATCGGCAACGCGATCGCCCGGGCGCTGGGAGTCCGCGGCTTCCACCAGCCGTTCTCGCGCGACCGGGTCTGGCGCCTCGCGGCGCCGCTGCGCGCGGAGGACTGACCCGTTACTGCGGAACCGCGACGCCGTTCCCGGCGGCGTAGTCCCGCACGCGGGCGATGAAGTCCGCGCGGCGCGAGGCGGTGAGCCACGACGCCTCGAACGAGTTGATCGCGAGACGCACGAGGTCGGCCGCGCCCAGACCCGCGTGCTCGGCGAGCGCGACGTAGTTGTCACCGACGTAGCCGCCGAAGTAAGCGGGGTCGTCGGAGTTGACCGTGACCTTCAGGCCCGCGTTCAGCAGCGAGACGATCTCGTCGGACTTCATCTGCGCCGTGACGAACGAGTTCGACACCGGGCAGGTCGTGAAGCCCAGCCCGCGCTCCTTCGCGAGCGCTACGAGGGAAGGGTCCTCCACGATGTTCGTGCCGTGGTCGATGCGGTCGACGCCGATCTGCTCGATGACCGCACGGATGTTGTCGATGGAGCCGACCTGGTCGATGTCGCAGTGCATGGTGAGGAAGAACCCCTCCGCCTTGGCGCGGGCGAAGACCTCCGCGAACTTCGTGGGCGGGTTGTCGCGCTCGTCGGAATCGAGACCGACGCCGACGATCCACGCCTTGTAGGGCAGCGCCTCCATGAGGGTGGCCATGGCGTACTCGGCGGAGAAGTCGCGCAGGAAGCACAGGATGAGCTCGGCCGAGATGCCCAGCTCGTCCTGCGCGCGCACGACCGCCCGACGATAGCCCGTGATGACGGTGTCGAAGGGGACACCGCGGCCGGTGTGCGCCTGCGGGTCGAAGAACATCTCGGCGTGCACGACGCCCTGTGCCGCGGCCTTCTGCAGGTACGCCCAGGCGAGGTCGTGGAAGTCCTCCGCGGCCTGCAGCACCCGCATCGCCGGGTAGTAGACGGCGAGGAAGCTCGTGAGATCGGTGAAGTCGTAGGTCGCCCGCACCTCCTCCACCGTGGTCTCGTCGAGTTCGATGCCGTTGCGGGCGGCGAGCGCGAACTTCAGCTCGGGCTCGAGGGTGCCCTCGAGGTGCAGGTGCAGCTCGGCCTTGGGCAGGCCGTGGGCGAAGGCGGCGAGATCGGTCACGTGTGGCTCCAGTGCAACGGGAAGGGATGCCGCGGCGACGACCGCGGGCGAGGGTGGGCGTCAGATGCGGTTCGCCATGCCCATGCGGGTCAGGACGAACGACTCGAGGATCTGGACGATGTTGTAGAGGATGAGCGCGGCTCCGGTCACGAGCACGACCGCCGTCCACACGGCGGAGAACTGCGCGCCGGTCATGTAGCCGCCGACCGCTCCGCCGATGCCGCCGCCGACGGCGAGCCACTCGGCCAGCAGGGCGCCGGTGATCGCGCCGGGCACCGAGATGCGCACGGCGGCGAAGAACTCCGGCAGGCAGCTCGGCAGGGCGACCTTCCGCAGCTTCGTCCACGACGTGCCGCCGTAGACGGCGATGAGGTCGTTCATCTGCGGCGAGGCGGACTTGAGGCCGAACGCGATCGTGACCAGGGCCGGGAACAGCACGACGATGCCGCCGATCACGGCGATCGACGAGAAGTCGCGGCCGAAGATCATGATGATGACCGGCGCCATCGCCACGAGCGGCACCGAGCGCAGCAGCATGGCGAGCGGCATCAGCGCATGCTCCACTCCCCTGCTGAGCTGGAACACCATCGCCACCACGAGCGCGGCGACCAGGCCGGAGGCGAATCCCACGACCGAGTGCCCGAGCGTGACGCCGAGCTGACCGAACAGCTGCGCGCGGTTGGCCTCGGCGTTGGGCGTCGTGAAGAGGAAGTTCCAGACGTCGATCGGCCCTTTGGCGACGTACGGGGTGAGGGTGAAGGCCCAGATCGATCCGACCCAGATGACCAGCAGCGCGAGGATCGTGAGGAGGAAGGTCGTGAGCGAGCGGCCCACTGCCCGGAGGGCGGCGCGGCGGGTCTCGCGACGCACGTCGGCGGACACGTCGCTCCGCGGAGCCTGGGCGGCGGCCCGGCGGCCAGGGGCCGGCGGGGCGGAGGGGGTGCGCGCGGCGACGCCGGCCTCGGCGGTCATCGCACGCCTCCCTTCGACCAGGGTGCCGCGGCGCGCGCGACGAGGCCGACGAGGGCGTAGCCCACGAGGGCGACCGCGCCGGACGCGAGGGCGATGTCCCAGACCCGCGCGGCGTTGAGTCCCTGCTGGGCGGCGATCATCCCGGGTCCGACGCCGAGCGTCGCCCCGCGGAAGAACTCCCCGAGCACGGCGCCCAGGAAGGCCGCGGGCACGGCGATCTGGAGGGCGTTGAGGGTCGCGGGCAGCGCGGCGATCACGCGCACCAGGCGCAGCTGCGTGAAGCGGCTGCCCCCGTAGACGGTGATCAGGTCGAGGGTCGCCTTGTCGGCAGCCTTCAGCCCGAGCAGCGTGCCGACGACGGTGGTGAAGAAGCAGCTCAGCGCGGCGAGCGCGATCGCCGTCGGAAGCGGCTGACCCGCGCCCGGCACGGGGGCGATGGCGGAGATGAGCAGGCCGATGGCCACGATCGGCACGCAGTACGTGATGATCGCCACCTGCATGACCATGCCCTCGAGGCGCGGCACCACGAGCACGAGCGCCGACAGCGCGAGCGCGAGGCCGTTGCCCCACAGGTACCCGATGCCGGCTTCGGCGAGCGTGACGCTGAAGTTGCGGACGTAGTAGTCGACGCCGGTCTCGGCGTACTCCACGACCACCTGCAGCGGGGTCGGGATCGCCTGCACGCCCCCCGGACCGACGCTCGAGAACACCGTGGCTGCGAGGATCCACCACACCAGCACGATGCCGACGGCTCCGATGAGCCCCGACACCCACGCGGGCAGACGGACGTCCTCCCACTGGATGCTGCGACCCCGCCGCGCCTCAGTGGTCATCGGTCGCGGCGCCTCCCGCGCCGAACAGCAGCTCGGACGCGTGGTCGACGTACGCGTGGAACTCCGGCGTGCGCATCATCTCCGGCGTGCGCGGACGCGGGAGGTCGATGGTCATGACCTCGGTGATGCGCCCGGGCCGCGGGCTCATGACCGCGACCTGGTCGGAGAGGAAGATCGCCTCGGAGATGCCGTGTGTGACCAGCAGGGTGGTCGCCGGCTTCTCGGTCCAGATGCGCAGGAGCTCGAGGTTGAGGCGCTGGCGCGTCATGTCGTCGAGGGCTCCGAAGGGCTCGTCGAACAGCAGCACCGAGGGCTTCATGATGAGCGAGCGGGCGATGGACACGCGCTGGCGCATCCCGCCCGACAGCTGCGCGGGCTTCGCCTTCTCGAATCCGGTGAGCCCGACGAGAGCGATCATCTCGGCGACGTACGCCTTGTCGACGGGCTTCCCGGCGACCTCGAAGGGGAGCTGGATGTTCGAGGTCACGCTCCGCCACGGCATGAGCGCCGAGTCCTGGAACGCGATGCCCAGCTCGTTGCCGCGCCGCAGCTCCTTCGGGGTCTTGCCGTCCACGCGCGTCGTTCCGCTGGTCGGCTCCTCGAGCCCGGCGAGGATGCGCAGGATGGTCGACTTGCCGCACCCCGAGGGGCCGAGGAGGGCGAGGAACGTGCCCTGGTCGGTGTGCAGGTCGGCGTCCTGCAGCGCGACGACGCTCTTGCGCCCCACGCTGAAGACCTTGTTCAGGCCCGTGATCTGCAGGCCGGTGCCGAGGCTGTCCGCCTGGGCACCGGGTGCGGTGATCGTGTCGGTCACGATGACTTCTTCCCGCGGACGATCAGCCCGCGTAGTTCTTGAGGTCGGGGTTCTCCGCGTAGACCTCGTCGAGCAGGCTGAGGTCGAACAGATCGCCCGCCTGGAGCGTGATGCCCGCCCCGGCCAGGCTGTCGACGGTCATCGACTGCAGCGTGTCGGAGATGGTGAACAGGCCGTTGGCCTCGGTCTCGTCCGAGGTGACGAGCTTGTTCTGGGCCTCGGAGCCGGCGAGGGTCTTCGCGGGCTCGAGGTCGAGGTCCTTGCCGTAGACCTCCATGGCGAGGTCCGCGCCGCCCTGGGGGTCCTTGACCGCGTCGGTCCAGCCCTGGATCTCCGCCTTCAGGAACGCCTTGAGCATGTCGCGCTTGTTCGCGATCGTCTCATCGGTCGTGGCGACCGTCTCGGCGACGAACGGGAGCCCGTTGTCCGCGAACGGCAGGTTCGTGGTCGAGACGCCCGCCATCTCGACCGAGATGGCCTCGTTCGTCAGGTAGGCGACGAAGCCGTCGACCTCGCCGTTGACCAGGGGCGCCGGGTCGTACTGCACGGGCACGATGGTGAGCTCCGACGGGTCGATGTCGTTCGCGGCGAGGAGCGCGTTGAACAGCGTCGTGTTGGAGTCCTGCACGCCGATCTTCTTGCCGATCAGGTCCTTCGGGCCGGCGATGTCGCCGCCGTCCTTCAGCGACAGGATCGTGAAGGGGTTCTTCTGGAAGGTCGCGCCGATGATCTTCAGCGGTGCGGACTCGTTGGCCACCGCGGCGCCGATCGACACCGAGTCGCTGAGCGCGATGTCGGCCGATCCGCTGAGCAGCGGGGCGACGCCCGTCTCGGGTCCGGGCACGAGGTTGACCGACGAGAAGCCGGCATCGCTGTAGTAGCCCTTGCTGTCGGCGAAGTACTCGCCCGCGAACTCCTCGTTGAGGATCCAGCTGAGCTGCAGGGTGATGTCGCCGTAGCCCGCCGCGCCGTCGGCCGACGCCGACGAGCCGCCCGCGGAGGTGGAGCCGGAGGCGCATGCCGAGAGCGCGAGCGCGGACAGGGCGACGCCGGCGAGGGCCGCGACGAGGCGCGGTGCGCGCCGGGAGGGAAGGAACGTCATGGGCTGTGTCTCCAGTGGGGGTGCGTCGGGTGAGGCGGGGCACCCTGACACGCGGTGCCCTCGCGTGGCTCGACGCTACGAGACGGAGATTTCGCCGACACCGGCGCGGTGTTTCCGGGCCGTTACACGTTCGCGCCCGGGGGCTCAGCGCGGGTGTCCGTGGCGAGCGGCGATCGCCGGCAGCGCCTCGTGCACGCGGGCCGACGCCTCGTCCCCCAGCGGATTGGTCGACGCGCTCCCGTCGTGCACGAGCTCACCGCCGACGTACACGCCCCTGAGATTCCGCGGCGTCATCGAGAGGACGTACGAGCGGACGGGGTGCCAGAGCGGTCCGACGTCCGGATGCCGCGGGTCGACGACCACGAAGTCGGCGAACTTCCCCACCTCGAGGCTGCCCACGCGGTCGTCCACGCCGAGGATCTCGGCGCCGCCGAGCGTGTGCAGCCGCAGCACGAGCTCCGGCATCATCGACAGCGGATCCTTCGTGCGCGCGCGCTGCATGGCGATGCCCATGCGCATGTTCTGCCACGGGTCCGAGACGTCGGTGCACGCCTGGTCGTCGAGCCCGATCCCCACCTTCATGCCCATGGCGAGCATCTCCGGCACGAGCGCGACGCCGGAGGCCAGCCGGCCGTTCGACGCCGGCTGCCAGGACATCGACGCACCGCCGGCCACCGTCTCCTCGATGATCTCCGGCGTGGTCTGGATGAAGTGGCCGAACATCATGTCGGGACCGAGGGCTCCGGCATCCCGGTACAGGGCGAACTTCGCCCGCTGCTCGGCGATCTGCTCCGGCGACTCGAGGAAGTGAGCCTGGTTGGTGACGCCGAAGCGGCGCATCGCCGCGACCTCGAACTCCGCGGCGTCGGCGCGGGGCGACCACTGCACCTGCCCCATGATCGACGCCCCCAGGGCGAGGTCGGGGTCGAGGCCGCGCGTGTGGGCGACGGCGGCGGCGAACCGCGCGAAGACCTCGTCGTCGGTGCCGGCCGTCACGTCCATCGCGATCGCGTCGACGAAGCGCAGACCGGCATCGCGGCAGGCGTCGGCCTGGCGCGTGTGATACTCCAGCGGCCGCAGCGGGGCGCGCCCGGCGCGGCTGCCGGCGATCATCGGCTCCCATGCCTGCTGCGGATCGGTGAAGTTGTACGCCGTGGTCACGCCGTTGCCGAGGAAGTCGAGCGCGCCGTGCAGCGTCGACCAGTACATGTCCTCCGGGCCGAAGTGCGCGGTCGTCCCGAGCATGGAGTCGCACCAGCCGTACAGCGTCTCGCTGACCCCGAGGCCGCGGAGGCCGCTCGTGAACAGGTGCGAGTGCGACGAGACGAAGCCGGGCGCGACGAACGCGCCGTCGACGTCGAGCGTCTCGTCGCCCGTCGTCGTGGGCGTGCCCGATCCGACGGCGGCGATGCGCCCGTCGTCGACCAGCATCCATCCGTCCTCGATGTAGCCGGGATCGTCGGTGCCGGCGGGGACGGTGATGAGGCGGGCGCCTGTCACGAGAAGCGACACGGGGACTCCGTTCGAGGGGGGATCAGGGGCGGGGCTCGGCGGCGAGGTGGGCGACGGCTTCGGCGAGCGCCCGGATGCCGCGCTCGACGTCGTCGCCGCTGACGGCCTCGTCGGGGTGATGGCTGATCCCGTCGGGATTGCGCAGGAACAGCATCCCGACGTCGGTCACGGCGCCCATCGCCATGCCGTCGTGGCCGGCGCGGCTGAAGATCGTCGCCGGGAGGTCGGAGCCGTCGGGGAGTGCGGCGACGATGCCCTCGCGGACGACGTCCTGCAGCAGCGGCGCGCACCGGAGGGCGGGGGCGGTGTGCACGCCGCGGGCGTGCCAGCGCAGCCGACGCCGGCCCATGATGGCGTCGATCTCCGCGGAGATCTCGTGCCACACGCGATCGCGGTCGCCGTCGTGCTCGGCGCGCAGATCGAGGCTGAGATGCGCCTCACCGGGCACGACGTTCACGGCACCGGGGAACGCCTCGAGCCTGCCGACGGTGCCGATGACGTGGTGCTCGCCGCGGCAGATGCGCTCGACGGCGAGGGCCGCCTCGCTGGCGCCGAGCAGGGCGTCGCGGCGCATGTCGTAGGGCGTGCCGCCGGCGTGGCGCGACTCCCCCTCGACGACGAGCTGGAAACGGCGCGCGCTGGCGATGGACGACACGACGGCGAGCGACTCGCCGCGGCGGTCGAGCTCGGGTCCCTGCTCGATGTGCGCCTCGAGGTAGGCGACGAGGTCGTCCGGGCGGCGGGCGGCCTCGCCGACGCGTCCGGGGTCGAGGCCGAACTCCCGGAACGCCTCGCGGAGGGTGATGCCGTCGGCATCCGTCAGGTCCCACCACGCGTCGTTCCACGACCCGGCCACGGCGGAGGAGCCGAGCAGCGCCGTGCCGAAGCGGGTGCCCTCCTCGTCGGCGAAGGCGATCACCTCGAGGGCGAAGGGGAACGGCGAGACGTGGCCGGACGTGGCCGGGACGCGCAGCAGCCGCACGACCTCGAGGGCCATGAGCACCCCCACGATGCCGTCGAACCTGCCCGCGTCGGGCACCGTGTCCAGGTGCGACCCCAGCAGGATCGCGGGGGCGTCGGGGTCGGCGGCGGCCAAGCGCCCGATCTGGTTGCCCGCGGCATCCTGACTCGTCATCATGCCGAGCTCGCGCATCCACTCCGCGGCGAGACGGTTCACCCGCGCGTGCTCGGTCGACAGGTACACCCGCTCGATGCGGCCGGGCGCGGCGGTGACCCGGGCGAGCTCGTCGCACCGGATCATGACGCGGCGCGCCGCGGACGCGGTCACGTCGGGCGGCAGCTCGGGAAGGCGGGTGCGCATGGGCTCAGGCGCCCGCCCCGGCGTAGACGTCGAGCGCGGCGTCGACACCGCCGCCCGACGGCACCGACGCACCGTGGCGGCGGAGCACGGCCTCGAGGCAGGCGAGCGTCGTGAGCACGGCGTCCTTCCGCGCGTTGTAGCCCATCGTGCCGATACGCCACACCCGCCCGTGCAGCGGCCCGAACGAGGTGCCGATCTCGATGCCGAAGTCGGCGAGCATCGCGGAGCGCGCGGCATCCCCGTCGACGCCCTCCGGGATCTCCACGGCGACCACGTTAGTCATCTTGTGCGCGACGTCGCCGAAGACGACGAGCCCGAGTCCCTGCACCCCGGCCAGCATCGCCTCCCCGTGCAGGCGGTGGCGGGCCATCACGGCGTCGCGGCCCTCGATCAGCATCAGCCGGGCGCACTCGCGGGCGCCGTAGAGCATCGAGGTCGCCTCGGTGTGGTGGTTGAGGCGGCGCGGACCCCAGTAGTCCAGGATCATGCCCAGGTCGAAGTAGTTGGAGCGGATGAAGTCGGGGGCGTCCTCGTCGCCCTCCTCGCGGATGCCCGCCTCGATGCGGCGACGCCCGCCGATCACCTCGACCGCCCGCTCCGACAGCGTGACCGGCGCTGAGCCCGACGGGCCGCTCAGGCACTTCTGCAGACCGGCGGTCGCGGCATCCAGCCCCCAGGCGTCGGCCTCGAACGGATTGCCGCCCAGCGACGCGGTGGCGTCGCTGTAGAAGAGCACGCCATGACGGGCGCACAGCGCGCCGATGTCCTCGAGCGGCTGGAGCATGGTCGTGGAGGTGTCACCCTGCACCAGCGCCAGCAGGTGCGGCTTGACGCGGACGACGGCCTCCTCGATCGCCGACACCGGGAAGACCTGCCCCCACGGCACCTCGATCGTGTGCACCTCGCCGAGCGCGCGCTCGGCGATCTCGGCCAGCAGGTGGCCGAACCGGCCGAACACCGGCACGAGCACCCGGTCGCCGGGCCGGATGAGCGAGATGAGCGCGGCCTCGATGCCCGCGCGCGACGTGCCGTCGACCAGCAGCGTCGCCTCGTTCGCGGTGCCCCAGACCTGCCGGTACAGCTCCTGCGTCTCGGTCATCGTCGCCGTCATGAACGGGTCGTACTGGCCGACGAGCTCGGAGGACATCGCCCGCAACACCGACGGGTACGCCGAGATCGGGCCGGGGCCCATGAGCAGGCGCGGCGGCGGCGAGACGGGACCGGGGAGGGCGGTCATGGCAGCTCCGATCGGAGGGTCGCGCGGGCGAGGCGGCGCGCGAGGCGGACGAGGGCGATGTCGGTGCCGGCGCGGGCGGTCACGCAGACGCCCACCGGTGCGCCGTCGACCCGCAGCAGCGGGATCGACAGCGACGGCAGCCCGGCGACGGCAGCCGGGGTGGTGAGGCGCAGCGTCGCCGCCCGGACGGCGTCGACGCGGTCGCCGGCGGCGGTGCGGCGCGGCGCCGGCCCGGGAACGGCGGGCATGAGGATGACGGCGTCCTCCACGGTCGCCTGCAGGGCGGCGGCGAGGGGCTCGAGCGCGCGCCGGGCGTCGGACTCCTCGGCGGCGGTGATGACGGATGCTGCGGCGAACCGCTCCGCGACCGCCGGGCCGAGCGCATCCGGGTGCGCCCGCACCCAGTCGCCGTTGTTGCGCCACGCCTCGGCGCCCTGCACCGTGCGGAACGGGACGAGGTAGCCGTCGAGGTCGCCGATCGGGCGTCGCACGATCGGCGCGGCATCCGTCTCCTGCAGGCGTGCGAGCAGCTCCTCGAAGGCGACGCGGGTGGCGGGCTCGGCGGCGGCGAGCGCCTCCGTCGGCACGAGGAAGCGCCACGGCAGGTCGTCGTCGGACTCGCCGTAGACGTTCTCGGTGGAGGCGGAGCCGTCGTAGCTGAGACACCAGTCCACGACGCGCTGCATCGTGTCGCCGTCGCGGGTCAGCCAGCCGACCGTGTCGAAGCTCTGCGCGAGGGGCAGCAGGCCCTGGCGCGGCACGAGTCCGTGCGTCGTCCGCAGACCCCAGAGCCCCTGGTAGGAGGCCGGCACGCGAACAGACCCCGCGGTGTCGGTCGCGAGCCCGATGTCGGCCTGGCCGGTCGCGACCGCTGACGCCGGGCCGCTGGAGGACCCGCCGGGGAGGGCGCCCGGCACCGCACCGTTGGGCGGAGTGCCGTAATGGGCGTTGTCACCGGCGATGCTGTACGCGAATTCGTCGGTGCGCGCGATGCCGCGCAGCGACGCACCGGCGCGCAGCAGGTCGGCGACGGCCGCGGCGGTGGTGTGCTCGGCGCGCGCCTCGGCGAGGAAGGCGGGGTTGCCGGCGCCGATGCGGTAGCCCTTGATCGCGAAGAGGTCTTTCACGGCGACGGTGAGACCCGCCAGCATCCCCTCCCAGGCGCCCTGCCAGAGCGGGTCGCCGACGGTCCGCCACACCGAGCGGTCGAGGGCCTGCGCACGGGGCGTCACGTGCGCCGCGGTGATGAGCCAGGCGCCGTCGATGCGCTCCCAGACCTGCGTCTGCAGGCCCGTGCCACCGCCCCCGAAGCGCGACACCGAGACGATGAGGCTCACATCGGGCGCGAGCGCGCGATGCTCGATGCGCTCGATCGCCCGCGGCGGCACCCCGCCGCGGAGACCGCGGAACGCGCTGATGGCGTCGTGGCCGACGAGCAGTCCGGCGCCGTCGCCGCGCATCGTGCCGGCGCCCGGGGCGAAGGCGGCGTCGAGGGCGTCGAGGTCGTTCGCCATGATCGCCCGCTCGTAGGAGGCGAAGGCCGCGAGCAGGTCGGCGGGGACGGATGCCGCGCCGTCGAGATCCTCGATGCGTGTCTCACCCACGGTCGGCCGCTCGTGCGCGACCGGTGGTTCCGGCGGCGACAGTCAGGTCGGCGGCGAAGGGTCCCGTCCCCGCCGGATCGACTGTCCACGGCCGGCGCCCGCGGGCCGCGTCGATCGCCGCGAAGTCGGACTCCCGGATGCGGGCGTGCACGCCGCACACCATGTCGACCACCTGCGAGATGTCGAAGTCGGTGGCGGCGCTGAGGTAGGCGTAGGCGAGGTGCTCCTGCAGCCCCCAGCGGGCCTCGACCAGCGTCAGTGCCGCACGCACGCAGGCCCGCATCGCCTCGTTCAGGTCGGGGTGCAGTCCCGTCGGCACGAGGTACTCCGCGGTCCGCACCAGCGGCCCCGCCACCTCGCCGAATTCGGCGAGCGCTTCGGCGCGCGGGATGACCTCGAACCGCAGCGTCGCGCGCAGCGATGCCTCGAGGGCGGTGAGCGCGACCTCGCCGTCGCCCTGGGCGAAGTGCGGGTCGCCCACGTACGCGAGGGCGCCGGCGACCTGCACCGGCAGGTAGAGCGAGGTGCCCTCGACGAGCAGGTTGATGTCGATGTTGCCGCCGTGCGATCCGGGCGGCACCGAGTGCGGCCGCTCGGCACCGGCGACGGCGACGCCCATCGTGCCGAGGAACGGCGCGAGGGGGAAGGCCACGGTGCGCTCTCCGCCGTCGACGGCGGGCAGGAGCCCGACCAGCCGCCCGTCGCGCTCCTCGACGGGCGTGAACACGCTGACGTGGGAGTCGCCGCGCGGCAGCTCGCCGACGAGCGCACCTCTGCCGTGACGGTTGGAGATCACGCCGTACGGCACGCGCGGCTGCAGGTCGACCACGACGATCCGCAGCAGGTCGCCGGGCTCGGCCCCCTCGATGCGGATCGGCCCGGTGACGACGTGCGGCCCGTCGGCGGCCCGATCGCGGGACAGGCCGCCGGCGATGGCGATCGCATCCTCCAGGATGGCGTCCGGCGCGACGCCCTGACCCGTGAAGTACCCCAGCGGATCTTTGCCGTGGTCCTCGAGGATGCCCTCGTGACTCACGGTGTCGATCGTCACGGTCTCACCGGAGCGGATGGTCAGCACCGCGGCATCCGCTGCGCACGGCAGCCGTCCCCACAGCACCGTCTCCGGCGACGCGGGCAGGTAGTGGTCGCCCGGCAGTGCGCCGGCGCCCGGCTGCAGCACCGCGAATGCCGACGTCATGACCCCATCCAACTGCATCAGCCCGCTGCCGACGCGACCACGGCCGGCCGTGACGGTCTCGCCGCAGCCGCGGACAGGAGCCGTCCTCGCGGCGAGCCGCGGAAGCGGGGCGCCTCCCCCGGTCCGCCGTCGGTGGCGTCGAACACCTGCTTGCCGTGCAGCCACGTGCGGCGGACGCGTCCGCGCAGCTCACGGCGGTCGTAGGCCGTGATCGGGTTCTTGTGCAGCAGGCGGGCCGCGTCGATGACGTACCGGTCGTCCAGGCCGAACGCGGCGAGGTGCGCGGGCGCGCCGATCGCGATCCGGCCGACGTCGGTCAGCCCCGCGACGGAGGCGGGTCCGGTGGTGAAGAGCGGCAGGAGCGTCTCGAGGGGGATGCCGCGGCTCCGCGCCTCGGTCCACACGGCCGACAGCCCGAGCTGGAGTCCGGCGATGCCGCCCCACGCGAGGCCGAAGTCGCCGCCGCCCGAGCGCTTCAGGTCGATCGTGGACGGCGAGTGGTCGCTGACGATCGCATCGATGGTGCCGTCGACGATGCCGGCCCACAGCAGGTCGCGGTTGGCGGCTCCGCGGATCGGCGGGCAGCACTTGAACTCGCTCGCGCCGTCGGGGATGTCCTCCGCGACGATCGTGAGATAGTGCGGGCACGTCTCGACGGTGAGGGCGACGCCCGACGCCTTCGCCGCGCGGATGGCGGGAAGCGACCCCGCGTCGCTGAGGTGCAGGATGTGCGCGCGGGCGCCGGTGCGGCGGGCCTCGGCGATGACGGCGTCGATCGCGGAGGCCTCGCTCTCGGCGGGCCGAGAGGCGAGGAAGGCGTCGTACCCGCGGCCGAGCTCGGCGTGGTCGTGCAGCAGCGCAGGATCCTCCGCGTGGACGATGAGGCGTGAGCCGAGATCGGCGACCTCCTCCATCGCGGCGGCGAGCTGCGCGCGGTCGAGGTGCGCGAACTCGTCGACCCCCGACGGCGAGAGGAAGCACTTGAAGCCGTAGACGCCGGCCTCGTGCAGCGGACGCAGCGATCCGAGGTTCTCGGGCACGGCACCGCCCCAGAAGCCCACGTCGATGAAGGCCGAGGGGGCCGCGGCATCCCTCTTGATCATCAGCGCCTCGGGCGTGACGGTCGGCGGCAGGGAGTTGAGCGGCATGTCGACGATGGTCGTCACGCCACCCGCGGCCGCCGCGAGCGTCGCGGAGCGGAACCCCTCCCACTCCGTGCGCCCCGGCTCGTTGACGTGCACGTGGGAGTCGACGAGCCCGGGCAGCAGCACCGCGTCGTCGGGAACGAGCACGGTCGAGCCGATGACCCGGTCGCGCACGCCGACGATGTCGACAATGAGGCCCTTCTCCACGACCACCGTCGCCGGGAAGAACGCCCCGTCGATCCACGTCCGCGCGGCGCGGATGACCTGCCGCTTCCGGATGCTGCGTGTGCTCCGCTCGTGTGCCACGGTCCTGCCTCTCCCGTCCGCTGCCGGCGTGCCGCGCATCGGCGCCGTCATCGTCCGGGTCTCAGCCTCCCCCACGTGTGTCACGGGCGGGGGCGTCCGCGTTTCCGGCCTGTAAATCCTGCCCTCGCGAACGATGTGCGGCGCCGATGCGGCAGCCGGGCACGGCACCGCGCGCATGCCGAGCCCGGAGCACGGCACTCGTGCCGCCGGGCGCAGAGCGACGGGCGTCCGGCGCCCGGCAGCCGAGCACGGCACACGGGCGTAACCCGGGGGAAACGCACCGCGACTAGCGTGACGCCATGCACCTCGACGAGTTCAACGCCGCGGCACCGGAGGCCGCGGCATCCGTCGTCCTCGTCTGGGCCGCCGTGCCCGCCTGGGCCGACGCGATCGTCGCCGGGCGACCGTACGCCTCGCTCGACGCGCTGACGGCCCGCGCGTCCGCCCTCGCCGACCGGTGGACCGTCGCCGACCTCGACGCCGCGCTCGCCCACCACCCGCGCATCGGCCAGCGTCCCGTCGGACCGGGCGCGTCGGCGGCGGCGTCCCGGCGGGAGCAGGCGTCGATGGCGGATGCTGCGGCCGAGGTCACCGCCGCCATCGCCGCCGGCAACCAGGCGTACGAGGAGCGCTTCGGGCGCGTCTTCCTCATCCGCGCCGCCGGCCGAACACCGCAGCAGATCCTCGCCGAGCTGCAGCGCCGCCTCGGCGACGACGACGAGACCGAGGCCGCCGAGGCGATCGGTCAGCTCGCCGAGATCGCCATCCTCCGCCTCCGGGGTTCCCTCGCCGACGCGGTCGGCGGGAGGATCGGGCCATGAGCCGCCTCACCACGCATGTCCTGGATGCCGATGCCGGCACCCCCGCCGCCGGCATCGCCGTCGAGCTCGCCGGGCCGCGGAGCCTTCCCATCGACGCCGGGGTCACCGACGCCGACGGCCGGGCCACGCTCGGACCGGAGCAGCTGCCGGCGGGCGAGTACACCCTCGCCTTCCGCACCGGCGCGTACTTCGCCGAGCGCGACATCCCCACGTTCTATCCCTTCGTCACCGTGACCTTCACCGTCGAGATCGCGCCAGACGGCTCGCAGCGGCACCTGCACGTGCCGCTGCTACTCAGCCCGTTCGCCTATTCGACCTATCGAGGGAGTTGACATGGTCTCCGTGAGCCTGGGTGCCAACAAGTACGGCAAGGCCGAGAACCGCATCGTGCGGATCTACCGCGACACTCCGCGGCACGAGATCGTCGACCTGAACGTCACGTCGCAGCTGCGCGGCGCGGCGCTGCGGGACTCCTACCTCACGGGTGACAACGCCCTGGTCGTGGCCACCGACACGCAGAAGAACACGGCGTTCGCCTTCGCCAAGGAGCACGGCGTCGCCTCCCCCGAGGAGTATCTGCTCGCACTGTCGGCGCACTTCGTGGACGGCTTCGACTGGATCGAGGGCGGGCTCTGGCAGACCGAGCAGTACGAGTGGGACCGCATCGCCGTCGACGGCCGCCCCCACGATCACGCGTTCGTGCGCCGCGGGCAGGGAACGCGGCTCGCCACCGTGCAGGTGGTGGACGGCGCGACCCACGTCACGGGCGGCGTCACGGACCTCACCGTGCTGAAGTCCACCGGCAGCGAGTTCTCGGGGTTCCCGCGCGACCGCTACACGACCCTCGTCGAGACCGACGACCGCATCATGGCCACCTCCGTCACCGGCCGCTGGCGGTTCCTGCCGGAGGCGGTCGCGGCCGGCATCGACTACAACGCGCTCTACGCGGAGGTGACGGCGGTGCTGCTGTCGACCTTCGCCACCGTGCACTCGCTCGCCCTGCAGCAGACGCTGTTCGCCATGGGCACGGCGGCCATCGAGGCGCGTCCCGAGATCGCCGAGGTGCGGTTCGCGATGCCGAACAAGCACCACTTCCTCTCCGACCTCTCCCCCTTCGGACTCGACAACCCCGGCGAGGTCTTCTACGCCGCCGACCGGCCGTACGGCCTCATCGAGGGCACGGTTACCCGCGACGGCGTGGATGCCGCACCCGCCGCCTGGCTCGACCTGCCCGGGTTCGTCTGACTCGTCCGCGGTCCCGGACTCCGGCGGCCGGCGTGTTCGTGTCCCACTTTCTGCACACCTCTACGGCGAGTTGTGCAGAAAGTGGGACATGCTACGGGTCTGTCACGGCAGGTCTCCGCTGCGAGACCCCGCTCCTCCGGGGCGCCGCCGAGATTCAGAGCTGTGCCGGGCCGCGGAACCCTGCTCAGTCGTGCGGGGGCGTCGCCGCCGCGTCGCGCGACCGTTCCGCCGCGTCGATCGACGGCGCCTCCACCGGCATCCCGTCGCCGCCCTGCTCGGCGGCGATCTCGTCCGACAGCGCCTGCGTGGGGATGAGACCCGTGCCCTCCGCCTGCGGGTGGACGAGCGCCGCGGCAGCGGGGCCGCGCACGGCGTCGTAGGCGCCCATGTGCGCGTCGCCGCCGTGCGTCCGGCGCATCTCATCCGAGTTCAGCACGAGGTTCAGGACGATCGCCGTGATCGCGCCGGCGCTGATGCCGGAGTCGAAGATCAGCGTGAACCACTGCGGGAACTGGTCGTAGATCGTCGGCGTCACCGTCGGCAGCAGCGCGACCCCGACCGAGACCGCCACGATCAGCACGTTCTTGTTGTTGAAGCGCACCTTCGCGAGGGTGCGGATCCCGGATGCCGCGACCATGCCGAACAGCGCGATGCCGGCGCCGCCGAGCACGGCCCGCGGAACGCCCTCCACGATCGCGGAGATCTTCGGGATGAGGCCCAGCACCACGAGGATGCCGCCGGCCATGGTGGCCACCCACCGCGAGCGCACGCCCGTGAGCGAGACGAGCCCGACGTTCTGGGCGAACGCGGTGTACGGGAACGTGTTGAAGATGCCTCCGATGACCGTGCCGAGTCCGTCGGCGCGCAGTCCATCGGCGAGCTGCCGGCGGTTCACGGGCTTGTCGACGATCTCGCCGACCGCGATCATGTCGCCCGTCGTCTCGGTCATGATGACGATCGCGACGATGAGCATCGACACCACGGACGCGATCTGGAAGGTCGGCAGACCGAAGTGGAACGGCGTGACGACCGCGAACCAGTCGGCCTCGCCGACGGCCGACCAGTCGACCATCCCCGGCACGAAGAGGGCCGCCACCGTTCCCAGCACGAGGCCGAGCAGCACCGAGACACGCTGCAGGGCGGGCGGCGCGAAGCGCTCGATCAGCACGATGAGCAGCAGCGTCCCGAACGCGAAGGCGACGTTGATCGGCGGCGCGCCCTCGGTCGAGCCGTCCACGATCCAGCCGGCGGCGACCCGCATGAGCGAGAGGCCGATGATGAGGATCACCGTGCCGGTGACGATCGGCGGGAAGAAGCGCAGCAGCTGCGAGAAGAACGGCGCGATGAGGATCATGAAGAGCCCGCACGCGATCGTCGCGCCGAACACCGCCTGGATGCCCTCGCTCTGTCCGATCGCGATCATCGGGCCGACCGCGGCGAACGTGACCCCCTGCATGAGCGGCAGCCGCACGCCGAAGCGCCAGAAGCCCACCGACTGGATGATCGTCGCGATCCCCGCGACGAAGAGGTCGGCGCTGATGAGGAAGGCGAGGTCCTGGGCCGAGTAGCCCAGCGCGCCGCCCACGATGAGCGGGACCGCCACGGCCCCCGCATACATGGCCAGCACGTGCTGCAGGCCGAGGGGGAACAGGCGCGCTAGCGGCGGGATGCCGTCGACGGTGTTGCCCTCCCGCCGTGCGGCCTTCGCCGCCCTGCGGTCGGTGACGTCCGGTGCAGCCATCGGGTCCACTCCTCTCCGGGAGCGGGCCGCCGGGACGAACCGCCCCATCGCTTGCGGGCAGACTACGTCCGCCCGCGCGGGGCCGCCGCTCCCGCGGCGAAGTCTTAATCGCGCTGTTACGCGGCCGCAACGCCGCTCTCGGATGATCGAGCACACGCGCGGGTCGCAGGTCGGGGGGTCTGCGACCCGCGCGCAGGGATCCGACCTCGTCGGAGCACGCTCAGGCGGCGGCTTCGGCCTTCTCCGCCGCGACGGCGGCGGCATCGTCCGGCGCGGCGCCGCCCGCGGCCGCGTCCGTCCGCTGCTCGGCCGCCGCGGTGATGCGCGCCGCCATGCCGCTGAAGATGAACCCGTGGAAGGGCAGCACCGCCAGCCAGTACAGGCGTCCGGCGAGGCCGAGCGGGAAGAAGATGGCGCGCTGGTCGTAGCGGCTTCCGGTGGGCGTCGGCGTCGCGCGCAGCTCGAGCCACGCGGTGCCGGGCACCTTCATCTCGGCCCGCAGCCGCAGGAGGCTGCCCGGCTCGATGGCCTCCACGCGCCAGAAGTCGAGGGCGTCGCCGACCATCAGCCGACCGCGGCTGCGGCGGCCGCGGGCGAGGCCCACACCGCCGACGAGCTTGTCCATCCAGCCGCGGATGGCCCACAGCACCGGCGAGGAATACCAGCCGTTCTCGCCGCCGATCGCCTGGATCACGTGCCACAGCGACTCCGGAGGTGCGCTCGTCTCGGTCGACCGGGCGTCGGTGTAGACGGTGCGGCCCGCCCACTCCGGGTCGCTCGCCAGGGGATCGCTGGGCGCGCCCAGCACATCGGCGTCCTGCCAGCTCGTCTCCACCTCGTCTTCGCGGATGCGGCCGAGGGCGAGCTTGACCGCCTGCCGGTACGGCGTGAGTCCCTGCTCCGGCGGCGGGATGAGCCCGTCGACGTCGTGGTCCTTCATCACGCAGTCGTTCTGCAGCGACTCCACCAGCGGCCGGGCGAGCGCCGCGGGGATGGGCGTGACCAGGTTGACCCAGTGCGAGGCGAGTCGGGGTGTCAGCACGGGCAGCGCCGCGATGCCGCGCTGCTTGAGGCCGGCCTCGACGGCATAGCCGTTCATCATCTGCCCGTAGCGCAGCACGTCGGGCCCGCCGATGTCGACGGCCGTGTTCACGTCCGCCGGAACGCGCGCGGCCCCCAGCAGGTAGTGCATGACGTCGCGCACCGCGATCGGCTGGATGTGGTTGCGCACCCACTTCGGCGCGGGCATGTAGGGCAGCACCTCGGTGAGGTGGCGGACCATCTCGAACGACGCGGATCCGGAGCCGATCACGACGCCCGCCTGCAGCACCAGCGACGGCACACCCGAGCGCAGGAAGATGTCGCCGACCTCGACCCGTGACCGCAGGTGCGCCGAGAGCGGGGCGTCATCGGGATGCAGCCCGCCGAGGTAGATGATGCGACCGACGGATGCCGCGGCCGCCGCCGTCGCGACGGTACGGGCCGCGGTCTGGTCGGCCGACTCGAACGCCTTGCCTGCCGCCATGGAGTGCACGAGGTAGTAGAGCACGTCGACGTCCTCGACCGCGGCGGCCATCGCCTCCGCGTCCTCCGCCACGCCCTCGGTCACCTCGACGCGATTCCCCCACTCGTGGTTCGCCACGCGCGAGGCGTCGCGCGCCAGCACGCGCACCCGGTACCCGGCGGCCAGCAGGCGCGGGACGAGCCTGCCGCCGATGTAGCCGGTGGCTCCGAGCACGAGCGCGCGGGGTGACGTGCCGTCCGGGCGGGGCACCGCCCGCAGAGTCTCTTCCCGACCGGTGGGCGCACTGGTATCGACCATGCTCGGAGCCTAGGTCGCAGCATCCGCCTCGACGAGGGCTTGACGCCGGGCACGCACGTGCCTCGCTAGCGGCGTCCGTTGCCGAAGAGCCCCCGGATCACGCCGCTGAGGATCGTCTGGGTCGACCGCGACCCCAGCACCTGCTCGATGGTGGACTTCTGCGGGCGCGACGACGTGCGCGTCGTCCCCTGCGTGCGCTTGAGCAGCCGCTCGTACTCCGCCTGCGCCTTCTTGTCGGCCGCGGCCTTCGCCTTGTCGGCGGCGGCCTGCTGCTTGGCGAGCTCCGCCGCGGCCTTGGCCTGCTCGACGGCGGCCTGTTCGGCGGCGTGCTTCTGCTCGGCGGCGTTCATCCGCTCCGTCAGGATCTCGCGGGCCGACTCGGGATCGATCGCCGTGCCGTACTTCGGCAGCAGGGGCGATGCCGACACCGCGGCATCGATGCGGTCGTCGGGCGTCGGCGACATCAGCCCCTGCGGGGCGCGCAGCCGCGTCCAGGCGACGGGCGTGGGCGAGCCCTTCTCGCTCATCACGGTGACGATCGCCTCGCCGGTTCCGAGCTCCTGCAGCACGCGCTCCAGGTCGTAGCCCGACTTCGGGTAGGTGCCCACCGTCGCGCGCAGCGCCTTGGCGTCGTCGGGGGTGAACGCGCGCAGGGCGTGCTGCACGCGCGAGCCGAGCTGCGCGAGCACGTCGGAGGGGACGTCCTTCGGGGTCTGGGTGACGAAGAAGACGCCGACGCCCTTCGAGCGGATCAGCCGCACCGTCTGCACGATCGCGGCGGTGAAGTCCTTCGACGCGTCGCGGAAGAGGAGGTGCGCCTCGTCGAAGAAGAAGACCAGCTTCGGCTTGTCGAGGTCGCCGACCTCCGGCAGCAGCTCGTACAGCTCCGCGAGCAGGTACATCAGGAAGGTCGAGAACAGCGCGGGCTTGTCGGCGACCCCCGGCACCTCGAGCAGGCTGATGATGCCCCGCCCGTCGGCGGCGGTGCGCAGGAACTCCGTGACCTCGAACTCCGGCGCTCCGAAGAACACGTCGGCTCCCCCGTCGGCGAAGGTGATCAGCTCGCGCAGGATGACCCCCGCCGTGGCGGACGACAGCCCGCCCAGGTTCTTCAGCTCGCCCTTGCCGTCGTCGCTCGTCAGGTAGCTGAGCACCGCGCGCAGGTCGGACAGGTCGACCAGCGGCAGCGCGTTCGCGTCGGCGTAGTGGAACACCAGCCCGAGGCTCGACTCCTGCGTCTCGTTGAGACCCAGCACCTTGCTCAGCAGCAGCGGCCCGAAGCCCGAGACGGTCGCCCGCACCGGAACGCCCTTGCCGACGCCGCCGAGGGCGAAGTACTCGGTGGCGGATGCCGCGGGCGCCCAGTCCTGTCCGATCGCCCGCGTGCGCGCCAGCAGCTTCTCGCTGGACTCCCCCGGCGTGGCAACGCCCGACAGGTCGCCCTTGATGTCGGCGGCGAACACCGGCACGCCCTTGGCGGCGAGCTGCTCGGCGAGACCCTGCAGCGTGCGGGTCTTGCCCGTGCCGGTCGCCCCGGCTACCAGCCCGTGGCGGTTCATCATGCCCAGCGGGATGCGCACCTGAACGTCGGCCCGCGGCTCGCCGTTCACCAGCGCGCCGAGGTCGAGCGTGGCGGCCTCGAACGTGTATCCCTTCGTGACGGCCGCGACCTGCGTCTCGTCCAGCGGCCCCTCAGCGGGTGCGGCCTGGGCGACGGCGGTTGCGGCGTCCGGCGCCGGCGCTGCCGGCGCGGGCGCTGCCGGCGCCGGCGCTGCCGGCGCGGGCGCTGCCGGCGCGGCGGCCGGCGCCTCCCCGGCCGCTGCGGCCGCGGCATCCGTTCCGGCGACAGGTGAGGCGTCGGCGACAGGAAGGTTTCCGGCGGATTCCCCTGTCGCAGGCCGAGCACCTGTCGCGGCCGGCGCCGGAGCGGCGCCCGCCTGCGCCCGGGCGGCGGCGGCCTCCGCGGCGGCGAGCGCTGCACGGGCCTGCGCGGCCTTGAGCTGCGCCTCGGCGGCCTCGGCCTCGGCGCGCAGCCGGGCGAGCTCGGCCTCGGCGGCGGCGACGGCGGGATCGGTCGGGGACGAGGGGTCGCTCATGCGCTCAGCCTAGTGAGCGGGGCATGCGGCGGCGCGGCCGGATCCGGCCGGCAGCGGCAGGACTCAGACGGGGGCGCGGCGGAGAGTCGCGGCATCCGCTCGTCTGTCCGCCTCCGCGGTGAGCCGGGGCGCCAGGACGGCCACCAGCACGAGCACGGCGCCCGTGCCGACGAGCGCGCCGCCGATGGTGTCGGTGAGCCAGTGCGCGCCGAGGTAGGTGCGCGAGAAGGCCATGAGCAGCACCCACGCGATGCCGACGATGCGCACCCACAGTCGGGGGAAGAGCACCATCAGCGCCACCGCGATCGTGGTGGCGTTCGCGACGTGGCCCGAGGGGAACGACCCGAAGTCGGAGACGACGATGATGTCCTCCGGGCGCGCCCGGCCGAACGTGTGCTTGAGGATCTGCACGAGGCCGGCGCTGAGCACCTCCGCCGCGAGGAAGAACACCAGGGCCCACGGCCGTCGCGCGATCGCGAGCGCCGCCGCGATGATCAGCGGCAGTCCGAAGATGCCGAACCACCCGCCGCCGAGCCAGTTCATCGCGAACGACACCCACAGCAGGCTCTCGGTGCGGCTCTGGGCGAGGAGGGTGTTCCACCAGACGTCCACGGCGAACGGGGCGTCGCCGCGCGCATACAGGATGACCGCGCCGAGCGAGGTCGCAGCCGCGCACAGCGCGAGGGCGATCCAGAGGTACGTCAGTCGGCTCCACCGGAAGGGGCGCACGCTCGACGACGGGGACATCGCCCCATCATGCCAGCCGTCACCGCTCGTGGGACGCGGCTGCACGCCGGGCCCGTCCGCGCTTCCCGCCGGTCAGGGAGCGAGCTGGCCGACGGTGCGCGGCCGCACGAGCAGCCACAGCGAGAGCAGGCCGATGACCGCGCAGCCCGCCATGACCGAGGCCATCGTGGTCGCGGTGATGCCGGCGTCGTGGGCGACCCAGCCGACGACGGGCGAGATGAGGCCCGCGACGCCGAAGTTCACGGCTCCGATGAGGGATGCCGCGGTGCCGGCCGCGCTGCCGTGACGGTCCAGCGCCAGCACCTGCACGCAGGGGAAGGTGAAGCCGCAGGCGGTCATGAACAGGAACAGCGGCACCATGATGCCCCACAGGCCGGCGCCGGCCTGATCCAGCACGATGATCGCGATCGAGGCGACGACGAGGACGCCGGTGGAGAACGCCATGACCCACTGGGGGCCGAAGCGCGCCGCCAGACGCGACGCGAACTGCACGCCGGCGACCACGCCGAGCGAGTTGACGGCGAAGAGCAGCCCGTACTCCTGCGCCGAGAAGGCGTAGGTGACCTGGAAGAGGAACGACGAGCTCGACAGGTAGGAGAACAGCCCGCTGAAGGTCATGCCGCCGATGACGAGCACGCCGATGAAGACGCGGTCCGACAGCACCGACTTGTAGCGCTGCAGCACGGTGGTGGTCTCGCGGTCCTGGCGGCGGGAGCGCGGCAGCGTCTCGGGCACGAGGAACAGCGCGCACACCAGCATCACGAGGCCGTAGATCGCGAGGACGACGAAGATGCCGCGCCACGACATGACCAGCAGCAGCGCGGAGCCGACGAGCGGGGCCGCGACGGGCGCGACGCCCGAGACGAGCGCGAGGCGCGACAGCATGACGACGAGACGGCGGCCCCCGAACAGGTCGCGCACGATCGCCATGGCCACCACGCCGCCGGCGGCGGCGCCCATGCCCATGAGCACGCGGGCACCGCCGAGCAGGAGCAGCGTCGGCGCGAGGGCGGCCGCGACGCTCGCGAGCACATGGAGCGCCGTGACCGCCAGCAGCGGGATGCGACGCCCCACCTTGTCGCTGAGCGGACCGACGATGAGCTGCCCCAGCGCGAAGCCGAGCATCGTGCCGGTGAGGGTGAGCTGGATGGCGGTCGCCGAGGTCTGGAAGTCGGCCTCGAGCACCGGGAACGCCGGCAGGTAGAGGTCGATCGTGAACGGGCCGAGGGCCGTCAGAGCACCGAGCAGGATGATGTAGACGATGCGGCGCGGCGTGGAGATCGAGTCGCCGGGGTGCACGGTCGTCCCGGACGCACCCGCGGTGCGGACGGCGCCGGTCATGGGCGTGCCGCCCACGGTCACGATGGTGCCGGTGGGCGTGGCGTCGGATGCGCGTCGATCGACGCTCTTCTCCGGGGTGGAGGGACGGACGGCGGGCGTGGAGGAAGTGTCGAGCACGGCTTCTTCTTCGGGAACGAGGACACGTCGTGACGCCGACGGAGTCGGGCACGGCGGAACAGTGACGGATGGGAGTGGCGAAGAGCGGGAGCGGTCACCGGCGAGAGAGGAAAAGAGCCGATGGGACGCATCGAATCGATTCGACCTTCATCGTAGCAAAGGCGGCCCGGCGCCGCGATATTCCTTCCCGGCCAGCGGGACGCCCCGCCGGCCCGCTGCGTCGCGACCGAGACAGCGCCCGTTCCCGGGCCGCCGGCATCCTGAGCACCTTCTCAGACCCAGGACCATGCGCCCGCATAGGCTGGACGAGCACCTTCCGAGACCGCCCAGCCCGCACGGGCTGCCCAGCCGAGAGCCCGCACATGGCCCCGACTCCCCCTGAGAAGCGCACGAGCGGCAATCCGGCGACACGCGCCGACATCGCCCTGACCACGAAGCAGCAGCGCGAGCAGAAGCGGCAGGAGAAGCTCGCCGAATACCAGAAGCAGCTCGCCGCCCGCCGGCGCAGCAAGCTGGCCTGGTGGACCATCGGATCGGCGGCCGCCGTCATCGTGGTCGGCGTGGTCGTGGCATCCTTCGTCTTCGCTCCGAAGCCGGCGGTGACCTACGGCGCGCTCGACAGCACGGGCGCGGAGATCGAGGGCGTCCAGACCTTCACCAACACCTCGCGCCACGTCGACGGTGCCGTCGACTATCCGCAGACGCCGCCCGCCGGCGGCGACCACAACGCCGTCTGGCTGAACTGCGGCATCTACACCGAGCCCCAGGTCAACGAGAACGCCGTGCACGCCCTCGAGCACGGTGCCGTCTGGGTGACCTACGACGCCGCCGCCCTGAGCGACGGCGACCTCGCCACGCTGAAGACGAAGCTGCCGTCGAGCTATGTGGTCCTCTCGCCCTACGAGGGGCTCGACTCCCCCCTCGTGCTCAGCGCCTGGGACCACCAGCTCGCCCTCGACTCCGTCGACGACCCGCGCATCGGCGACTTCTTCGAGGAGTACTGGCGCAGCCAGAACGCCCCCGAGCCCAACGCCGCGTGCTCGGGCGCGATTAACGGCCCCGGCAAGCAGTAGCTCCCGCTGATGACCGACGCGACCGACGACGAGCAGGACGGGCCGACCCTTCCGCCTGCCCGCCGGTCGTGGGCGCTGATCGTGCTGGGCATCGTGGCGGTCGCCGCGCTCGCGTTCGCCATCGGGCGGTTCACCGCGTTCGGCACGGTCGCCGAGCCCGCCCCCAACGCCGCCGACATCGGCTTCGCGCGCGACATGCAGGTGCACCATGCGCAGGCCGTGGAGATGGCGATGGACATCTACCGCGCCACCGACGACGACGAGCTGCGCATCCTGTCCTATGACATCGCGACGGGACAGTCCGCCCAGAAGGGCGAGATGTACGACTGGCTCGCCCAGTGGGGTGAGCCGCAGAGCGGCGGTCCGCTCATGCAGTGGATGTCGGCGGCCGACGGCCACGCGCACGGCGGCGACGACGGCGCGCAGCAGACCGACGCCGAGCTGCAGGAGGCGATGGGGATGGCCACCCCGGCGCAGCTCGACGACCTGCGCGCCGCGACGGGCACGGCCGGCGACTGCCTGTTCCTGTCGCTGATGACCCGCCACCACCAGGGTGCCGTGCAGATGGTGGATGCCGTGCTCGAGCTCGGCTCGAAGCAGAACGTGCAGCACACGGCCGCGGCGATGAAGCAGACGCAGACCGCGGAGATCGACGCGATGGCGTCGCTGCAGGCGCGCCTCCGGTGCGGGTGAGCCCGGCCGCTACAGTGGTCGCGTGAGCGCCGAGACCCCGCCCGTCCTCCGCCGCCCCGTGGTGGTCACGGTCGCGGTCGTCCTGGTCTACCTCTCCGGCATCCTGAACGTCATCGTCGGCACCTTCGTCCTGCTCAGCCGCTACGACGTCGCACCGGACGACGTGCTGCCGGTGTCGCTGCTGGGTGCCGGGCTCATCCTGTTCGGCCTGCTCACCCTCGCCGTCGCCTCCGGGCTCTCGCGCGGAAGCCGCCTGTCGCGCATCCTCGTCACGCTCTACCTGGTCGCACAGCTCGTGCTCCATGTCATCACGATCGCGGTGGCCGACGCGTGGGACTGGACGGAGGCCGCGCAGATCCTGCTCGAGCTGCTCATCCTCGCCGCCGTCTGGGCGCCGCCGGGCGCTCGTTTCTTCGTGCGGCGCACCGCTGCCGTCGATTCCCCCGTGCCGATGGCGGCCTGAGCGGGTCGGATCGATCGGCGCGGCTGCGCGTCAGGCGGTGCGCCCGGCTCTCGCGATCACGCGGCGGTGCACGAAGCGCACGACCTCGATCCCGCCGATGGTGAGCGCCGTGACGAGGGCGACGAGGTAGGCCGCCTCCTTGCCCGGGTCGACGAGCTGGAAGAACTGCGTCGCCGGCGGCACGGTGAACACCACGACCAGGGCGATGAACATGGCGCCGATCACCAGCGTCTTGAGCCGCGTGATCGGCCGCGCGAGCACGGTGAGCACCCATATGCCGACGATGGCGAGGATGATCGTGGCGCCGGTGCGCAGCTCGGGCTCCGGCACCTCGAGTGCCATCGCGCCGCGCGTGTAGAGGGTCAGCGCGACCGCGATGATCAGCCCTGCCGGAACGGCGAAGGTCAGCGACCGCCGGAGGAAGCCGGGCACGTAGCGCTGGGTGTTGGGCATCAGGGCGAGGAAGAACGCCGGGATGCCGATCGTCAGCCCGTCGGTGATGGAGAGCTGCCGCGGCAGGAACGGGAATTCCAGGACCATCACCCCGAACAGGATCGCGAGGCCCGTGGCGTAGACCGTCTTGGTGAGGAACAGCATCGAGACGCGCTCGATGTTGGCGATCACCTGGCGCCCCTCCGCCACGACGTCCGGCAGGTGCGAGAACTGGCCATCGAGCAGCACCAGGCGCGCCACCGCCTTGGTCGCGGCCGCGCCCGAGTTCATCGCGATGCCGATGTCGGCGGTCTTGATCGCCAGGGCGTCGTTGACGCCGTCGCCGGTCATGGCCACCGTGTGACCCCGCGACTGCAGCGCGACCACCATGCGCTTCTTCTGATCGGGCGTCACCCGGCCGAAGACGTGCTCCCGCTCCAGCACGTCGGCGAGGGCCTCGTCGTCCTCCGGCAGCCGGCGCGCATCGAACCCCTCCGCCACGTCCAGGCCCACCTCCCGCGCGATGGCGGCCACGGTGCGCGGGTTGTCGCCCGAGATGATGCGGATGCCGACGCTCTGCCGCCGGAAGTACGCGAGGGTGTGCGCGGCATCCGGTCGCACCTTCTCGCGGAAGGTGAGCACGGAGACCGCCCGGACGCCGGCGGGCAGCGTCTCGTCCTCGGCCTGCTGCGCGGTGAGGGGCACGGGCGCGTGCCCGAGCACGAGCGTGCGCCGGCCGGTGGCGGCAAGCTCCGTGACCACGGATCCCAGCTCCGTGGAGGGGTCGGCTGCGGCATCCCCGAACACCATCTCCGGCGCCCCGAAGACCCAGGCGCCCGCGGCCGGTCCCCCGGCGAACGAGACGGCGCTCCACTTCCGCGCCGACGAGAACGGGATGGTCTCATCCGGCACGAGCGGCTCGCCGACGGGGTAGGGCTCCTGCAGGCAGCGGGCGGTCGCGTTCGCGCCGGGGGCCGCGCCGTACCACGCCAGCACCTGCTCCCAGCCGGGCGCCGGCGACGGGAGCCCGTGCGCGCCGTCGAAGCGGATCTCGCCGAGCGTGAGGGTGCCCGTCTTGTCGAGGCAGATGACGTCGACGCGGGCCAGACCCTCGACGGCGGGCAGCTCGTTGACCAGCACCTGCCGCGCCGCGAGCCGCGAGGCGCCGACCGCGAAGGCGATGGAGCACATCAGCACCAGCCCGAGCGGGATCATGGCCGTGAGCGACGCGATGGTGTTGACGACGGCCTGCACCCAGCTGCCGGTGCGCCACGCCTCGGCGTAGCCGCCGGCGACCAGGACCTGCGCGTTGAAGACGAGCAGGCCGATGGGGCCGATGCCCCAGCTCACCCACGTGAGCACGCGGTTGACGGAGGTGCGCAGCTCGCTCGCGACGAGCGAGAACCGCTTCGCCTCCGCGGCGAAGGTGTTGGCGTACGAGTCCGCCCCGACGCGGATGACCTGCGCCGCGCCGTCGCCCGCCACCACGAGCGAGCCGGAGAGCACCTCCGTGCCGGGCGCCTTGTCGACGGCATCCGATTCGCCGGTGAGCATGGACTCGTCGACCTGGAGGCCGCGCGCCTCGAGGATGCGGGCGTCGGCGGGGATCTGGTCGCCCGCACGCAGCACCAGGACGTCGTCCAGCACCACCTCCGGCGGGCGGATCTCCGCCTCGGCTCCGTCCCGCCGCACGCGCGCCAGCGGCGCGTTGAGCAGCGCGAGCCGATCGAGCGCGGCTTTGGCGCGGAACTCCTGCACGCAGCCGATGATGGCGTTCGCCGTCGCGGCCAGGCCGAACAGCGCATCCTGCCAGCGCCCGAGCACGAACAGCAGGAAGAAGCATCCGAAGACGATCCCGTTGAAGAGCGTGAAGACGTTGGCGCGGATGATGTTCCACGCGCTGCGACTCGAGTCGGCCGTGAATGCGTTCGATCGACCGGACGCCGCGCGCTCGGCCACCTCCGTGGCCGACAGTCCCCTGCCCGCATCGACGACGGTCAGGTCGGGCGACGCGGGCGAGGCTGTCATGCGATCACCATAGCGGGGCGACGATGCCCGCCCGGGCGGCGCAGGCGGGCATACTCCGCCCGGACGGACGAGAGGGGCCGGTGCGGATCTCTCGATCCGCTCCGGCCCCGCTCGCTCCGTGAGGGACTACCCCTTCGTGGCCCCGGCGAGGAGTCCTCGGACGAAGAACCGCTGCAGGGCGAAGAACACGATCAGCGGAACCAGGATGGAGATGAACGTTCCCGCGGACTGCAGGAACCACTGGTCGCCCCACGTGCCCGACAGGGAGTTGAGCGACTGCGTCAACGGCAGAGATGACGATGGTGCGAAGATCGTCGCCACCAGCAGGTCGTTCCACACCCAGATGAACTCGAGCACCGCGAACGACGCCAGGGCCGGCGCGGCGAGCGGGAGGATGAGCCGGAAGAAGATCTGGCCGTGTCCTGCGCCGTCCACCCGCGCCGCCTCGATGACCTCGTGGGGGATCTCGGCGATGAAGTTGTGCAGCAGGAAGATCGCCAGCGGCATCGCGAAGATCACGTGCGCGATCCACACCGTGGCGAAGCTGTGCTCCACCCCGCGCAGGTCGAAGCCCGGGAAGATGGTGACCTCGTTGATGGTGAGCCCTCGGGAGAAGAGGCTCAGCAGCGGGACGAGGGCCATCTGCAGCGGCACGATCTGCAGCGCGAAGATGAAGATGAAGAAGAAGTTCCGGCCCTTGAACTCGATCCAGGCGAACGCGTACGCGATGAGCGAGGCGATCGCCAGGGCGAACACCACGACGGGGATCGTGATGGCCAGCGAGTTCAGGAACGACGCACCCAGGGTGAGCGCGGTGCCTCCCGACGTCAGGGCGAGGCGGTAGTTCTCGAGCGTGAAGCCCGGGTCGGTGAAGATCGTCCACCAGCCGGTCGACTGCGTGTCGGCACCTGGACGGAACGAGGTGACGAACAGGCCGAACGTCGGGATGGTCCACACGAAGGCGATCGCGACGGCCGCGATCGTGGCTCCCTTGGAGGTGAGGCGCTTCTGCGCCGAGTTCTCGCTCCGGCGGGTGTCGCGCGCCACCTGACGGGCGGTGCGGGTGTCTGTCGTCGGCTCGAGGACGACTGTCGAGGTGGTCATCGGATCTCCCTCTGCTTCCGGATCTGGCGGACGTTGAAGATGATCAACGGCAGCACGAAGATGAACAGCACGACCGCCAGGGCCGCGGAGTGCCCGTAGCTCTGGAAGCGCTGCTGCTGGTTCACCATCTCGAAGGCGAGGACGGTGGAGTCGTTGCGGCCACCGGTCATGACGGCGACGATGTCGTACACCTTCAGGGCGCCGATGGCGATGGTCGTCAGGACGACGATGAGGGAGGAGCGGATGCCGGGGATCGTCACGTTGACGAAACGCTCCCAGGCGTTGGCCCCGTCGAGCTCGGCGGCCTCCATCTGCTCCGGCGGCACGGCCTTGATGGCCGCGGACAGGATGACCATGGCCAGACCCGTCTGCGACCAGATGAACACCACGACCAGGAGGAGGGTGTTCACCAGCGGGGCGGCGGCGAGCCACGACACCGGCTCTCCCCCGAACGCGGTGACGATGGCGTTGAGCGCACCGATCTGCTGGCCCTGGCGGAAGTCGTACACGAACTTCCAGATGATGCCGGCGCCGACGAACGAGATGGCGAACGGCATGAAGATGAGGATCTTCAGCACGCGCTCGCCCTTGGCCCGGTCGATGAAGACCGCGTAGGCGAGGCCCACCGCCGTCGCGATGGTCGGAGCCAGCAGCACCCAGATGATCGTGTTGATGACCGACCAGAATCCCTCGGGGTTCGTGAAGGTCCAGACGTAGTTGTCGAGGCCCACGAACTCCGACCCGGTCTTGTCCATGAAGGACTGCACCAGGGTCGACAGCGCCGGGTAGATGAGGCCGATGAGGAGGAGGATCGCGGCCGGGGCGGCGAAGAGGACGAGCTGGAACAGGTAGCCGGCACCCTCACGCGAGCGGTAGTCGGCGTAGAACAGCACGCCGCCCAGGATCACCGCGATCGCGAGGACGTAGATGACCGCGTTCTGGTACGGACGCAGCAGCATGAACGCGATGACCGGGATCAGGAAGCAGGACGCCAGGCGCAGCCAGAAGTAGAAGCGGCCGGCTCGGGGCGCGTACTCGATGAGCAGCAGCAGCAGGCCGACGACGACGCCGAACACCAGCACGATGATCGGGATCTGGACGATCGGGCCGAGCTCGCCCAGCCACTTGAAGAAGCTGTTCAGCGAGAAGCCGAGCGTTGTCGGCTTCGTCTCCGCGGGCGCCCGCGTGATCATGAAGATGAAGAGTGCGACCGCGAGGATCAGCGCGATGGCGATGACGAGGCCGGTCGTGCGTCGGGTGCGCGCCACCCGCTCGTCTTTGCGCTCGACGCGTCCGGGGTCCGGCGGTGGAGCCGCCGTGGCTGGAGCCTGCCTGATATCGGTCATGATTACCCTTCCGAGCACGTCGTCGGACTCATGGATGGATCTCGCCGGCGGTCGACGAATTACCGCCGGCTGTCCCGTCTGCCTCGGGACGTATCCGTCCGATGGGCCGCCCGCGGAAGCGAACGGCCCATCGGACGTGCAGTGTCAGATCAGTTGTCGTAACCGGCCTGGATGTCGCTCAGCACGGTGTCGGTCGGCGTGCCGTCGATCCAGCTGACCATGCCCTTCCAGAACGAGCCCGAACCCACCGTCGCCGGCATCAGGTCGGACGCGTCGAAGCGCAGCGTGGTGCTCGGGTCCTGGAGGACCTTCATGGCCTCCTGGAGGAACTCGCTGGAGGCGAGGGACGGGTCGGCACCCTTGTTGGCCGAGACGACGCCGCCGAGCTTGACGCGGGCGTCAGCGAACTCGGGGGTCGACATGAACTCCGTGACCTTCTGGACGGCCTCGTCCTCGGAGAAGGCGGCGACGAACTCTCCACCACCCTCGACGGCGAGCTCACCCTCCTTCACACCGGGGAGGATGAAGGCGTAGACGTCACCGTCGGGGGCGATCGTCGGGGTCTCGCCCGCCGCGTTCTTCACGGTGAGGAAGTTCGCCGAGAGGAACGACGCCTGGTGCGTCATCGGGCAGGTGCCGTCGGCGACCTTGGCCGCGACATCCGCGAACGCCACCGAGTTGATGCTCTGCACGTCGCCGAAGCCGGCGTTGACGTAGTTCGGGTCGAGGAGGATCTTGCCGACGGCGTCGAACGCTTCCTTGATCTCGGGGTCGGTGAACTTGACCTCGTTGGCGACCCACTTGTCGTAGACGTCGGCGCCCGACTGACGCAGGACCATGTCCTCGATCCAGTCGGTGCCGGGCCAGCCCGAGGCGGCCTCGGACGCAAAGCCGGCGCACCACGAGGGGCCACCCGACTTCTGCGCGATGGTCTGCGTGAGGGTCATCAGCTCGTCGAACGTCTTGGGAACCTCGACGCCCCACTCCGCGAACTTCGCCGGGGAGTACCAGACGTAGCCCTTGAGGTTGGCGAGCATCGGCGCGGCGTAGAACGTGTCGTCGAACGTGCCGTACGACTTCCAGCCGGCGTCCCAGTACTCGTCGACGTTCGCGGAGACCTTGTCGTTGCCGGGCTTGACCTCGCCGGTTTCGACGAGGGTCTTGAGCAGACCGGGCTGCGGCACGATCGCGATGTCGGGGGCGTCGCCGCCGCTGACCTTCGTGACGATGTTGCCCTCGAAGCCCTTGTCGCCCGTGTAGACGACCTTGATGCCGGTGTCGGCGGTGAACTGCTCGAACGACTGGTTCAGCGCGTCGGCCTCGGTGCCGGTGATGCCGCCCGAGACGCGGACCGTGGCACCTTCCGTGCCGCCGGAGGCGGTGCCGCCGCCCGAGTCGCCGCCTTCAGCGCAGCCCGCGAGGGTCAGGGCGCCGATGGCGACCAGACCCAATCCCACCGTCATGCGGCGGTGCAGGGTTGACCGCATTCCATTCATGTACTGCCTCCTCGTCGAGTTCGTGCGCGCCAGCGCGCACGAAGCTGTTGCCCCTGGATCGATGCTTAGGGAACCGATTCCATGCACACGCTAGGCGATCACCGACCACGGGTGCAACACCCGTTCATCACAACTCGATAACCCCCGGAATGACAACGTGGTAGCGCTCCCACGGCGTCACCGAATCGTGACTGGAATCGGTTCCATTCCTGCGCGCCCGAAGCTATCCTCGAAGCGGTCGCGCAGCAGGCGTCACCGCCCGATGGAGGGAGGGATCGTGAGCGGGATCTCCGATGTCGCCCGCCGCGCCGGCGTCTCCAAAGCCACCGCCAGCCGGGCCCTCACCGGTCACGGCTACGTCTCCCCCGACACCCGCGCCCGGGTGCAGGACGCCGCCCGCGCGCTGGGCTACGTCGCATCCAGCAACGCCGCGAGCCTCGTCACGGGGCGCACGCGCACCATCGGCGTGATCATGCCGTACCTGAACCGCTGGTTCTTCGCGGAGGTGCTGGAGGGCATTCAGGACGCGCTGCTCGAACACGGCCTTGATCTGACCCTGTACGACGCGCGTCCGGGCTCGCACGGACGGCGGCTCATCTTCGAGGACTTCCTGGCGCGCAAGCGGTTCGACGGACTCATCGCCGTGGGCCTCGAGCCGGAGGACCGCGAGCTCGAGAGGCTCGTCGCCGTCGGCCGCCCGACCGTCAGCGTCGTGGGCGTGGGGGCCGACTCCAGCGCCATCACGCTCGATGACGACGCGGCCGCGCGCCGCGCCGCAGAGCACCTGCTGGCGCTCGGCCACCGGCGCATCGCCTTCCTCGGCGGCGACCCGCACGATCACTGGGCCGATGTCGACCGGAGACGGCTCGACGGCTACATGCGGGCGATGACCGACGCCGGGCTCGCGCACGAGGTGTGCCACATCCCCTCGGCTGTCACGATGCCGGGCGGCTACGCCGCGGCCGTCGACCTGCTGAGCGACGCGAGCCGGCGGCCGACCGGGCTCGTCGGCGTGTGCGACGAGGTGGCCATCGGCGCGATCATCGCGGCGCGCCGCCTGGGCATCCTGGTGCCCGGCGACCTCAGCGTCGTCGGCATCGACGACCACGAGTTCGCGGAGATGTTCGCCCTCACCACGCTGGCGCAGGATCCGCGCGCCCAGGGTGCCGAGGCCGTGCGGGTGCTGCTGGACCACATCACCGATCCCGGCGCGGCGCCCGTCGAGCTCCAGCTGCAGGCGCGGCTCATCGTGCGCAGCTCCACCGCTCCGGTCGACCGGGCGTCCTCCGCGATCGAGGCGAACACCGGCCGTCGCTGACCCGTCACACGAGAAAGGCCCCGGATGCTTCCGCATCCGGGGCCTTCGTTCGACGTGAGTCGAATTACTTCAGGGTGACCGTAGCGCCGGCCTCCTGCAGAGCGGCCTGAGCCTTCTCCGCGGCCTCCTTGGTCGCGCCCTCGAGCACAGCCTTGGGGGCACCGTCGACGACGGCCTTGGCCTCGCCGAGGCCGAGCGAGGTGAGCTCGCGGACGACCTTGATGACCTGGATCTTCTTCTCGCCGGCAGCCTCGAGGATGACGTCGAATGCCGTCTGCTCCTCGACCTCTTCGGCGGCGGCGCCACCGGCGGCGGCGGGGCCGGCAACGGCGACCGGAGCAGCGGCGGTGACGTCGAAGGTCTCCTCGAAGGCCTTGACGAACTCGCTGAGCTCGATGAGCGTGAGCTCCTTGAAGGCGTCGAGAAGCTCGTCAGTGGTGAGCTTTGCCATGATGTTTCTCCTTGTTGGTGTGTCGAATCAACCGCGGTGAGGCCGGAACCTACGCCGCGGACTCCTGCTTCTCGCGCAGTGCGTCGACCGTGCGAACGGCCTTCGACGGCAGTGCGTTGAAGACATAAGCGGCCTTCGTCATCGTCGCCTTCATCGCACCGGCGAGCTTCGCCAGCAGGACGTCACGGGACTCGAGGTCGGCGAGCTTGTTGACCTCATCCGCGGTCAGCGGGTTGCCATCGAAATAGCCGCCCTTGATCACGAGAAGAGGGTGTGCCTTGGCGAAGGCACGCAGACCCTTGGCGACGGAGACGGGGTCTCCGTGCACGAAGGCGATGGCCGAGGGGCCCTTGAGACCCTCATCCAGCGCCGTGATCCCCGCGTTGTTCGCGGCGATCTTGGTCAGCGTGTTCTTCACCACGGCGTATTCCGCGTCCTGACGGATGTCGCTGCGGAGCTGCTTGAGCTCCGCAACCGTCAGACCGCGGTACTCGGTCAGCAGAACGGCGGTCGAGTTCTCGAAGTTCTTCGTGAGCTCGGCGACCGATGCATCCTTCTGCGCCATGGCCACTCCTTGTATGTACGAGACGCTCCGCGGTGGCGGGCGTCGGCCGCGGCATCCGGTCTTCTCGGCACACATGCAAAAAGCTCCGGCGCAAGCGCACGGAGCTGGATTCCCGAAGGAGATTCGTTCGTGACACCTGCGCGGGCCTCTGCGATGCAGTGCTTCGATCCTCATGCGCGTGAGCGCACTCCGATGACCGGCGGTCTTTGGCTTCGTTCAGAGTACGCGACGTCGGCGCCACGGCAAAATCGCCGCCGACCGCCCGGGATGGGCGACACGGCCGTCGCTGCGGACTTCGTCGGCGGCCGGGGTTAGCCTCGAGTGGTGACTCCCGAGCTCGCTGCCCGCATCGTCGCGGACTCCCGCGATCGAGTGGCGTGGGTGCGCGCACGCTCGCGCGGGATCACGGCGACCGATGTGGCGGCGCTCACCAGCGAACGGGTCATCCCCCGCGCGGCGGACGCCAAGCTGATGGGCTCGAACTTCTCCGGCAACGCCTACACGGCCCACGGTCGACGGCGCGAGCCCGAGATCGCCGGCTGGGTCGCGGCGACCCACGGCATCCTCCCCTCCAGCGCGCTCTTCCACGCGGAGGTGGAGAAGCGGCACCTGGCGACGCCCGACGGCATCGCCGTCGATCGCGACGGTCGCGTGACGCTCTGCGAGATCAAGACGACCAACAAGGCGTGGCGCAGCATCCCCCGCTCCTATCTGCGCCAGGTGTGGTGGCAGCAGCACGTGCTCGGGGCGGAGCGCACGCTCGTCGCGTGGGAGCAGCACGCGGAGTTCGTTCCGATCCGCGACGAGCCGCACTGCGCGTGGGTGGAGCGCGACGAGGTCGAGATCGCCTCGCTGGTGCGCCTCGCCACGGCGCTCATCGACGAGCTGCACCGTCGTCATCTGCGGGGCCGGCAGGACGAGCGGATGCCGCAGCCGACCGCTCCGCGGGAGCCCTTCCGCGCGCTGGCGCTGGCTGACTGAGGCGTACCGGTTCGCTCCGTGACCACCTTCACCGTCGAAGGAGCAGCCGTCCGCGGCATCCCCTCGTTCTACGACGAGATCAACCGCGTCTTCATGGGCGGCGAGGACTGGCGGCTCGGCGACAGCCTGGACGCGCTCGACGACCTGCTCTACGGCGGCTTCGGCGCCCTCGCGGTCGCGACCGACCCGGTGCGCGTCGTGTGGCGCGACGCCGAGGCGAGCCGCCAGGCGCTCGGCCGCAGCGAGACCGTCGCGTACTACCGCCGGAAGCTCGAGCAGCCCGAGCTGTTCGACCAGGAGCGCTTCCGCCGCCGGCTGGCCGAAGCGGAGTCGGGAACGGGGCCCACGTACTTCGACATCGTGCTCGACGTGTTCGCGGGGCACCCGGAGGTCGACCTCGTTCTGGAATGACGCGATCGCATAGTTGACACGTGTCAACCATCGGCCTATCGTTGATACGAGTCAACTAACGCGCCATCGTCGTCGCGGAGTCATCCCCGTTCAGAAGAAAGCCGCGTCATGGCCACCACAGCCCCCACGCCGTCCCGAGCCGCCGCGCTCGACGACGACCGCCCGAAGATGTCGCACCGGCAGGTGCTCGAGGCCCTCTCCGGCCTGCTGCTGGGCATGTTCGTCTCGATGCTCGCCTCGACCGTCGTCTCGACGTCGCTGCCCGTGATCATCCACGATCTCAACGGCACCCAGACCTCCTACACGTGGGTCGTCACCGCGACCCTGCTCACCACGGCCATCTCCACCCCGATCTGGGGCAAGCTCGCCGACCTCACCAACCGCAAAGTGCTGTTCCAGCTCGCGATCGTCATCTTCGTGCTGGCCACCGCCGCCGCCGGCTTCTCGCAGAACCCCGAGACGCTGATCGCCTTCCGCGCCGTGCAGGGCCTCGGCGCCGGCGGCCTGGCCGCCCTCAGCCAGGTGCTGATGGCCGACATCATCAGCCCCCGCGAGCGCGGCCGCTACATGGGCCTGTTCGGTGCCGTCATGGCCGTGGCCACCGTCGGCGGCCCGCTCCTCGGCGGTGTGATCACCGACGCCTGGGGATGGCGCTGGAACTTCTACGTCGCGCTCCCCTTCGCCATCGCCGCGCTCCTCATCGTGCAGCGCACGCTGCACATCCTGCCCCGCGCCCGCCGCAAGGTCTCGATCGACTACCTCGGCATCGTCCTGCTGTCGGCCGCGGTCTCGCTGCTGCTCATCTGGGTGACGCTGGCCGGCGACTCCTTCGAGTGGTGGAGCCTCAGCACCGCCCTCATGGTCGGCGGCGCGCTGCTGGCCGCCGTGCTGTTCATCATGAACGAGCTGCGCGCGCCCGAGCCGCTGGTGCCGTTGTCGCTGTTCCGCAACCGCACCTTCACCCTCGCGGTCGTGGCCTCCATCGCCACCGGCATCGCGATGTTCGGCGCATCGGTCTTCCTGAGCCAGTACATGCAGCTGGCCCGCGGCGCGACCCCCACCGAGGCCGGCCTCATGACCATCCCGATGATCGCCGGACTGCTGCTGTCCTCCGTCGGCGTCGGCGCCCTCATCACCCGCTACGGACAGTGGAAGCCGTACCTCATCACCGGAGCCGTGCTGCTGACCGCGGGCGCGTTCCTGCTGTCGACCATCCACTACGACACGAACTTCGCCCTCGTCTCGGTCTACATGTTCCTGCTCGGCGCCGGCGTCGGCATGACGATGCAGAACCTCGTGCTCGTCGTGCAGAACACCTCGTCGCCCTCCGAGATCGGCGTCGCCAGCTCCGGCGTCACGTTCTTCCGCAGCCTCGGCGGCACCATCGGCGTCTCGGTCATGGGGGCGGCCCTGGCCACCAGCGTCACGACCCAGCTCGGCGACCGGCGCGACGAGCTCCAGACCGCGCTGATGAGCCTCGGCGCGCAGGCCCAGGAGTGGGCGGCGCAGCTGCAGTCGGGCACCCTCCCTCAGGTGCGCGACATGCCCGCCGCGCTCCAGGTCATCTTCGAGGACGTCTACGCCACCGGCATCTCGCACTCCTTCCTGATCGCGGTGCCCTTCGCCGTGGTGAGCCTGATCGCCGTCCTCTTCCTGCCGAACAAGCCGCTCACCACGATGACCACCAGCGAGCGCCTGCAGGCGGCCGAAGCCGACGTCGCCACCGTCTCGGTCCCCGAGGCGATGGGCACCCTCACCGCGACCGGCACCGTGCGGACCGTGGCGGCCGACGACGCCGCCGCGGAGACGGCTCAGCCCGCCACCCGCACCGACGGCTCGCTGCGCGCCGACAAGAGACTGCGCGCCGACAGCCCCGTTCGCGCCGACGGCCCGCTGCGCACCCGGCGCGGCAATCCGGTCCGCACCCCGTCCGAGACCCGTCTCAGCCGCCGGTAATGTCGAGGACGATGACCACTCCCGAGAGCCTCGAGGCGCGCACCGCTGCGGTGCGCGCCCTCGAGGCGGAGTTCGGGGAGCTGCTCAACCGCGTTCGCCGCATCATCTCCGCCAACGCCGAGCGCGTCAGCCCCGGCATGCTGCCCGGCGCCTACAAGGTGTTCACCACCATCGTGAACCGCGGCGCGGTCACGCAGTCCTCCCTCTCCGAGACGCTCATGGCCGACAAGGGGCAGATCAGCCGGACGGTGCGCGAGCTGGAGAGCCTCGGGCTCGTGGAGCGCACGCCCGATCCGGCCGACGGTCGCTCCAGCATCCTGTCTCCGACCGAGCTCGGCCGGCAGCGGCTGGCCGCCGCGCGCGAGCCGCAGGAGGACACGCTGATGAAGACGCTCGACGCCTGGCGGATCGATGACATCGGCAACCTCACGCGCCTGCTGCACGCCCTGACCGCGGGCATCACCCCGTCGTCGACCGAGGGCTCCTGACCTCTTTCCGAGGCTCCTGACGCCGGCTCAGGGCTTCCGACGTCCGCCCGACACACGCGGGCCGCAGGATTAGTGCGCCGGTAGCACCGGCGTAACACCGCGGAGACACAGCGACGTTTGACTGGAACTCCTCTCGATGAGGAGTGCGGCCGACGTCGGCGCGCACGCGGAAGGAGCCGTGCGATGAAGACCCGCCCGCTGCGCACCACCGTCAGTCGCCCTGACGCACTCGCCACCGTGGAGACGCCGCCCGAGACGATGCGCGCCGCCGTCATCGACGGCCCCGGACCCGCGTCCGCGCTCCACCCCGCCACCCTGCCGACCCCCACGCCGGTGCTCAGCGAGCTGCTCGTGCGCGTCGTGGCCGCCGGGGTGAATCCGATCGACGCCGAGACGCGGGCGGGCGCCGGCGTCTCCTCCGCGATCGACGCCTACCCGGCGGCGCTGGGCTTCGACTTCAGCGGCGTCGTGGTGAGCTCCGCCTACGAGTCGCACCCCCTGCCGGTCGGCACCTCGGTCTTCGGCATGGCGCCGTTCCCCCGCTCCGGCGGCAGCTACGCCGAGTACGTCGTCGTGCCGGCGCTGTCCGTCGCCCGCAAGCCCGCCGCGCTCTCGCATGTCGAGGCCGCCGGCGTGCCGCTCGCGGCCCTGACCGCATGGGGCATCGTCGTGGAGACCGCCCATGCCCACGAAGGCCAGCGGATGCTGATCCACGCCGGCAGCGGAGGCGTCGGGCACTTCGCGGTGCAGTTCGCGGCGTACCTGGGGGCGTCGGTCACGACGACGGCGTCGGCGCGCAACGCCGCCTGGCTGCGGGAGCTGGGCGCCACCGTGGTCATCGATCACACCACGACCCGGTTCGAGGACGTGGTGTCGGGAATGGATGTCGTCATCGATCTCGTGGGCGACCTGCACGATGCCACGAGCACCCGCTCCCTCTCGGTGCTGCGACCCGGCGGCCTGCTGGTCGTGGTGCCCTCGGGCTCCTCCCCCGGGTTCGCGGAGGCGGCCCGGGCCGCCGGGGTGCGCGCGACCGGCTACCGCGTCATCCCCGACGGCAGCGCCCTGGCCACGATCGCGCGGCTGCTGGACAGCGGCGCGGTGCAGGTCTACGTCGACCGGGTGTTCGGCCTCGACGATGCCGCGGCCGCGCACGCGCAGCTCGAGGACGGCCACACGCGCGGCAAGATCGTGCTGCGCATCACCGACGACTGACCGGGTCGAGCACCCGGCGTCCCTCGGTGATGACCGCGTCGGCGACGGCGTCGAGCAGCTCGGACCGCAGGTTCCACTGCTGCCAGTAGAGCGGCACGTCGACCGGATCGCCCGGCAGGGCGATGAGCCGCCCCGCCCGCACGGCGTCGGCCGACTGGAAGGGAGGGAGGAGTCCCCACCCGAGCCCCGCCGACACCGCGGCGGCGAAGTCGGCGGAGGCGGGGATGCGGTGCCGTGGAGGAACCGCCGCGTCCACGCCTCGCGCGCGCAGCCACCGGGTCTGCAGGTCGTCGCGCCGGTCGAAGTCGACCACCGGTGCCGCCTGCAGCTCGTCTGCGGTGACGCCCTGGCCGAACCACCGCGCCGCGAAGGCCGGCGTCGCCACCGCCTCGTAGCGCATCGATCCCAGCGCACTCACCCGACAGCCCGCGACCGGGATCTCGCGGGAGGTCACGGCCCCCATCACGGTGCCCGACTCCAGCAGCTCCGAGGTGAACTCCTGGTCGTCGCGGTGGATGTCGAAGACGACCGCGCGCTCCTCCGACAGGCGGGCGAGAGGCGGCAGGAACCATGTCGCGAGCGAGTCCGCGTTCACCCCCAGCGGGATGCTGACCCGTGCGCCCTCGTCTCCCACGCCGAGCTCCGAGACGGTGTCGTGCGCGAGGAGCGCGACCTGGCGCGCCAGCCGCACCACGGCCTCGCCGTCCGGCGTCGCGCGCGCCGGCCGGGAGCGCACGAGCACGACCTTCCCGATGATCTCCTCGAGCGACTTGATGCGCTGGCTCACGGCGGACGGGGTGATGTGCAGCGTGCGCGCGGCGGCGTCGAGCGTGCCCTCGTCCACGACGACGGCGAGCGTCTCTGCCAGCTCGAGGGGGATCCTCATCGTAAGACAGGCTAATGCAGCGGAAGTCACGTGAGCTGTACTGAACACGCTCTTCGCTCTAGCGTCGAATCGTGTTCACCTCCGTCCTCGCCGGCCTCGGCCTCGGCTTCTCGCTCATCGTCGCCATCGGAGCGCAGAACCTCTTCGTGCTGCGCCAGGGCCTCCGCCGCGAGAACGTGGTCGTCATCGCCGCGATCTGCGCGGTGTCGGATGCTGCGCTCATCATCCTCGGAGTCTCGGGCATCGGGCTGGTCCTGCAGGCCGTGCCGTGGCTGATCGACGTCGTCAGATGGGCCGGGGCCGCCTTCCTGCTCGTCTACGGGCTGCTCGCCGCCCGCCGGGCCTGGCGCCCCTCGGGTCAGGCGCTCGAGGTCGCCGAGACGGAGCGCATCGCCGACGGCGTAGCCCCGGCGACGGGCGGCGCAACCGCGACGCGCACGATCTCCACACGCGCCCGCACCGGTCTCGTCCCCGCGGTCCTGACGTGCCTCGCCCTCACCTGGCTGAATCCCCACGTCTACCTCGACACGGTGTTCCTCCTGGGCACCGTGGCCAACACGCACGGCGCGGACCGCTGGTGGTTCGCCGCGGGCGCGGTGACCGCCAGCATCCTGTGGTTCTTCGGTCTCGCCTTCGGCGCCCGCTTCCTCGGGCGCTGGCTGTCCACGCCGCGCGCGTGGCGCATCCTCGACGGCGTCATCGCGATCGTCATGATCGCTCTGGCCGTCAGCCTGGTGCTGCCGCACTGAAACGAAAGGCCGCGGCATCCGGCACGATGAGGGGATGAAGCGCGTGCACGTCCTCGTCCGCGGCGAGGTCCAGGGGGTCGGCTACCGGTACACCGCGAAGATGACCGCCGACGAGGCGGGCGTCACCGGCTGGGTGCGCAACCGCCGCGACGGATCGGTCGAGGCCGAGGTGCAGGGCAGCGCCGCCGCCGTCGACGAGATGCTGGCCTGGATGGCTCAAGGTCCGCCGGGTGGCCGTGTGGACGCTGCGCAGGTCGACGACCGCGACGCCGTCGACGAATCCGGTTTCGAGGTCCGCGCGACGGCCTAGGGCAGCCCGGCCGCCAGCTCGGCGAACACCTCGGCCGCGTCGTCGCGGTCGCCGATCGCGGCCGATTGGCCCGCCCACAGCGACAGCAGATCCTCGTCGCCGCGGGCCGAGGCCGCGGCCCGGAAGACCCCGGTGAGCCAGTTCTGCGCCGGGAACGGCGCGATCATGCCGCTCGCCTCGATATCGCGCACGGCGCGGTTCGGGATGCCGCGGGCCAGCCTTCCGCTCATCGCGCGGGTCAGCACGGTGCCGGTGTCGGAGGACGCCGCCAGCGCCCGCCGGTGCGCCTCGGTCGCGGCCGACTGCCGGGTGCGCAGGAAGGCGGACCCCACCTGCACGCCGGACGCGCCCAGCGCGAACGCCGCCGACACCCCGCGACGATCGGCGATGCCGCCGGCGGCGATGACGGGCACCCGCACGGCGTCGACGACCTGCGGTACCAGCGACATCGTGCCGACCAGCGACTCCTCGGCGCGCGCGAGGAACGAGACGCGGTGTCCGCCGGCCTCGCTGCCGCTGGCCACGACGGCGTCCACGCCGCCCTCCTCCAGCGCGACCGCCTCGGCGACGGTCGTGGCGGTGCCGATGAGACGGATGCCGCGGCTCCGCGCCTCCTCGACCTGGTGCGGCGCCGGCACCCCGAACACGACGCTGACGGCGGCGGGTGCAGCATCCCTCACCGCCTCCCACTGCTCATCGACGGACGGCAGGAAGGCGGCGGGCGTCTCGGGGACGTCGACGCCCGCGGCCGCGAAGAGCGGGGCGAGGGCGTCGAGGAACGGCGCCAGCGGCGGATCGCCGGGGAGCACCTCCTCGCCGGTCGGCAGCCAGAGGTTGAGCGCGAACGGGCGGCCGGTCCGCGCTCGGAGCTCGGCCGCGGTCTGCGCGATGCGCTCCGCGGCGTATCCGTACAGTCCGTAGCCGCCCAGTCCCCCGAGCTCGCTGACCGCAGCCGTCAGGGCGACGCTCGAGAGCCCGCCGAACGGTCCGAGCAGGATGGGCGTCTCGATGCCGAGCAGATCGGCGAGCGTGCGGGTCATCCCCGTGACGCTACCGGGCGAGCCGAGCGGAGGGATGCATCCCGCACCGGGGCGACGCCAGCACCCCATCCGCGGCCGGGAACGGCAAAGGGCCCCACCCGGAGGTGAGGCCCTTCGTGCGATGCGTGTCGGCTCAGAGAGCGTTGACGTCCAGCGGGATGCCGGGGCCGAACGTGGTCGACACCGCACCCTTCTGGATGTAACGGCCCTTGGAGCTGGACGGCTTGAGGCGGACGATCTCCTCGAGCGCGGCGGCGAAGTTCTCGTCGAGCTGCTCGTGCGAGAACGAGGCCTTGCCGACGACGAAGTGCACGTTGGCGTGCTTGTCGACGCGGAACTCGATCTTTCCGCCCTTGATCTCCTCGACGGCCTTGGCCGGGTTCGGGGTGACCGTGCCGGTCTTCGGGTTCGGCATCAGACCGCGGGGTCCGAGCACCTTTCCGAGACGGCCGACCTGGCCCATGAGCTCGGGGGTGGAGACGGCGGCGTCGAAGGCGGTGTAGCCCCCGGCGACCTTCTCGATGAGCTCGGCGCCGCCGACCTCATCGGCACCCGCGGCGATGGCGGCCTCGGCGGCCGGACCGGTCGCGAAGACGATGACGCGGGCGGTCTTGCCGGTGCCGTGGGGCAGCATGACGGTGCCGCGCACCATCTGGTCCGCCTTGCGGGGGTCGACGGCGAGCTTGAGCGCGACCTCGACGGTCGAGTCGAACTTCGCCGATCCGGTGTCCTTCGCGATCGCGACGGCCTCGGTGGGCGAGTAGAACGTGTCCGGCGCGATCTTCGCGGCGGCGGCCTTGTAAGCCTTGGACTTGGTTGCCATGATCCTTATTCCCCTCAGCCCTCGACCGTGATGCCCATGGAGCGGGCGGTACCGGCGATGATCTTCGCCGCGGCGTCGATGTCGTTCGCGTTCAGGTCGGGCTGCTTCGTCTCGGCGATCTCGCGGACCTGAGCCTGCGTGAGCTTGCCCACCTTGGTGGTGTGCGGCGTCGCGGAGCCCTTCGACAGGCCGGCGGCCTTCTTGATGAGCTCGGCTGCCGGGGGCGTCTTCAGGATGAACGTGAAGCTGCGGTCCTCGTAGACGGTGATCTCGACGGGGATGACGTTGCCGCGCTGGGCCTCGGTCGCCGCGTTGTACGCCTTGCAGAACTCCATGATGTTGACGCCGTGCTGACCGAGCGCGGGCCCGATCGGGGGCGCCGGGTTGGCGGCTCCTGCCTTGATCTGGAGCTTGATCAGGCCGGTCACCTTCTTCTTGGGTGCCATGTCTCTTCCTTTCGTTCGAACCGGATGCCGTGGCATCCTGTTCTCCCGCGTGCCCGGCATCTCCGGACCGCGGTCGTCCGCGCACGCCGAAGCGACGCAAACCACCCAAGCTTACCTCATGCGGGGCGGACCCTCTCCCGCGGGGCAGCCCGACTGTGGCCCGCTCCCCGGCTGGCTGCCGGTGGCCCCGTCCTCCCCCGGGTGGCTGCCGGTGGCCTCGTCCTCCCCGGGTTACCCGCTCCGGCCCGCCTCTCGCGTGCACGATCGCGGAGATGTGCAGGATGACGGATGCTGGGGGCTGCAGCATCCGTCCTCATCCTGCACATCTCCGTCGCCACGCCCGCCGGGTGGCTGCCGGCGGCCCCGTCCTCCCCCGGCCTACCCGCTTCACCCGGACCCGCCTGACCTCCCCTCACCCCGGCGCGCCTCTCGCAAGCACGATCGCGGAGTTGTGCAGGATGACGGATGCTGGGGGGCTGCAGCATCCGTCATCCTGCACATCTCCGTCGCCACGCCCGATCACGCGGCGCGGTGAAGCCCCTGCGCGACGGCGAGCACGATCACGTCATGCACCTCGGCCCATCGCGTCATGATCTGCACGTAGTCCAGGCGGATGACGTGGAAACCCAGCAGCATCAGCCGCGCGTCATGGGCGATGTCGCTGCGGCGCTGAGCCCCGACGTGGTGTCCGCCATCGACCTGCAGGACAAGACGATCGCCGATCAAGAAGTCGACGCGATGACCACCGAGCCATACCTGCTGGCGGATCGGCAGCCGGAGGAACCGCAGCCGCACGGGGATGAACGTCTCGAGCCCAGAGTCGGAGTGCACGGAGCACGCCTCGAGGAGCGAGCGCGCGGCGGTCGACAGTGGCAGGAGACGGACGGCCTCACGCGTCACGTGCCCGTGCCGGAGCGCCGACTCCCACACAGCGAGGGCGCGCTCGTGCGGCTGGCAGCTCACGACTGCGGCAAGCGCGTTCTCGACGCGGTCCACCAGGACATCCGGATGCCGCGGCACCAACGGTCGCGCCCAGTGGACGCGGGTGCCCTCCCGGACTTCGCCGATGTGCCGATGCGGATCCGCCGCCACGTGGACTGCGCCGTCGTCGAAGACCCAGAGTCCGAGACGTTCCGCCTGAGTGAGGCAGGTGAGCACCACGCCCGCGCGAGCCGCGGCCATCAGCGCAGGATCGGCCTCCGGGAGCGCGACCCAGCCGTTTCGCGGACGCAGCAGCACGCGCGCCGCGACCGCCTGCTCGATCGCCCGGCGAGGCACACCCGCGTGCCGAAGGGCGGCCACCCGCATGACGCCGCCGGCCACGGCGACCGCCTCAGTGAGAATCACCATCCCGGCAGGCTCGCGCATGACGGTGGAGGCAGGCCCAGTTCCCGTCACGATCGGAGAGTATGCGCGCCGGCCGCCTAGATGGGGAGGGATCGGTCCCCACGCAAGAGTGCGGAAATGTGCAGGATGCCGGACCACTCGGGCCCGAAGCATCCGCCATCTCGCACATCTCCCCCGTCCTGCACACCCACTCGAAATCCCTCCCGGCGCCGCACATCTCCGCGCACTGCGCAAGAGTGCGGAAATGTGCAGGATGCCGGACCACTCGGGCCCGAAGCACCCGTCATCTCGCACATCTCCGCCGTCCTGCACACCCGCTCGGAAACCCGCCCGGCGCCGCACATCTCCGCGCACTGCGCAGAAGTGCGGAAATGTGCAGGATGCCGGACCAGTCGGGCGCGAAGCATCCGCCATCTCGCACATCTCCGTCATTCTGCACAGATGGGGGACGAAGGGACCGAGGAACCGAGGAACCGAGGAACCGAGGAACCGAGGAACCGAGGAACCGAGGAACCGAGGAACCGAGGAACCGAGGAACCGAGGAACCGAGGAACCGAGGGACGGAGCGACGGGGGCCGAGGGAGCGAGGAACCGAGGAACCGAGGAACCGAGGAACCGATCAGAACCGTCCACGTAGATCAGAGACACCCCCGAAACGCCGAAAGCGCCCCGTCTCAGACGGGGCGCTTCCGGTGACAGAGATGGGTCAGAGCTTGGTGACCTGGTCGAACGAGAGCTCGACGGGCGTCTCGCGCTCGAACAGCGAGACGAGCACGGTGAGCTTGCCGCTCTCGGGCTTGATCTCGGAGATCGTGCCGGGGAGCCCGGCGAACGAGCCCTCCTTGATCGTGATGGTCTCGCCGACCTCGAAGTCGACCTCGGCCGGGATCGAGCGCGCGACCGGCTGACCACCCTTGCCGGAACCCGCCTTGGCCGGAGCGACCTCCTTGACCTCGACGAGGCTCTTCAGCATGTTGAAGGCCTCCTCGAAGCGCAGCGGCGTCGGGTTGTGCGCGTTGCCGACGAAGCCGGTGACGCCGGGCGTGTGGCGCACGACCGACCAGGTGTCCTCGTTGAGGTCCATGCGGACGAGCACGTAGCCGGGGATCCGGACGCGCGTGACCATCTTGCGCTGGCCGTTCTTGATCTCGACGACGTCCTCCATCGGGACCTCGACCTGGTAGATGTCGTCCTCGACCTCGAGCGTCGACTTGCGCTGCTCGATGTTGGCCTTCACCTTGCGCTCAAAGCCGGCGTAGGAGTGGATGACGAACCACTTGCCGGGAAGCGACCGCAGCTCGGCGCGGAACGCCTCGTACGGGTCGACGTCCTCGTCATCCTCGTCACCGTCGACCGGCGACTCGTCACCGTCGGCCGGCGACTCGTCACCGTCGAGCGGCGCCAGATCGTCGACCGCTTCGGCGTCGGCGACGTCGACGTCCACGGGGGCCTCGGCGGCGTCCGCCGGGTCGACGGAGGCTTCGACCTCGTCGACGACGGATGCCGCGGCATCCACCTCCTGGACGAAGTCGGCGTCGAGCACCGGCTCGTCCTCGTCGCCGTTGACGTCGGGTCCGTCGTACGGCGTGACGTCGTCGGCGTGGGCGGCGACGTACTCCGCCTCCTCCTCGGCGAGCGAGTCGGTGAGGACCTCCGCTGCGGCCTCGGCCTCGGCGGCCTCGTCGATGTGCAGGGCGTCGTTCACGATGGCGTCGGCCTCCGGGTCTTCGATGTCGATCTCATCCAGGTCGGAGTCGTCCGTCTCGTCGTCGGAGTCGTCCACGACGTGCAGAGCGGCGTGCTCGGCGGGCTCGACGGAACGCTCGTCGGCCGCGAGCTGGTTGCCCTCCTGGGCCTCGTCGTCCTCCGAGGACTGCTCCGCAGCGGTCGCCCAGTCGGCGTCGTCGACATATCTTTCAGTCACAAGAAATCACTTCCGTTGGTGGTGCGGATCGGTCGTGCCGTTCCGCCCGCGTCGTGGGCTCAGGGGGTCGCGCCGCCCGGAACGCCGAACACGACGGTCGTGATCCAGACGAACAGCACGTCGAGGCCGTAGACGACCGCCATCATGACGACGACGAATCCGAGCACGACCGCCGTGAACTTCAGCAGCTCCTGGCGCGTCGGCGTGACGACCTTGCGGAGCTCTGCGAAGACCTGGCGGATGAAGATGGCGATGCGCTGGAAGAAGTTGGGCTTCTTCTCGCGCGGGGCATCGCTCTTGGCGACGACCTCGCCCTTCGGCTCGTCTTGGACCATCGATCCCACCTGATTACCTTTCGTGTCAGCTTCAGCTGACGCATCGTGCACCGGCGCACGCGCCGATACGCGCAGGGCGGACAGGAATCGAACCTGCAACCTGCGGTTTTGGAGACCGCTGCTCTGCCAATTGAGCTACCGCCCTAGAGACCTGGGCCTCGGGCGTCTGCGTTTCGACCGCCGTGCCGGACCTTCGTGAGAAGCCCCGAGAACGGGGGGCATGGCGAAAGAATGCAGACTTCTACTGCACTCGCCAGTGTACGGCATGCCCCCGGCCGGGTCGAACTCGCACCGGGGTCCGTCGCACCGCGGGCGGCACGGCCGGAGACCGGATGCCGCGGCATCCGGTCTCTCTCACACGCCCTGGTGCTTGCGGCGATAGGCCGCCCACGTGACGGCCCACGTCGCGGGATCGTCGAGGCCGGAGCCGTCGATCTGGGCGACGACCTGGTTGTGCGGGGCGCTGCGCACCATCTCGGGGTCGCGCCGCCCCTCCTCGAGCACGTGCGCGAGCACGTCGATCCACTCGTCCAGGTCCTCCTTCGACCACATCTCCCCCGCCTCGGGGGTGAAGGGCTCCGGCGTCAGCCACGGCTCGTGCGCCAGCCAGTAGGCGTCGATCCCGAAGTCGGTCATGCGGTTCTGCACGTCGACGGTGGTGAGCCCCGTCTCGGCGGCGTACTCCTCGAGCGAGTAGCGCGTCATCTCCAGCCGCGGCAGCGCCTTGCCGGCGAAGGCCATCGTGACGCCGTCGAGCGCCATCAGGCGCGTCTCCATGTAGTTGTTGGCCAGCACCGACAGGTCGGCCGCCTCGCGGAGGCCGTCGGTGCCCATCGCCCGCGTCCACGAGTAGGCCTTGATGACCTGCGGCACGTTGCCGAGGAACTCCCGCACCCGCCCGATGCTCTGCTCCGGCTCGATGAGGTCGTACACGTCGCCGTTCTTGACGATGCGCGGACCGGGGAGGAACGGCGCGAGCGCCTCGGAGCAGCCGTAGGCGCCGACGGAGGGACCGTTGCCGCCCTTGTTCGCGCCGAAGCTCTTGTGGAGCATGTACATGCAGGCGTCGAAGCCGAGATCGTGGGCGCGCAGGCGGGTCATGACGCCGTTGAAGTTGGCGTTGTCGTAGAAGGCGAGCCCGCCGACCTCGTGCACCGCATCGATGAACTCGCGGATCCGCGGGTTGTAGATGCCCATGTCGTCGGGGTTGTTGAGCACGAGCGCCGCCGTGTCGGGGCCGATGACGGCCTTGAGCGCCTCGAGCGAGGGATACCCCTCCTCCTCCACGGGGAGCGTGATGACCTCGAAGCCGGCGGCCTTGGCCGTCGCGGGGTTGCACGGGTGCGCCTGGGCGGTCGTGATCACCTGCGTGCGCTGCGCGAGCTCGCCCCGGGAGGCGTGGTACGCCCGCGTGATGACGGCGTTCAGGTATGCGGCATCCGCCCCTCCCCCGGGCTGGAAGCTGAAGGCCGCCATCCCCGACAGGTTGCGCAGCTCGTCCTCCATGTCGTGGACGAGTCCGAGCACCCCCTGGTAGGTCGCGGGGTCCTGCCGGGGGTGCACCGCGGCGATCTCCGACCGGGCGGCGACGGCGTCGTTCACCGTCGGGTTGTGCTTCATCGTGCACGTGCCGAACAGGCTGATGCCCATCATCCCCATCGTCTGCTGCGACAGATGGGTGAAGTGGCGACGCACCTCGTACTCGGCGAGCTCCGGCAGGTCGGAGTCGCGCTCGCGACGGAGATCCTCGGGCAGAGCGGACGTGCCCTCCGGCGCCCACGAGGCCGGCGGGACGAATCCCCGGCGGCCGGGGGCGCCGAGCTCGTAGACGACCTTCTCGTCCCACGAGGCGGCGTGGAAGCGGCGGACGGCGCTCATCGGGCCGTCACCTCCTCCAGCGCGGTGATCAGGGCTCTCACATCGGCCTCCGTGGTGAGTTCGGTGACGCAGTACAGGGCGCAGCCGTCGAGCCCGTCGTGGCTGCCGGTGAGGTCGTGTCCGCCCAGGATGCCGCGGGTCAGCAGTGCGGCGTTGATGTCGGCGACCGGCATCCCGGTGCCGCGGAAGTCGACGACGAACTCCTTGAAGACGCGGTCGAGATGCGGCACGGACACCCCGGGGAGCGCATCGAGCAGCTCCGCCGTCGCGCGGGCGTTGGCCGCGTTCGTCTCCGCGAGCTCCCGCATGCCCGCCGGACCGAGGAGCGAGAGGTACACGGCCGCGCGGACCGCCCAGAGGTAGACGGAGTTGCCGGTCCAGTCGTTGCCGAGCTCCCGCGAGCCGTAAGAGCTCTGCGCGAAGAGCGTCATCCCGAACGCCCGCTCCCCCTCGCGCAGCGTCGGGGCGATGCTCACCTGAAGCGTGGGGAACTCGCGGGCGTAGCGCTCCTCGTCGCGCGAGGCGATGAAGCCGCCGACGCCTCCGCCGGCGTAGAGGTGGATGCCCAGCGGCTGGATGGAGCCGACCAGGATGTCGGCGCCTGCGGCCGCCGGTGAGGCCAGGGCGCCGAGCGCGATCGGGTCGACGCCGACGACGGCCTCCGCGCCCACGGCATGGGTCGCCTCGATCAGCGCGGCCATCTCGAGCTCGATGACCCCCCAGGAGTTCGGGGTCTCGAGGTAGACCGCGGCGACGTCGTCGTCGAGCACGGCGGTGAGCGCGGCCGGGGAGACGGTGCCCGTCGCCGGGTCGACGGCGACCTCGCGGACGGTGAGGGCGCCGTCCAGCTCGCGGGAGCCGCAGTAGGTGTCGATGACGAGGCGGCGCTCACGGTCGACGTTCGAGGGGATGACGACCACCGAGCGACCCGTGAGGCGCGCCGCCATGCGCAGGGCGTGGCCCGCCGCGCAGCCCCAGCTGTAGACGGGCAGCCCGACGAACTCGAGGTCGAGCAGCGCGCCGAGCTGCGAGGTGAACTCGAACCAGGCCTGGTTGCGCCCGTGGTCGGAGCTCGGCGTGCCCCACACCGACGTGGAGATCTCGGGACGGGCGGCGATCTCGTCGCAGAGCGCCGGCACGTAGTGCTTCCAGTAGCCGCCGCCGAGGAACGAGATGTGCGAGTCCGTCGAGATGCCGCCGCGGAGGCGGCCCTCCAGCATCCGTCGCAGCTCCAGCTCGGAGCGGATGCCCGGCCGCGCGGCGATGGCGTCATCGGCCCGGTCGCGCTCCGGGATCTGCGCGAACAGCTCTTCGGCCGACGCGACGCCGACCGCCTCGAGGAGGGCCTGGCCGCTCTGGGCGGCGGAGTTCGCCATATAAGGGTGCGCGGATGGTGTCATCGTGCTTCTCCTGATCGGGTGTTCCGGTCGATGCGCGGTCAGGCCGCGGCGTCGACGACGTTGAGGACGGTGGTCTGCCGGGCGCCGGTGCGCACGCGACGATAGCCGAGCAGCGGATGCCGCGACCCGGCCGGTTCGCCGCCGAGACCGTCGTCGGCGTCGATGTAGAGGACGGGCGGGACGAGCGTGGCGACCTTAGACGACGTCGCGACGATCGACACCCGGTCGGCGCCCAGTGCCGACAGCACCCGCGGGCTCAGCTCGTGGTTGCCGCGGCCCAGGAGGAAGCCCTGACCGCCCACGACGCCGAGTACGAGGCGGGGATCGGCGGCAGCGCTCACGACCGCCAGCAGGCGCTCCTCGTCGACGTCGAGCTCGACGGCGCCGGACGGATGCCGCACATCCACCCCGCGGAGGGTGCCGGCGACGCCGAGGGCGTCGGCCAGCGCGGCCGCGGTGGTGCCGGGGCCGATGATCCAGGTTGTCGCCGGTCCGCTCGCGCGCAGCAGCTCCGCCGCGATCGCGCGGCGCTCGCCCGCATCGGACGGTGCCGAGGAGCCGCCCTTCGCGCCCTGCAGGGGCTCGCCCGCGCGCGCGGCGCGCAGAGCGGCGATCACTCCCGGGGAGCCGTCGGCCGCGGCATCCAGGACGTCGGCGGTCTCGTCCCACGCCCGCCCGGCCGTCAGCTCGGCGAGCAGCCGCCCCGCGGCCTCCGGCGAACGGGAGAAGACCTGCGAGTGCATCTTCACGCCCGAGGGCACGCCGATCACCGGCACCGCCAGGCCGATCGCCTCGGCGATGTCGGTGGCCGTGCCGTCTCCGCCGGAGAAGAGGAGCGCGTCGATGCCGTCGGCGATCAGCCTCCGAGCCGCCGCCAGGGTGTCGCGGCGGGTGGTGGGGCCGGTCGCCTCCTCGACGACATCGACCCGCGCGTCGAACCCGGCGGAGCGCAGCGCGTCCGCGCCGAGCAGCCCGGGGGCCGACACGAGACGCGCCGCGCCGCCGCGCGCCTGCCAGGTCTCGAGCGCACGCACGAGGCGCCGGCTCGAGCGCCCGGCCGCGACCGCGTCGGCGAACCGATCGGCAGCGAGCAGGTCGGTGCCGTGCATCGCCAACGTGCCGCCGAACCCGGCGATCGGGTTCAGCAGCACGCCGACGCGCATGGTCATCGTCAGGACGCGCTCCGCCGGGCCTCGACGGCGCGATCGAGTCCGGCGCGGACGCCCACGACCATGCGCTCGAGCTCATCGCGGGTGGTCACGAACGGCGGGGAGAACGACACGGTGTCGGCCTCGGGCAGCGCGCGCGTGATGACGCCCGCCTCGCGGGAGTGGAGCGTGACCGCCGTCGCGAACGCGCCCTGCGCCGCGAACGGCCGCAGCGGCTCGCGGGACTCGACGAACTCCAGCGCGGCCATCAGGCCCTTGCCGCGGATCTCGCCGACGTTCGGGTGGTCGCCGAACTCCGCGCGCAGCAGCTCGTGCAGGTAGGCGCCGTTCTCGGCCACCTGCGCGATCAGGCCGTCGCGCTCGATGATGTCGAGGTTGGCCATGGCCGCGGCCGCCGCCAGGGGGTGCGCGGAGTAGGTGTAGCCGTGACCGAAGCTGCCGTACTTCGCCGACCCCTCCAGCAGCACCTGCCAGACCTTCTCACTGACGAGGACGGCCGAGAGCGGCACGTAGGCCGAGGTGATGCCCTTCGCGACCGTCATCAGGTCGGGACGCATCCCGACGGCGTCACTGCCGAACGGCACGCCCAGGCGCCCGAAGCCGTTGACGACCTCGTCGGCGATGAGCAGCACGTCGTAGCGGTCGAGCACCTCCTGGATCTTCGGGAAGTACGTGTCGGGCGGCACGATGACACCGCCGGCGGCCATGACCGGCTCGGCGATCATCGCGGCGACGGTCTCGGGACCCTCGTCGAGGATGAGGGTCTCGAGCTCCGCGGCGAGCGCGGTGGAGAACTCCTCGTCGCTCTGGCCCGGCGCCCGCTCCCACAGGCGGTGCGGCGGGCGGACGTGGCGGATCATCGGCAGCGGCAGGTCGAAGCCGTCGTGCAGGTTCTTGAGCCCGGTCAGCCCGCCGGACAGCACCGTCACGCCGTGATAGCCGCGGCGGCGGGAGATGATCTTCTTCTTCTCCGGCCGGCCGAGCACGTTGTTGTAGTACCAGACGAGCTTCGCCTGCGTGTCGTTCGCGTCGGAGCCGGAGTTGCCGAAGAACACCTTGCTCATCGGCACCGGCGCCATGCGGATCAGCCGCTCCGACAGCAGCGCCGGCAGCTCCGTCCCCATCGAGGAGAACGCGTGGAAGTAGGGCAGCTTCGACGCCTGCGCGTGGAGCGCGTCGGCCATCTCGGGGTGGGAGTAGCCGACGTTCACGCACCACAGCCCCGCCATGGCGTCGAGATAGTCCCGGCCGTTGCTGTCGGTGACGGTGGCGCCATGACCCTCGACGATCGTCAGCGGCGGCCCGTTCTGCTCGTGGGCCGCGAGGTTGGTCATGGGGTGGAACAGGTAGGCCCTGTCCAGCTCCTCGATCTGCATTCGGTACACCTTCGTTCGTTCGCTTTACGCACTACTGGTCGCATTTCGCACATTACCCGTATGCTGGACGCGGTTCAAACGATTTTCGATGTTCACAGAAAGCAGTAGGTGATCATGTCCTCCACCCGTCGCGCACTCCTCGAAGGCGATCTCCTGCGCACGCAGCTCCATTACGGGGGGCAGTGGCGCGACGGCTCCGCCGGCGAGCGCCGCCCGGTCACGGATCCGTCGACCGGCGAGGAGATCGTTCAGGTCGCCGTGGCCACGGCCGAGGACGTCGAGGCGGCCGTCCAGGCGGCGCACGAGGCGTTCCTGTCGTGGTCGAAGGTGCCCGCGCCCACCCGCGCCCGCACACTGCGCCGGTGGTACGACCTGGTGGTCGAGAACGCCGACGACCTCGCGCAGATCCTCACGTGGGAGCAGGGCAAGCCGCTGGCGGAGGCCCGCGCCGAGGTGCTCTACGGCGCCTCCTTCATCGAGTGGTTCGCCGAGGAGTCCAAGCGCCTCTACGGCGAGGTCATCCCCACGAACAACCCCGACCGCCGCATGATGACGACGCGCAACGCGGTCGGCGTCACCGCCGCGATCACCCCGTGGAACTTCCCCGCCGCGATGATCCTCCGCAAGGCCGCGCCCGCGCTGGCCGCGGGCTGCTCCATGATCATCAAGCCGGCCGGTGAGACGCCGCTGTCGGCCTTCGCGCTCGTCGCCCTCGCCGAGAAGGCGGGTCTCCCCGCCGGCGTGCTCAGCGTCGTGAACGGCTCCGGAGCGCTCATCGGCGAGGTGCTCACGAGCCACGACCTGGTGCGCACGATCAGCTTCACCGGCTCCACCGAGGTCGGGCGCACGCTCATGGCCCAGTCGGCCGGCACCCTCAAGCGGCTCGCCCTCGAGCTCGGCGGCAACGCGCCGCTCATCGTCTTCGACGACGCCGACCTCGCCAACGCGGTGAAGGGCACGATCGACTCGAAGTTCCGCAACGCCGGGCAGACGTGCGTGTGCGCCAACCGCATCTACGTCCAGGCCGGCATCCACGACCGCTTCGTCGACGCCCTCGCCGAGGCCATCGACAGGCTGCGGGTCGGCGACGGCCTCGAGCCCGACACCACCCAGGGCCCCCTCATCTCGCAGGCGGCCGTCGACAAGGTGGCCTCCCACATCGCGGATGCCACGGCCAAGGGTGCCTCGGTGGTGCGCGGTGGCGGCGTGAACGAGCGGGGCGGCACGTTCTTCGACCCCACGCTGCTCGTCGGCGCGACCCAGGACATGGTCGTCGCCCGCGAGGAGACCTTCGGGCCGCTCGCACCCGTCTTCAAGTTCGAGACGGAGGAGGAGGCCATCGCGATGGCCAACGACACCGAGTTCGGGCTGGCCGGCTACTTCTTCAGCCGCGACATCGGCCGGGTCACCCGTGTCGCCGAGGCGCTCGAGGTGGGCGTCGTCGGTGTGAACACCGGCCTCATCTCCTACGAGGGCGCGCCTTTCGGCGGCATCAAGCAGTCCGGCATCGGCCGCGAAGGGTCGCTGCACGGCATCGACGAGTACACCGAGCTCAAGTACATCTGCATCGAGGGCGTCTCGTGACAGATCCCACCCGCATCTGAGGAGCACGCCATGGTGATCACCGCGCCGGAGACGGACCGGGCCTCCGGAGAGTTCGTCCAGTCGCTCGATCGCGGACTGGCCGTCATCCGGGCGTTCTCGAACGACCACGACATGCTGTCGCTCGCCGACGTGGCGAAGATCACGAACCTCAGCAGGGCAGCGGTGCGGCGCGCCCTTCTGACCCTCGAGACACTCGGGTACGTCGGGAGCCGTCAGAGCCGCTTCTACCTCCGGCCGCGGGTGCTCGACCTGGGCTACGCGTTCCTGTCGTCCTCGTCGAGCATCGACATCACGCAGGACGCCCTGCGACGGCTGTCGGCGCAGATCGGCGAGTCGGTGTCGGCCTGCGAGTACGACGACGGCGACGTGGTCTACGTGGCGCGCGCCGCGACCGAGACGATCATGCCCATCCGGCTCGGGATCGGGCGGCGCCTGCCGGCGTTCTGCACCTCGACGGGCCGGGTGCTGCTGTCGCAGATGTCTCCCGGCGAGCTCGACGCGTACTTCGCGATGTACCCGCGCGAGAAGGTCTCACCCGTGACGGTGACCGACGAGCAGGCGCTCCGCGACATCCTCGCGCAGGTCCGGGAGCAGGGGTGGTCGCTGAACGACCGCGAGGTCGACCTCGGTGCGCGCTCGATCGCCGCACCGATCGTGGGCGCCGACGGCCGCTACGTCAGCGCCGTGAACATCTCCGTCTCGACCTCGCGCGTCTCTGTGGAGCAGCTGATGTCGGACCACCTCCCGCAGCTGCTCAGCGCGACCGCCAAGATCAGCGCGGACCTCGCGATGATCCAGCGCCGCGACACCTGATCCCGCCGGGGAGACCGGTGCGGCGCCGCCGCGCCGGTCGTCCCGCGCGACCGTTCCCGACCGAAAGAGAGACACCCCGTGGCACGTCCCGCCTCCCGTCTGTTCAGCCCCATCACCGTCAACGGGCTGACCATCCCGCACCGCCTCTGGGTGGCGCCGATGTGCCAGTACTCGTCGGTGGACGGGATGCCGGCCGAGTGGCACCTCGTGCACCTCGGATCCTTCGCCATCGGCCGGGCGGGCATGATCATGACCGAGGCGGCCGCCGTCTCGCCCGAGGGCCGGATCAGCCCGGACGACGTCGGCATCTGGAACGACGAGCACACGGCGGGCTGGCGGCGCGTGGTGGACTTCGTCCACGGCATGGACAGCCTCATCGGCATCCAGCTCTCCCACGCCGGCCGCAAGGCGTCGACCTACCCGCCGACCCGCGGCCGGGGGTCCGTCCCCGCCGAGGAGGGCGGCTGGACGACGCTGGGCCCGTCCGACACCCCCTACGGAACCTTCACCGTCCCCGTCGCCATGGGCACCGACGACATCGCGAAGGTCGTGCGCGACTACGCCGACGCCGCGACGCGCGCGGTGGAGGCCGGCTTCGACCTCGTGGAGATCCACGCGGCCCACGGCTATCTGCTCGGACAGTTCCTCTCCCCCACCTCGAACCGTCGCACCGACGCGTACGGCGGCGACGCCGCCGGCCGGGAGAAGCTGCTGCACGAGGTGATCGCGGCGGTGCGCGAGCGCATCCCGGCCGCCATGCCGCTCGTCCTGCGCGTCTCGGCCACCGAGTGGGTGCCCGACGGCGTGACCGTCGAGGACACCATCGAGACGCTGCGGCGCATCGACGGCGTGGATCTCGTCAGCGTCTCGTCCGGCGGCAACGACCCGCGCCAGGCCATCCCCTCCGGCCCCGGCTACCAGCAGCCCCTGTCCCGGGCCGTGCGCGCGGCCGTCGATCTGCCGGTCGGCGTCGCGGGTCTCATCACCACGCCCGAGCAGGCCGAGGCCGCGCTCGGCGCCGGTGACGCCGACGTGGTCTACGTCGCCCGCCAGTTCCTCCGCGAGCCGACCTTCCCGCTGCGCGCGGCGGCCGCCCTCGGAGGCGAGCTCGAATGGGCGTGGCAGTACAACCGCGCCAAGTACGTCGAGTCGATCCCCTGATCGGCGCGCGGGCGCCACGCCCCCGCACACGCGCAACGGCCGTCCGGATCACCGGGCGGCCGTTCCGCGTTCCGAGGCCGGACCGCAGGCCACGGACGAGCGGGAGAGCGGATGCCGCGGCATCCGCTCTCCCGATCAGTGCGTGTGGGGATCTCCCGCCGTGTCCGCGACGGCCGAGGCCGGGGAGGCGGCGATCTGGTGCTCCACCGTCATCCCCTCGCGCACCCACGTCACGCAGGTGCGGGTGTTCGGCACGCCGTCGACCACCATCACGCAGTCGAAGCAGACGCCCATCCCGCAGTAGTACCCACGGGGAGCGCGGCGCTCGGTCTCACGCAGGGCGAGGTCGCGATCGGCCATGACGGCCGCCGCGACGCTCTCGCCCTCGTAGGCGACGGCGGGACGCCCGTCGAGCACGATGCCCACCCGCGGGCCGCGCTCGAGGCCGTGCCCCGGCACACGTCCGGAGCGTGCGCCGCTCATACCGCCGCCTTCTCCGTGAGCATGCCCTCCTCCAGGAGGATGGCCCGCATCGCCTCGAGCTTGGCCGGATCGGTGACCGGGAGCCTCGGGCTGCGCACATGCCCGGCGGGCTGGTCGAGCATGTGCATGAGCGCCTTGAGCTGAGCCTGGTACGAGCCGAAGTGGCCGGCCCACCCGCCCGGCAGCCAGAGCCGGGGGAACAGCCGGTCGGCACGCTCGGCGTACTCCTCCATCGGAGCGAAGTCGCCGCGCCAGTAGTCCTCCCAGAACGCCGGGTCGGGCGAGCCGTTGAGCGAGCCTCCGCCGACGAACCCGTCGCCGCCCTCGGTGCGCAGCACCTCGACGCCGCGGGCCGACATGTACGGGCCGAAGACGCGCACGCGGTCGCGCACGCGACGCGCGGTCTCGAAGAACTGGTCGGCGTCGGGCGTGCTGTCCTTGATCGCGACGACCGACTCGATGTCGGCGAGGCGGTCGGCCAGGTCGCTGCCGATGTCGACGCCGGTGCCGTGCGGCCAGTTGTAGACCACCAGGGGCGCCTTCACCCGGTCGCTGATGTCCTCGTACCAGGCGATGACCTCGTCGGGGAACAGCTTGATGTACGGCGGCGGCGAGGCCAGCACGCCGTCGGCACCGGCGGCGAGCGCGTGGGAGGCCAGGTCCTGCACGTTCTCCGCGCGATTCGAGGTGCAGCCCACCAGCACGCGCAGCCGGCCGGCCGCAGCGGAAACCGCCGTCTCGGCGACGGCCTTGCGCTCGTCGGTGCTCTGGGAGAACCACTCGCCGCACGTGCCGTTGATGACGGCGCCGTGCATCCCGCGCTCGGCGTACTGGTCGATCAGCGCGGCCAGGGTGTCGAGGTCGAGGTCGCCCGACTCGGTGAAGGGGGTGACCACCGCCGGGAAGTAGCCGGCCCAGTCGACGTCGTCGCGGTTCATGCGTGTGCGCTCCTCAGATGTGCGGGGAAGGGATGCGGCGGCTCAGACCAGCGCGGCGTTGCCGCGATCCAGCGAGAACCGTTCGGGGAAGGGGGAGACCGTGCCGGGGCGGTCGAGGATGCTCTCGGCCACCTGACGGGCGTAGATCGGGGAGAACGTGAAGCCGGTCGTGGCGACGCAGGCGTAGTAGCCCGGGACGAGGGCGGACTCGCCGACGATGGGCGAGAGGTCGTCGGTGAACGCGATGACGCCCGACCAGGTGCGCACGACGCGCACGTCCTCCAGCGCGGGCACGACGTCGAGGGCGACCCGGAGGTTGCCGGCGGCGCTGCGCCACTGCGTCGGGTAGCGCCGCGGATAGCCGGTCGACCCCGTCGGCCAGCCGCCGCCGATGATGAACGAGCCGTGCGTGCTCTGCTTCAGCGTGAGTCGACGGCCGATGTGCTGCACCATCGAGGGCAGGAGGGGGCTCCGCGACTCCGTCACGTTCACGTGCAGGCCCTCGCGGCGGATCGGGAAGCGCAGGCCGACCATCGCCGCCTGCTCCCCCGCCCAGCCGCCGGCGCAGTTGACCACGCGGCGCGCGCGGATCGTCCCGCGCGTGGTGTGCACGGTGAAGCGGTGGGCGGCGGAGGCGTCGTCGACGTCGATCGCCAGCACCTCGCTGTGCGTGCGGACGCGGGCGCCGTGCTCAGCCGCGCGCCGCGCGTAGAGCAGCGCGGTGACGAGCGGGTTGGCGTGCCCCTCGAGGCCGCAGTAGGTCGCGCCGAGCACACGGTCGGAGAAGTAGGGCGCACGATCCCGCAGCGCTGCTCCGGTGAGCACCTCGGTCTCGATGCCCGCCTCCTCCTCGAGGACGTGCTTCTCGTGCAGCAGCGCGAGCTGCTCCGGCGTCTCCGCCACCATCCACCCGCCGGTCTGGTGCAGGCCGAGGTCGGCGTCGAGCTCCGCGCCGAGTCTCGTCCAGAGGCCGTACGCCTCGACGCTCGAGCGCGCGTCGCTCAGCAGCCGTGCGCGGTCGGCCTCGGCGCCGCGGCCGGAGAGCTGGTGGATGGCGAGCTGGAAGTGGAAGCTGCCGGCGTTGGTGCCGGATGCCTCGCGGTTCAGCTCGGCGCGCTCGAGCAGCTCGACCTCCACGCCCTCCTTCGCGAGGTAGTAGGCCACGGCGGCCCCGGCGATGCCGCCGCCGATCACGAGGACGTCGGTCTCCGTGACCGGACCGCGGGCGCTGCGCACGATCTCCTCGGCGACGAGGTCGGTGCGCGCCGGTTCGACCGGAGCGCCCTCCTTGGCCTCGAACAGCCCGGGGTCGGTCACCTCGGCGTCGGCGATCGCGCCGATGGCAGTCGGTCGCAGCGGCATGCGCGGTGTCGCGGGCGGAATCTCGGCGATCGGCACGTCGCGGGCGGCGGCGATCATGGCGGCGATGTGGCGGCCGCACATGCGCCCCTGGCACGGGCCCATGCCCGCGCGGGTCGCGCCCTTGACCGCGCTGACCTCCGGCGCCTCGGCGATGGCCTCGGCGATCGCCCCGGCGGTGACGCTCTCGCACCGGCAGACCACGGTCTCGGGGGTGGCCAGCTCGAAGATGCCGTCTCCGACGCGGTACATGCGATGGGTGGCGTCGGTGAGGGCACGGCGGCGGCCGACGCGTGTCAGCAGCGGGGCGGCGGACGCCGCGGCATCCGCTGCGCTCATCCGTCCGGCGTCCTGCGCCACGGCGAGGGCGGCGATGCGCCCCTCGTCCACGGCGACCGCGGAGCCCTCGACACCGGCTCCGTCGCCGACGGCGTAGACGCCGGCGACGTCGGTGCGGCGCCAGTCGTCCGTGCGGATGACGGGACCGCCGAGGTCCTCCCGGCTGTCGAACGAGCAGCCGACGAGGCGCAGCAGCTCCGTCGACGGAGTGAAGCCGTAGCCGACGCACAGCACGTCGGCCTCGACGGTGGTCTCGGTGCCCGGGATGACGCGCCAGTCGGCGTCGACGCGGGCGTGCACGACGCGCTCGACCCGGCCGTCGCCCTCGGCGCGCACGACGATGCGGCCGTACTTCAGGGGGATCCGGTGGCGGAGCAGGGCCGCCTGGTAGGCCGCGGCGTCGCGGAGCAGGCCGACGTTGCCGGGAGCCGCCCGCGCGATGCGGATCAGATCGCCCGGAGAGGGAGCGGGTCCGGCCTCGAGCGCGGCGACGATGTTCGCGCCGTAGCCGGCGAGCTGCGCGGGGAACGCGAGGGCGACGGGACCGGAGCCGGCGAACACGATGCGCTCGCCGGGGATGACCGACTGCGTCTTGGCCAGGGTCTGCAGGCCGCCGGCGGTGATCACCCCGGGGAGCGTCCAGCCGGGGAAGACGACGGGACGGTCGTTCGCGCCCGTCGCGACGATCACCCGCGCCGCGCGGACCGGCGCGACGGGGCCGCCGTCGGTCTGCACCATGGCCGTCCAGCCCTCGTCCGCCGGGGCGAGATCCACCACGGTCGTGCGCAGGAGGAGGTCGGCGCCGGAGGCCTCCGCCTCCTCGATGAGAGCGCGACCGGCCCGGTACTGCGCTCCCATCTCTCGGGCGTCGGTGACCCGCATGCCCGGTCCGGGCTGCTTGTAGACCTGCCCGCCCAGGGTGGGGCGCTCGTCGATGAGCGCGGCACGCAGCCCCGATGCGGCGGCGGTGGAGGCCGCCGCCATGCCGGCGGGGCCTCCCCCGACGATCAGGACGTCGTAACCGCGCTCATCGACCGCCATCGATCAGCAGCCGTCCGGCATGGCGGGCATGGTCGGGGCCATCCACGTGGTGTACAGCTTCTCGAGCGTGCCGTCGTCCTGCGCCTTGCACAGGAAGGCGTCGAGCTTCTCGGTCAGGGCGGAGTTGTCCTTCTGGACGCCCCACGCGCCGTAGTACAGGCTCAGCGGCTCGTCGAGGTCGAGGACCTCGAGCTGCCCGGAGTTGGAGCGGTCGAACTCGGCCAGGATGTAATCCTCGACCACCGTCGCGTCGGCGCGACCGGAGGCGACCTCCAGCAGGGCGGCGTTCTGGTCGGGGAAGGACGAGACCGTCGCGTTCGGGAAGGTGTCCTTGACGAGGGTCTCCGACGTGGAGCCCTGGAGCGCCGTGATGACGACGCCCGCCTGGTTGTAGTCGTCGATGCTGGTGCCGCGCGTCGAGCCCGGCTTGACGCCGAGGATCGTGGCGTAGGGCACGTATCCGCGGCTGAAGTCGATGACCTTCTTGCGCTCGTCCGTGGCTCCGAGTCCGACCGAGACCATGTCGAACTGCTTCGCCTGCAGGCCGGGGATGAGCCCGTTGAAGTCGAGGTTCTGGATCTGGAGCTCGACGCCCATGTCGTCGGCGAGCGCGTTGAGCACGTCGACGTCGTAGCCGCTGGGCTTGTCGCCATCGAGGAACATCTGCGGCTTGTACTGCAGGTTCATGCCGACCACGAGCGTACCCGGGGTCATGAGCCCGTCGCCGCCGGAGGCCGCGTCGCCTCCGGCCGCAGCCGAGCCCTCCGGTGCCGCGGTCGCCCCGCCGCCGCAGGCGGTGAGGGCCAGCGCGGCCGCGGCGACGGCCGCGATGAGCGGCAGCCGCAGCTTCTTGCTGAATCGTGCGTTCACGGTGATCTCCATTCGTGTGATTTCGGGATGCGGAGGTGGTGCAGAGTCGGAAGCCGTGTCACTTCACGGCGGGCATGGGCGTGGTGAGCGGCGACGCGGTGCGCAGGCGGTCCACCACGCGGGCGATCTCGCGCTGCTGCCGCGAGCGGAGCCACCGGCCGATGAAGCCGAGCGGGGGCCGCACGTAAGCGCCCTCGATGAGACGGAAGATGAGGTCGATCGCGAAGGCCGCCAGCACGTAGATGATCGCCGCGGCGGTGTAGAGGACGAACGGCTGGAAGGTCGTGGCCACCAGGTTCTGGGTGACGCGCACGACCTCGAGCAGGCCGATGACGGTGAAGGTCGAGGTGTCCTTGACCATGCCGATGAACATGCTGCCGATGTTGGGCAGGGCGATCTTGATCGCCTGCGGCAGGGTGACCGAGAAGAAGATCTGCACCGTGCGCATCCCGAGCGCCCAGCCGGCCTCGGTGTGCCCGGGAGGCACGGCCTGCAGGGCCGAGCGGAAGATCTCGGCGAAGAACGCGCTGTACAGCAGCGAGAGGGCGATCACGCCCGCCTGGAAGACCGTGAAGCGCACGCCGAGCAGCAGGGCCAGGCCGAAGTAGACCCAGATGACGCTGACGAGGGCGGGCACGCCGCGGAAGATGTTGATGTAGGCCAGCGCGATCCAGGCGACGGGCTTCGGACCCGAGCGCAGCACGGCCAGGAGCAGTCCGAAGACGAGCGAGATGAGCAGGCCGACGATGGCGACGGATGCCGCGGTCCACAGTCCGCCCAGGAGGGCGTCCCGGTTGTCCCAGATGAGACTCCAGTCGTAGTCGAGGATCGACATCACATCACCGCCCGGAGGAACTCGCGAGCGCGGTCGCTCGAGCAGTTCTCGTAGAAGCCTCGGGGTCCGGTCTCGACGATGCGGCCGTCCTCCATGAACACGTTGAGATCGCCGATCTCCTTGGCGAAGCCGATCTCGTGGGTGACGACGACCATCGTCATCCCCGTCTCGGCGACGAGGCGCATGGTCTTGAGCACCTCTCCCACGAGCTCGGGGTCGAGCGCCGACGTCGGCTCGTCGAACAGGATGACCTCCGGCTCGAGGGCCAGCGCGCGGGCGATGGCGACGCGCTGCTGCTGACCGCCCGACAGCTCGGCGGGGTAGTTGCCCGCCCTGTCGAGGAGCCCGACCTGCCGCAGGGCGACAGCCGCAGCATCCCGCGCCTGCTGCCGGCCCATGCCGTGCACCTTGCGCAGCGGCAGACCGACGTTGTCGAGGGCGCACAGGTGCGGGAACAGGTTGAACTGCTGGAACACCATGCCTACCTTGCGGCGGAGGGCCAGTCGTCCGCCGCGGCGCACGCCCGCCTCGCCGGGCAGGCCGGGTCCGTACTCGACGCCGTCGACCTGCAGCGAGCCCGAGTCGGGCTCGGCGAGGAGGTTGATGCTGCGCAGCACCGTGGACTTGCCCGAGCCCGAGGGTCCGAAGAGCACCACGTGCTGGCCGCGCTCGATCTCCAGGTCGATGCCGTGGAGCACCTGCGTCTTCCCGAAGGACTTGTTCACCCCCCGCAGCCGGATGATGGGGGTGTCCACGAGGGCATCCGTGGGGGATGCCGCTGCCGATGACCTCGTCCTCATGCCCTGACCTCCGTCACACTCACGTACAGCTCGTCCGGATCGCGGAAGTAGGCGTACCGCCAGCTCCGGCCGCCGCCGAGGTCGATGTCGACCGGCTCTCCGACGAGCTCCACGCCGAGCTCCCCGAGGTGCGCGACGGCGAGGTCGAGGTTGCGGGCGCCGAGGGAGAACTCGAAGGTGCCGAGGTGGCCCCACTCCCCGCGCATGTCGGGTCCGGCCGGGTCCTGCTGCACGGGCTCGAGCGAGCCGCCGTGCGGGCTCATCAGCAGCATCATGCGCTGGCTGGGAGGCGTGCGTCCGACGGCCTCGAACCACGGGTTCATGGGCTCGTTGACGCCCTCCATGTCGAAGAGCTTCGAGGTGAAGCCGAGCGAGCGGTAGAACTCCTCCGTCCGCGCGGAGCTGCCGACGCCGAAGGCCACGTGGTTCACGCCCTGCGGGCCACTGGGGTGCGGCCAGCCGGACTCCAGCGAGCGCCACTCGATGAACTCGATCTTCGCCCCGTCGGGATCCTCCACATAGGAGAGGCCGCAGTGGGTGTCGTAGGGCTCGAGGATCTGGTCGTTGGGGTCCATCAGGACCGTGTGGCCCGAGCGGACGAGCCCCTCGTGGAAATCCTCGTAGTCCTTCACGTGGATGCAGACCTCGCACACCCCGGGCTCGCCGTAGGCGAAGCCGTCGGGAAGGGGCGGCTGCGGGCGGTCGAGGATCTGCACGAGCTTGATGCCCGAGCGACCCAGCACGGTGGGCGTCGCGCTGCGCAGATACACGACGCGCGCGCGGGTGGAGGCGTGGCCCGTGACCTCCGCGAGGCCGCCCAGGTCGCCGGTGTGGTCGAACACCACGTCGATGAAGCCCAGTCCTGCGTAGAAGCGGACGGACCCGTCCATGTCGGACACCCCGACCCCGATGTGGTCGAGGCCCAGCAGGGTGCCGAACTGGTGGTGCGGTCGGCTCATTCCATCTCCCGTCGAGCTGCGACGCATGCACGTCGCTGACGTCGGCAGGGGCCGATCGCGTTGAAGCGATGTTTGCACAACGAACAATTGTCCGCAATACGCACACTATCGTTCGTATTGCGATTGTTCGTTCGCATATCGTACAGTTTGACGAATCCGAGGAGGGAGCCATCGTGATCGACGGCGCAGAGATGACGGGCCGCGAGCCCGTCCGAGCGGTGGGTCTTCTGACCGGCCGGCGCTTCCTCGTCACGGGCGGCGCACGCGGCATCGGCGCGGCGGTCGTGCACCTGCTCTCCGAGCACGGTGCGCACGGCGCCGTCATCGACCTGGGCGAGCCGGAGACGGCCGGCCCCTGGCCGGCACGGTCCGCCGACGTCGCCGACGAGCACGCCATGCGCGCGGCGGTCGCCGACCTGGTCGCGCAGAACGGGCCGTTCGACGGCCTCGTGGCCGCCGCGGGCGTCGTGCCGTCCTGGCACTCCCCCGAGGACATCGACCTCGACGACTTCGACCGCGTCCAGCGCGTGAACACCCGGGGGATCGTCGTGTCGCTCAAGACGGTCGTACCCGGCATGCCCGACGGCTCCACGGTCGTCGCCATCGGGTCGCTCAACTCGTGGAAGGGCGACGCGCACCTCCTCTCCTACGTCGCGAGCAAGCACGCGGTGCTCGGCATCGTCCGCTCCGCGGCTCTAGCCCTGGGCTCCCGCGGCATCCGGGTCAACGCCGTCGCCCCCGGCCCGGTGGCGACCGAGGCGCTCCTCTCGCGCATCGACAGCCGAGTGGATGCCACGGGCCGCACCCGCGACGAAGCGCTGGCCTCGTCCGCCTCGGCGACGGCCCTGCAGCGACTCGCCACTCCCGACGACGTCGCGGGCGCGGTGCTCTTCCTCTCCAGCCCCCTGGCGGCGGCGATCACCGGACATCTGCTGCCCGTCGACGGCGGCCTGTCGTGAGGAGGGCGGAGGGATGACCTCGCTCGACGGGCGCACCGCGCTCATCACCGGCGTCTCGGGCGGCATCGGCACGGCGCTGGCCGCGACCTTCGCCCGCGAGGGCGCGGCCGTCATCGGGACCTACCGGCAGCGCCGCGCCGAAGCCGAGACGGCGGTCCCCGGAGGGCTCGCCCAGCTGCTCGACGCCGACCTGTCCGATGCCGGCGCGGCGCGCGATCTCTGGCGGCGCGCGCGGGCCGCGGCATCCATCGACACCCTCGTGGTCAACGCGGCCACCCTCGTCCCCACGGCTCTCGACGCCGACGACGAGGACTGGGACGACGGCTGGCAGCGGTCGCTGCAGACCAACGTCGTCGCCGCCTCCACCCTGATGCGCGCCGCGGCCGCCGACTTCGCCGAGCGGGGGTCGGGGTCCATCATCGCGATCTCGAGCTGGGCCGCCCAGCAGGGGTCGCGCCTGCCCGACCTGGGCGCCTACGCCGCCTCGAAGGCCGCCCTCCGCAACTTCGCCCAGACGCTCGCCCGCGCGACGGCACGCGACGGCGTGCGCGTGTACACCCTCGCCCCCGGCCCCGTCGGCACCGGCATGGGGACGGTCGACCGCGACGACGACGAGATCCGCGCGGTCGCCGACGGCCTCGCGATGGGCCGCCACGTGGACGCGCAGGAGATCGCCGAGCTCGCCGCCTTCCTCGCGAGCGATCGCTGCCCCAGCCTGACCGGATCCACCCTCGACCTGAACGGCGCGAGCTACATCCGCTGACGCGGTGCCGCCGCCACGAGCACGACCTGCGAATCGGACGTCCCATGACCTCACCCTCCCGCCCCGCGTCACCCGACCCGACGGTCGACGCCGACACCGTCGCCGTCATCGGCGCCGGAGGGATCGGCGTCGCCTGGGCCGTGCTCTTCTCCGCCGCCGGCGTGGGGGTGCGCCTCCACGAGGCGAACGAGACGGTGCGCTCCCGGGCGATCGCGGAGGTGCGCTCGAAGCTGGCCGAGCTCTCGGGAGCCGGCCTGCTCGAGGAGGAGGTCGACGCGGTCATCTCGCGGGTGGCCGTCACCGAGACGCTGGAGGAGGCCCTCGCCGGCGCCGCGTTCGTGCAGGAATGCGTCGTCGAGGACGTCGACGTCAAGCACGCGCTCTTCGCCGAGATGGATCGGCTCGCCGACCCCGCCGCGGTGCTGGCCAGCTCCACCTCGACGATCATGGCCTCGCGCTTCGCCGACGGCCTCCCCGGCCGCCACCGCTGCGTCGTCGTGCACCCCGGCAACCCGCCCTACATCCTGCGCATCGCCGAGATCGTCCCGGCCGCCTTCACCTCGGAGGAGACGGTCGCCGCGGCGAGCGCCCTGATGCGCCGGGTCGGGATCACGCCGATCGTCCTCCATCACGAGATCGAGGGCTTCGCCTTCAACCGCCTGCAGGGAGCGCTGCTGCGCGAGGCGTACTGCCTCGTGCGCGACGGGGTGGTCTCGCCGGCCGACCTCGACACCCTGGTGCGGGAAGGACTCGGTCTGCGGTGGTCGGTCATCGGCCCCTTCACCACGAGCGAGCTCAACACCCGGGGCGGCCTGCGCCGCCACGCGGAGGTGCTGGGGCCGATCTACGCGCGCATCGGCGTCGAGCGCGCCACCGAGAACCCGTGGAGCCCCGAGACCGTCGAGCGGGTCGCCACGGAGATCGAGTCCCGCCTGCCGCACGCCGCCTGGGAGGAGAACGTGCGCGAGCGCGACCGTGCCATGATCCGGCTGTCCTCGCTGCTGCGCGGCTTCGCCAATCCGCTCGCTCCGGCTCCGGCTCCGGCTCCGGCTCCGGCTGACGCTCCCGGGCGGGACGGAGCAGCCGACGGCACGAAGCCGTCGCCCGCCACTCCGTCGGAGCACCGGGAGGCCCCGGCGCACGACGCTCGCACCGCCGCGGGCGCTTCTCGCACCGAACGGGTGTCCTCGGTTTCATCGTTGCGTATGTAAAGCTGTTGAGGGTTCTGACCGTCTCATCATCGACCTCGAGCGAGCGTAGACTGATCGTTTGTGAACACTGACGCGATGTCCTCCGTTCAGGTCGGCGCCTGGTCGATGCTCGGCACGGCCGCCGCGGCATCGCTGATGTCGCGAATCGGCGCCGACTGGGTGGTGCTGGACTCCCAGCACGGCCTGTACGACGACGCCGGCGTGATCGCTGCCGTCCCCGCCGCGGCGTCGGTGCCCGTCCATGTGCGGGTCAGCGCGAACACGCCCGCGCTCATCGGCCGGGCCCTCGACGCCGGAGCTGCCGGCGTCATCGTGCCGATGGTGCAGGATGCCGCGGAGGCGGTCGCCGCGGCGGCCGCCTGCCGCTACGCGCCCGAAGGCATCCGGTCATGGGGGCCGCTGGCCGCCTACCGCGGCGAGAGCACCGTGCCCCCCGCCGAGGCGAACGCACGCGTCTCGTGCGCGGTGATGGTCGAGACCCCCACCGCCGTCGCAGACGTCGAGGCGATCGCCGCCGCCCCCGGGGTCGACATCGTGTTCGTCGGCCCCTTCGACCTCTCGATCGCCCTCGGCGTCGAGGTGGCGGATCTTCTCGCCGACCGCACGCCCGGCAACCCGCTGGACCGCATCGTGGCCGCGTGTCGCGCGGCGGGCACCGTCGCGGGCGCCTTCGCCGGTGGAAGGGATGCTGCCGACGCCCTGCTCAGCCGCGGCTTCACCTGGATCGCCGTCGCCGTGGACACGCAGCTCATCACCGCCGCGGGCACCGCGCTCGTCGCCGACACCCGCGGCGCAGCCCGCCGCCCGGAGGAGAACCGATGACCGACACCGTCCGCCGCATCGCCGACGAGTACGTCCGCGCGCTGGCCGCGCACGAGCCCGCCGCCGCCCAGGCGCTCGGCGAGCGCCCGACCCGGCCGCTCGCCGACCTCTCGCCGGAGTGGCTGGAGGAGCGCTACGCGCTGCAGGGCGAGACCCTGCGCCGACTGGCCGGCCTGCCCGCCGACGCCGACGACGCGGTGCTGCGCTCGGCGATGACGGAGCGGCTCACCAGCGACCGCGGCTTCTACGACACGGGCTTCACCCCCCGGATGGTGGCGGGCCTCGCGAGCCCCGTGCATCTCATCCTGGAGAGCATCGAGGGACTCCCGATCTCCGACGACGAGGCCGGCATGGCCGTCCTCGAGCGGCTGGAGGCGGCACCGGCATCCGTCGACGACTACATCCGCGCGCTCGAGCGCGCACGGGAGCTCGGACGCCGAGGTCGCTTCACCGGCACGGGCGTCGCCGCTGTCCGGCAGATCGACCTCCTCGCCCAGCAGGTGGAGGGCTGGGTGGCCACCGACTACTTCGGCCGCGTTCCTCGCGAGGAGGGGCTCTCCTCCGCCGCCGCCGATCGCGCCGATCGGGCCGCGCGCGAGATGGCGGAGGCGCTGACGCGCCTCGCCCGCTTCCTGCGGGACGACCTCCGGGCGGATGCCCCCGAGGAGGACGCGATGGGCGAAGACGTCTACCCGGCGATGGTGGCGAGCATGCTGGGCACCCCGGTCGACCTCCGGGAGGTCTACGCCTACGGGTGGAGCGAGCTGGAGCGGCTGGTCGCGCAGTCGCGCGATCTGGCGTCGCGGCTCGGCGGCACGGGCACCGACCCCGTGCGCTCCGCGGGCGCTCTGCTCGACGAGGATCCGCGCTACCGCCTCGAGGGCGTCCCCGCGATCACCGCGTGGCTCCGTGAGCGGGTCGACGAGACCACGCGGGCCCTGCAGGGCGTCGCGTTCGACCTGCCCCCGACGATCGCGGACGTGGACTGCCTCGTGTCGCAGGCCTCCAGCGGCGTGGTCTACTACACCCCGGCGCCGCCGAACGCGGAAGTTCCGAGCCGCATCGTCTGGACCATCCCCAGCGGCGTGCCCTTCGCCGCCACGTGGCACGAGGTCTCCAGCGTCCATCACGAAGGCCTGCCCGGACACCACCTCGAGCACACGGTCAACCGCGCCAACGCCGACCTGCACCCCTGGCAGCGCTACCTGTGCGAGGTGCACGGCTACGCCGAGGGCTGGGCGCACTACGCGGAGGGGCTGTCGGACGAGCTCGGCCTGATCCGCGACGACGCCGAGCGTCTCGGCATGGTGCTGGGTCAGATCTGGCGCGCCGTCCGGATCGTGGCCGACATCGGCATGCACACCGACTGGCCCGTGCCCGAGACGCCCCTCACCGATCAGACGCGGTGGACGCCGCAGCTCGCGCGCGAGTTCCTCGAGGAGTTCGCCTTCGTCGAGCCCGACCTGGCCCGGTTCGAGGTCGACCGCTACCTCGGCATCCCGGGTCAGGCGCTCGCCTTCAAGGTCGGCGCCAAGCTGTGGGTCGACGCCCGCACCGCATGGCGTGCCCGCCACGGCGACGACGCACCGCTGCGCGACTTCCACCGCGACGCGCTCGCCCTGGGCCCCATGGGGCTGGGCCCGCTGCGCGACCTGCTGCTCGCGGACTGACCGGTCGACTCAGGCGCTCCCGACAGGTCGGGGCACCGTCTGCCCACACCGACGGATCGCGGGCGCCGTCGGTGCTCACGCCGGGTCGGGGGCGCCGTCGGCGCGGACCGTCGCCACCGGCCGCCTCACGGCGACGGCCACCTCGTCGCCGGTCCGGTGCTGCGCGGAGGCGGCGACCTCCACCTCGATGCCGGTCGACTCCCCCGCCCGTGGCGTGAGCCGCACGCGCAGCAGTTCGTCGGCGCCGCGGAAGCTCGCATCCACGACGGTCCCCCGGCGACCGCGCGCGCCCGGATCGACGAGTCCGAGGGTCTCGGGACGCAGCACGGCCAGCCGATCCCCCGCGGGCGTCCCCGGAGCGATCGCCACATCGCCCAGCGCGCTGCGGGCCGACGGGCCCCCGTCGACCTGCACCGGCAGAAGGACCGAGCGGCCGATGAAGCCCGCGACGAAGGCGTCCGCCGGGCGGTCGTACACCTCGCGCGGCGTGCCGCTCTGGCGGATGCGTCCGGCGCGCATCACCAGCACGCGGTCGGCGACGGCGAGCGCCTCCGCCTGATCGTGCGTGACGAGCAGGGCGGCACTGTCGGTGCGCCGGAGCGCGCGGATCATGTCGCCGCGCACCTGCTCGCGCAGCGAGGCGTCGAGGTGCGCGAACGGCTCGTCCAGGAGCACGAGTCCGGGGCGGGCGGCGAGGGTGCGTGCGAGGGCGGCGCGCTGCGCCTCGCCCCCCGAGATCTCGTGCGGGAGGCGCGGTGCCAGCGAGGCGATGCCGAGCACGTCGAGCAGGGCGTCGACGATCTCGCGCGACTGCCCCCGGCGCAGGCTGTACCCGACGTTCGCGGCGACGCTCAGGTGCGGGAACAGCACGTCGTCCTGGAACACCATGCCCACCCCGCGGTCCTCCGGCGGCACGGGCCGTCGACCGCCGGTCACGCGCACACCGGCGACGTCGACGGTGCCGTGAGCCGCGGCATCCAGTCCCGCGATGATCCGCAGCGTCGAGGACTTGCCGCACCCGGACGGCCCGACGAGGGCCACGATCTCGCCCTGACCGACCTCGACGTCGACGTGGTCGACCGCGATCCGCTCGCCGTGACGGCGGACCAGCCCGCGCGCCGCCAGGGCAGGGGCGCCGGTCGCGCGAGCGCCGACCGCGGACCCGCTCACGCCGACACCGCCGCGCGCGCCGCCGACCGCTCGTGCAGGGCGAGCAGGGGGACGCTCAGGGCGACCATCAGCAGCGCGGCGATGCTCGCCGTGGTGTACTGCCCCTCCACGATCGCCCCCCAGACGCGGATGGCGAGCGTCTCCGATCCGGTCGGGCGCAGCAGGAGCGTGACGGGCAGCTCGTGCAGCGCGGCGAAGAAGACGAGCGTCGCGCCCACGAGCGTCGACCGGCGCACCAGCGGCGCCACGACCCGCAGCGCCGTCCGCACCGGCGGATCGCCGAGGGTGCGGGCGACGTCGATGAGTCGGGGGTCGATTCGTCGCAGCGCGATCACGAGGGGGCCCAGGGCCAGCGGGAGGAAGAGCACCGCGTAGGCCAGGACGAGCGTGGTGGTCGACTGGTAGAGCACCCGCGGCCCGATGAGCGACAGGACGAGCACGGCCAGCCCGACGGCCAGGTGCGGGAGGGAGTGCGTCACCCACGGCAGTCCGTCGACGACACGGGCGAGCGGCGAGCGGCGGCGGGCGACGAGGGCCACGGGCACCGCGAGCGCCGTCGTGACCACCCCCGCGAGCAGAGCGAAGTACAGGGCGTTGCCCGCCTCGGCGAGCACCGGTCCGGGCTGCACGCCGTTCGCCAGGCCCCGCACCGCCCAGGTGGCCAGCGTCGCCACCGGCAGCACCGTCGAGAGCAGCACGACCGCGGCCAGCACGGCGGTGCCGGCCAGGATCGCTCCGCGGCCGATGGCCACTGGGACGATCGGCCGCGCCCGCGCGGCGACCGCGCGCTCGCGTCCCCGCAGCACCGCCTGCGCGAGGATGAGCGCGAGCGCCACGAGCACGAGCACCCCGCACAGCGCGAAGGCCGGCGCGAGGTCGACCCGGCCGCGGAACTGCGCGTAGACGGCGCGCGTGAACGTGTCGTAGCGGAGCATCGAGACGGCGCCGAAGTCGGACACGACGTAGAGCGCCACGACGCACCCGGCCAGCGCGAGGGTGCCGCGCAGGTGCGGCAGCGTCACCCGCACGAAGGCCCGGATCGGCCCGTCGCCGAGCAGCCGGGCGCTGTCGAGGAGCGCCGGGTCCTGACGCGCCAGCGCCGCACCCACGAGGGTGTGCACGATCGGCACGCTCACGATGGCCAGGCACGCGGTCGCCGCCCACAGCCCGGTCGCGGGAGGCAGCCGGTCCACTCCGAGCGGGGCGAGCCAGCCGGTCAGCACGCCGCCGCCGCCCAGCATGCCCGACAGGGCCACGGCGAAGACGTAGGCGGGCAGCACCAGCGGCACGCAGACCAGCACCGACCAGATGCGGCGGCCCGGAAGGGACGTGCGCCGTGTCAGGAGCGCGGTCGTGGTGCCCAGCACCCCGGAGACGGCCACCACGAGCACCGTGAGCAGGAGGGTGTTGCCGAGGAGCTCGAGGAGACGGGATGCCGGCACGGTGGCGGCCGAGCGCCCCAGCCACGCCTGCACGACGAGGACGATCAGCGGCGGAACCGACAGTCCGGCGACGATGACGACCGCGAGGACCGTCGCCGTCCGGCCGAGCGCGCTCCTCATCACGTCACCCTAGATGAGCCCCGAGCGGGCGATGAGGTCGGTGGCGACGTCGAGGTTGCCGGCGACCTCCGGCAGGCGCATGTCGCGGATGAGCGCCGGATCCAGGGGCCGCTCGCCCTCGGGAGTGCCGATGCCGTCGGCGAGCGGGTACTCCCCGACCTCCTCGAGGAAATGGCGCTGGGCATCCTCCGACAGCAGGAAGCGCACGAAGTCGACCGCCGCCTCCGGGTGCGCGCCGGCGGCGAGCGCGCCGATCGTCGTGGGCATGACGACGTCGCCCGGGTCGCCCGCGGCGAAGGAGTGGTTGCGCACGGGGAAGGCCGGGTCCTCGGTCACGAGGCGGTGCACGTAGTAGTGGTTGACGAGCCCGGTGTCGAGGTCGCCCGCCGCGATCGCCCGCAGCTGCTCCTCGTTGCCGTCGAAGATCTGCGGGTCGTTCGCGGCGACGCCCTTGAGCCAGTTCAGGGTCTCGTCCTCGCCGCGCATCGCGACCATCGCCGCGACGAACGAGACGAAGGAGCTGTGCGTGGGCGACACGCCCACCCGTCCCCGCCAGGGTTCGCCGGTCAGCTCGAACACCGAGGCGGGCAGCTGCGCATCCGGGGTCTGCGCGGGGTCGTAGGCCAGCACGCGCCGGCGCGCGGTGACGCCCACCCAGTCGCCGTCGGCTCCGGAGATCCCCGCGGGGACCCTCTCGATCACGTCGGCCGGAAGCGGTGCGAGCAGGCCGGCCTCGGAGACCGCTCCGATGTAGACGGGGTCCTGCGTGAAGAACAGGTCGGCGGGCGAAGTGCCGCCCTCCTGCAGGATCGTCGTGGCGAGCTCGCCGGTGCTGCCGTACCGGGCGTCGACCTGGAGGCCGGTGCTCTCCTCGAACGCCTCGACGAGGGGGCGGACGTGGTCCTCGTTGCGGCCCACGTACACGACGAGGTCGGCCCCGTCACCGCCCGTCGCCGCGTCGCCGCCCGGGGTCGCGCCGCCTGCCGCCGATCCGCCGGCGGTGGAGCCGGCGGCACACCCGGTGAGGGCGAGGGAGGCGGCGAGGAGGATGACGGTGAGGCGGGACGTGCGCATGCGGGGAGGCTCCGATGGGGTGACGGCCCGGCCGTCGGGTGAAGAGGGGCGGGCGCCGGGGCGTCAGGGGGCGATGAGGGTGAAAGCCGGGTCCGCGCGCAGCGCGGCCTCCAGCTGCGGGACGTCGACGGTGCGGAGCTGATCGAGCCGGTCGAGCGAGGCATCCGCCTCCGTCTCGAATCGGTCGAGCACCTCGTACACGCCGGGCACCGGGCGCGTGTCGGACAGCTCGACGACGATCTCGGGAAGCAGCACGATCTTCTGATCGAGCCCTGCCGGCATCTTGAGCGCGTCGTTGTGGTTCTGCAGATCGGGGTTCGTCAGCACCCGCCGCTCCGCGTCGATCGCGGCGGCGACCTCGGCCAGCCGGTCGGCGAGCGCACCGTCGCCGACGCGCTCCCGCAGGTCGCTGACCGCGGTGTGCGCGGCGTCGCTCCAGCCGATGCCGTCGCCGATCCTGCCGAGCAGGTCGCGGATGCGGATGAGCAGGCGGTACTGCTCCTCGAGGTCGGCGTCGTCGGCGATCCCACGGGGATCCCGGAGGACCGTCAGCTCGCGCGACGACCGGTGCGTGCCGTCGTCGAGGGTGAGCGTGTAGGTGCCCGGGGGCACCCGCGGTCCCGGGTGGATCACCGTGCGCGGCGAACCGTCCCGCGGCGCGGTCAGCGCCGGCTCGATGCGGAGGTCCCACAGGAACGCGTGGGTCCCCGCCTCGCGGGCGAGGAGCTCCGCCGGCCCCAGGTCGCGGTCGCCCGGCGCCGTCGACGAGAACCTCCGCAGGACGGTGCCCGCGGCATCCGTCACCGACAGCGTCACCGTCTCGGCGGCGTCCGCCAGCCGGTAGATCAGCTGCGCACCGTTCGGCGGGTTCTTCCCGCCGTCGAGCCATACGGACTCGACGCTGCCGTCGGGGTTCTTCCGCCGCGTGAAGGTCGCGCCGCCGAGGGGGACGCCCGGGAAGCCTCCCACCCACGACCCCTCACCGGGCATGTCGAACCCGTCGGGGGTGGCGTAGCGGTGCACGAGCGGAGGGGTGAAGAAGACGGCCGGGTCGCCCGCCGTGCCGCGCGCCTCCCGCAGCGGGGTGACGTCGTCGAGGATCCAGAACGCCCGGCCGTGGGTGCCGGCGACCAGCTCGTGGTCGCGCACCTTGATGTCGTAGACCGGCACGGACGGCATGTCGCCGCGCAGGCTCGCCCAGGTCGCGCCGCGATCGACCGAGAACCAGACGCGGCGCTCGGTCGCCAGGTAGAGGAGGTCGGACGACACCGGATCCTCGCGGACGCTGCGGGCCCACTCCCCGTCGGGCAGCCCGTCGACGATCGGCTCCCACGTCGCACCGAAGTCGTCGGTGCGCCACACGAGCGGCCGCGTGTCCTGGATGCGGTACGCGTGGGCGGCCAGGTACGCCGTGCCGGCGCGATGGGCGGACGGCTCGATGCGCGCGATGGTCGCCCACTCGGGCAGACCCGGCACGTGCAGCTCGGTCCAGGCGCCGCCGGCGTCGCGGGAAACGTGCACGCGGCCGTCGTCGGTGCCCACCCACAGCTCGCCGGCCGTCAGGGGCGACTCGGCGAAGGCGTAGATCGTGCAGTACACCTCGGCGCCCGTGGAGTCGCCCGAGATGGGGCCGCCCGTGGGGCGCTGCTTCGACGCGTCGTCGCGCGTGAGGTCGGGACTGATGGCCGCCCACGTGATGCCGCCGTCCGGCGACCGGAACACCCGCTCGCCGGCGACGTAGAGCACGCCCGGCTCGTGCGGCGAGAACTCGATCGGGTACGTCCAGCCGAAGCGGTGACGCATCTCGCTCGCGCCGATGCCCATGAAGTACTCGGGCCACACGGCGACGTCGCGCGCCTGCTCCGTCACCTGATCGAAGCGCAGAAGGGGCCCGGGGTGGCCGAAGCCGGCGCCGCCGAGCATCACGAAGCGGGGGTCGGAGCGGTCCAGCGCGACGTCGCCCGCCTCGGCCTCGCCGAGCTCGACGCAGTCGGGCCAGCGCAGGGCGCCCTTCCACGAGCGGGAGGGCGCGCGGATGCCGGAGTTGTCCTGCTGCGTGGCGTAGAGGTCGTACGGGAAACGGTGGTCGATGTCGAAGCGGTAGAACTGCGCCGTGGGCTGGTTGTAGATCGACGACCACGTCATGCCGCCGTTGACGCTCACGCACGCTCCGCCGTCGTTGCCGTTGATCATCCGGCTCGGGTCCGCGGGGTCGATCCAGAGGTCGTGATTGTCGCCGTGCGGGGTCTGCACCTGCTGGAAGGTGCGACCGCCGTCGCGCGAGCGCCAGGCCCACGTGTTCATGCTCCACACCGTGTCGGCCTCGGTCGGGTGGGCGATGATGTGGCTGTAGTACCAGGGCCGGCCCTGCACGGAGCGCTCCTGCGACACCTGCTCCCACGAGAGGCCGCCGTCCTCGGAGCGGTAGACGCCGCCCTGCCCGCCGATCGCCTCGACGAGCGCCCAGACCCGTCCGGCGCGGGCGGGGCTGGCCGTCACGCCGATGCGGCCCAGCAGACCCGTCGCGAAGCCGGGGTTGTCGGAGATGCGCTCCCACGTGTCCCCGCCGTCGACGGAGCGCCAGAGACCCGAGTCCTCGCCGCCCGACACGATGTCCCACGGATGCCGCACCATCTGCCAGATGGAGGCGAACACGATCCGCGGATTGGTCGGGTCGATCGACAGGTCGGCGCCGCCAGCACGGTCGGAGACGTGGAGCACGAGGTCCCACGTGAGGCCGCCGTCGGTCGTCCGGTAGACGCCGCGTTCGGGGCTCGGTCCGAACACATCGCCGGTCGCGGCGACGAACGCCGTCTCGGCGTCGCGCGGGTGCACGCGCACCTTCGCGATGTGCTTGGTCGCGTCCAGCCCGAGGTGCTGCCACGTGCGGCCGCCGTCGACGGTGCGGTACACCCCGTCGCCGGGCACGACGTTGTTGCGCGCGAACGACTCGCCCGTGCCCACCCAGACGACCGAGGGGTCGGACTCGGCCACGGCGATGGCCCCGATCGAGGCCGTCTCGAGGAAGCCGTCGCTCATCGGGCGCCAGTACTGGCCGGCGTCGTCGGTCATCCACACGCCGCCCGAGCAGGCGCCCATCCAGAACCGCGAGCGATCCGACGGGTCGCCCGCCACGGCGACGACCCTGCCGCCCCGCGACGGGCCGGCGCTGCGCCAGTGGATGACGGCGTCGCCGAGCTGCGTGGCGACGTCGTGACTGGTGAGGCTCATGCGGTGGTCTTCCCCGCGGGTGCGGTGGCCGGACGGATGCGGCAGATCACGCGTTCGCTCTCGATCTGCTCCGCGATGTAGGGGCGGCCGAAGTACTTCTCCGACAGCTCATCGATGTGCGCGCGGGCGGGCGGGCCGAGGATGAACTCCACGACCTCTCCGCGGATCTCCGCGTAGGAGTACGGGTTCTCCTGATCGATGATGAGAACTGCCACGCGCGGGTCGCGCCGCATGTGGCGATACTTCAGACGGTGCACCTCGGTGTTGATGAGGATGTGCTCGTCGTCGCAGTCCACCCACATCACCTGCGCGGTCGGCGAGCCGTCCGCGCGGAGTGTGGTGAGCGAGGCGAAGTTGCGTCCCTTCGCCAGGCGTCGGGCGTCGTCGGTCAGACCGGTCATCGGCATGCTCCTGTCACTTGACGCGCACCCGCGAATCGAGCGCGGCGTAGACGATGTCGACCAGGATCGAGGAGAGCACGACGAACAGCGATGCCAGCAGCATGGTGCCGATGATCACCGGCTGGTCGCCGCGGTTCACCGACTGGATGGCGAGCCGGCCGATGCCGTTGATCCCGAAGATCTGCTCCGTGACCACCAGGCCGCCCAGCAGCACGGCGATGTCGAGGCTCACCTGCGTCACGACGGGGGTGAGGGCACTGCGCATCCCGTGCTTGTAGACGACCGTGCCCTCGGCCAGCCCCTTGGCGCGGGCCGTGCGGATGTAGTCCTCCCCCAGCACGCCGGCCAGCTGGCTCCGCGTCAGGCGGGCGTACGTCGCGGCCGAGACGAAGCCGACGGTGATCCACGGGAGCAGCAGGTGGCGCGCCCACTCGAGCGGGTTCTCGGTGAACTCGACGTAACCCGCGGCCGGGAAGATGGGCAGCCCGAGCACCGTGAGCTGGAAGAACAGCACGTACAGAAGGAGCAGGCCGACGACGAAGGTCGGCACGCTGAGTCCGCTCAGCACGAACACGGTGCTGAGACGGTCGCGGAGGGAGCCCGGGCGGCGCGCGGCGCCGATGCCGATGCCGACGCCGATCAGGAGCGCCAGCGCGAGCCCGCCGACGGCGATCGACGCCGTCTCGGGAAGGCGCTGCACGATCGACTCCAGCACCGGCTGCTGGTTGTAGAAGGAGTACCCGAGGTCGCCGGTCAGCAGGCCGCCCATGTAGAGGAGGTAGCGCTCGACGATCGGCAGGTCCAGGCCCAGGCGCTCCCGCACCAGCTCGACCTGGTCGTTCGTCGCCTGCACGCCGGCGATGGTGCGTGCCGGGTCGTTGGGCGCGACGTAGAAGAGGAGGAACATGATCGCGCTGATGGCGAGCAGGGTCAGGATGCCGGACACGACCCGCCGGCTGAGGAAGCGGATCATGCGCGGGCCTCCGCCTTCGCCGCGCGGCGTGCCGCACGGGTGCGGGCGAGCTTCCGTCGACCGGCGAACAGCGTCTGCCGCGGATCGAGGGCGTCGCGGATGGAGTCGCCGAGGAGGTTGAAGGCGAGCGTCACGGCCAGCAGCGCCGCAGACGGGAAGATCACCAGCCACGGAGCGATCGTGTACAGCGAGCCCTGCGACGCGATCGACAGCATGTTGCCCCAGGTGGCGGTCGGCGGCAGGACGCCGAGGCCGAGGAACGACAGCGTCGCCTCGAAGACGATCGCCTGCGGGATCAGGAGGGTGCCGTAGACGAGGATCGGCACGAGCAGGTTGGGCAGCACGTCCACGCGCATGATGCGCCAGTTGGACGCTCCGAGCGATCGGGCGGCCTCGACGAACTCGCGCTCCCGGAGCGAGAGCACCTGCCCGCGCACCACGCGGGCGATGGGCGCCCAGGAGAACAGCACGATCACCACGACGGTCGTGCCCAGCGACGGGCCCACGAGCGCGACCAGCGAGATCGCGAACAGCAGCTGCGGCAGGCTGAGAGTGGTGTCCATCAGCCAGGTGAGCACCGTGTCGACCCAGCCGCGGAGGAAGCCCGCGACCAGCCCGACGATCGTGCCGATGCCCAGCGCGCCGAGCGTGGCGGCGAAGGCGACGATGAGGCTGACCTGCGCGCCGTAGACGAGGCGGACCAGCACGTCGCGGCCGAGGTTGTCGGTGCCCAGGAGGAACTGTCCGTTCGGGCCGACCGGTGTGCCGAACTCCGTCAGTCCGTCGTCGCGGAACTGCTCGTCAGGGCCGTGGCCGATCCATGCGGCGATGAGGGGGGCGGCGAGGGCGGCGAGGATGACCAGGAGGATCACCGCGACGGAGACCATGGCCGTCGTGTCACGGCGCAGGCGGCTCCAGACGAGCTGGAGCGGACTGCGCGCGGCGACGGGGGCCTGCACGGTCAGCCCCGAGTCCGGGTGCTGGTCGATGATGCCCGACTCCTCGGCGGGCTCCACCTCGACGCGGGGGTCGGCGGGGTCGTGGGGACTCATGCGCGGCGCTCCCGTCCGTCGTTCGTGCGGGCGGGCGTCGTCTCGAGATCCGGTGCCGCCGCGAGGAGCGCCCGCGTGTACTCCTCGCGGGGCGAGCGGTAGACCTCCTCCACCGTGCCGTGCTCCACCACGACGCCCCGGTGCATGACGGCGACCGTGTCGGCGATGTGCTCGACGACGGCGAGGTCGTGCGCGATGAAGACGTAGGTGAGGCCGAGCTCGGACTGGAGCGAGCCGAGCAGGTTGAGGATCTGCGCCTGGATCGACACGTCCAGCGCGGAGACCGGCTCGTCGCACACGACGAGCTTGGGGTTCAGGGCGAGCGCGCGCGCGATGCCGATGCGCTGACGCTGCCCGCCCGAGAACTCGGCGGGGAAGCGGTTGTAGTGCTCGGGGTTGAGGCCGACGAGCTCCATCAGCTCCTGCACCCGCGGGCGCAGACCCGACGACGGGACGGCGCTGTGGATGATGAGCGGGTCGGCGATGATCGAGCCGACGCGGCGCTGCTGGTTGAGCGAGCCGTACGGGTCCTGGAACACCATCTGCACGTCGCGTCGCAGCGCGAGCCGCTGCGTGCGGCTGAGACGGGAGATGTCGCGTCCCTCGAACTCGACGCGGCCGCCGGTCAACGGGATGAGTCCCGTCAGCGCGCGGGCGAGGGTCGACTTGCCGCTGCCGGACTCCCCGACGATGCCGAGCGTGCCGCCCCGGGGGATGTCGAGACTCACGCCGTCCACGGCGACGATCGTCTCGCTGGTCAGTCCGAGCAGGCCCTTGCGCGCACCGGGGAAGGAGATCCGGACGTCCTCGATGCGGGCGAGCAGGTCGCGCTCCCCCGCCGCGACGGGGGGCGGCGCCTGGACGACGGGCAGGACGACGGGGGTCGCGTGCGAGGCCGGCAGCACGCAGGCCGAGCGCTGGCCGGCGCTCACCGGCTTCTCCTCCGGGAAGCCGTGGAGGCACGCGTCGTGCACCAGCGCGCAGCGCGCGGCGAAGGGGCATCCCGGCTGCTCGATGAGGAGGCTCGGCGGATTGCCGGGGATGGACTGCAGCACGGTCCGCTGCGAGCCGACGCGCGGCACGGAGGCGAGGAGACCGCGCGTGTAGGGGTGGTGCGGGTGGTCGAGCACGTCGGCGCGCGTGCCGCGCTCGACGATGCGGCCGCCGTACATCGTGATGACCCGGTCGGCCACCTGGGCGACGACCCCCAGGTCGTGCGTGATCATGAGGATGGCCGTGCCGTGCTCGCGCTGGAGGGAGTTCATGAGCTCCAGCAGCTGGGCCTGCACGGTGACGTCGAGGGCCGTCGTGGGCTCGTCGGCGATCAGCAGCGAGGGCCGCAGCGCGAGGGCGAGCCCGATCATCACGCGCTGGCGCATGCCGCCGGAGAACTGGTGGGGGAAGTCGTCGATGCGCTTCTCGGGGTGGGGGATGCCCACCTCGCCGAGCACGTCGATCACGCGGGAGCGCAGCAGCGTGGGCGACGTCTTCTCGTGGACGCGGATGGCTTCGGCGATCTGCGCGCCGACGCGGAACTGGGGGTGCAGCGACGACAGCGGATCCTGGAAGACCATGCCGATCCCCCGGCCGCGCACGGCGCGGAGGTCGTCGTCACCCATCGTGAGGAGGTCTCGCCCATCGAAGATCGCGCGCCCGGAGACGATCGCGCCGCTGGACAGACCGACCATGGCCTGCGTGCTCACGGACTTGCCGGAGCCGGACTCCCCCACGACTCCGAGGGTCTCCCCCTCGTCGAGGTCGAAGGAGATGCCACGCACGGCGTGCAGTCGCCCATCCCCCGTGTCGAACGACACGTCGAGATCTTCAACTTCCAGCAGCACGTGGCATCTCCTTCATCAGACGGTCCCTATCGGGCGTCGGTCACTCGTTGATGAACACATTCGTGACGTCGCCGTTCTTCGTCCACGCCAGGTACTCGAAGCCGCCGACGCGGCTCGAGTGGAACACCGGCGTGCGGGCGAAGGTGACGGGGATCCAGGCGGCTTCCTCCGTCGCGACGGCGTCCGCGGCGATCCAGGCCTCGTTCGCCTCCTCCGGCGTGGCTGCGGCGAGCGCCTCGTCGATGAGTCCGTTGAACTCCTCGTTGTTCCAGCCTCCGAAGTTGGGCGAGCCGGCGGCGTAGCCGCGACCGTCCAGCATCGGCACCAGGTACGGGCGGCCGCCGAAGTAGTCGGCGCTCCACGCGGCGATGGCGATGTCCCACTCGCCGGCCTCGGTGATGTCCTGGTTGAGGAGGAACTCGCTGTAGAACGCGTTCTGCGTGGTGACCTTCATCTCCACCTGGAAGCCGGCGGCCTGGAGGTCCTGCTGCATCGCCGCGGCGATCGAGGCGTACGGCTCGGTCTCGCGGTAGAGCAGGCGCACCGGGGCGCCGTCGGGGTAGCCGGCGTCGGCGAGCATCTGCTTCGCCTTCGCGGGGTCGCCGCTCTCGGGTACGCCGAGCACGTTCGCCTGCTCCGTGCCGAGCACCTCGGGGGGCAGGATCTGCGTCGCGACGGCCGCGAGGCCGGGTCCGCCGAGGATCTGCTGCACGGCGGAGCGGTCGACGGCGAAGTTGAGCGCCTGGCGCACGGCGGTCTTGCCGTACGCGCCGTCGGCGTTCGGGCTGAGCGTGTTGATCACGACATAGGGACGGATGGCTCCGTCGCCGCCGATCACGAGGCGCTCGTCCTTCGTGCCGAGCAGCGCCGGCACGGATGCGGTCGGGGTGACGGTGTCGGCCCACTGCATGTCGACGGTGCCCGCCTCCAGCTGCTGCTGCACGGCGGCGGCATCCTGACCCATCGCGATCTCGATCGCGTCGACGTTCGCCTTGCGGACGGGGTCGAGGTCGGCCTTCCACACGGGGTTGCGCTCGAGGGTGAAGCTCTGGTCGGGAACGTACTCCGCGATCCGGTACGGGCCGGAGGAGATGATGTTCTGACGCAGCTCGGGCGAGTCCGGCAGGTAGTCGAGGTACTCGACCGGCTGCGGCGCGAGGAAGACGCCGAGCGCGAGGATGTCGAGGAAGTCCGCGGCCGGCTGCGTGATCGTGAACTGCACGGTGCGCTCGGCCGTGGCCTGCACGCCGGCGATGTCGTTGCCCTCGACATAGGCCTTGATGGCGTCGACGCTCGGGTCGACGGCCGAGAAGCCCTCGCAGTAGGCGGCGAGTCCGACGATCGTGTCGGTGAAGTACGACAGCGCGTTCGAGGGCGAGACCGGGTTGCAGATGCGCTTCGCGGCGAGCACGACGTCCTCGGCCGTGATGGCGCGCGCGCCGCTCGGGGCGTCGAACTCCACGCCCTCCTGCAGCTCGATCGTGTAGACCGTGCCGTCCTCGGAGATGCCGCCGTTCTCGCGCGTCGGGATCTCTGTCGCCAGGTCGGCGACGATCTCCGTCGCGTCGGTGTCGCCCTCGCCCGGCACCTGGGCGAACAGCGTGCGGGTCAGCGCGCGGTGGATCTGGTAGTCGGGAGCCGAGTAGGCCGCCGCGGGGTCGAGGTACAGGACGTCGGAGTTGCCGGCGAGCTTCAGCGTTCCGCCGGTGGTGGCCTCGACGTCGGCGTCGCCCCCACCACCCTGGGGGGCCGAGCAGGCGCTGAGCAGCAGGACGGGGACGGCGATGACGGCGGCCAGCAGAGCTGACCGTGATCGGTGAGGCATGGACTTTCCTCTCAGGGGCGGGACATGAACCCGACGGATGCCGGCGGACATGTGTCCACTCTGACGTCGGGATATTTCACTGCAAGGTCTGGCACGTTACAGAACCGCTACAACGCACGCTCAACACTGCGCGTGGTTTCTCTTTGCCAAGTGTAGCCACAGGTCGGGTTTTCGAACGATATCGGACCCATCACGATTGCGCGCACGCCGGAGCCGCAGCATCCACCTGAGCACATGTCGCGTTCCTCACCTGTGGCGCTCAGCTCAGTGGCGCGCTCGATCGCTCGATGACGTCGAGGTCGCCTCGGTCGCCGAGGATCTCCCAGCGCTGGAGGGAGAAGGGCACGTTGCCGTTGGCCCACACGCGATCGTGCAGCGCGCGCAGCGAGAACGCGTCTCCCTGGGCGACGATCGCGTCGGTCACGAGCCGCAGCAGCGCCTGCTTGCCGACGTGGTACGACATCGCCAGCCCGGGCGTGGCGAGGTACATCGCGCACTCCTCGCGGGCGGTCTCGACGTCCATCGGCACGAGCGAGACGAAGAAGTCGACGGCCTCCTCGAGGGTGAACGCCCCCGTCGCGAGGTTGATGTCGACCACCACGCGGAGGCTGCGGAGCCGGTTGAAGTTGTGCACGACCTCCTGCGAGTGCGGCGCGTCGTCGAAGAGCCCGGCGAGCAGCATCAGCTCCTCGTTGTAGAAGGCGATGCCCTCGTTGGCCACGGAGTCGACGTAGCGGCGACGCACCGGGTCGGGGTGGGCCCACGACATCGCGAGCTGCTTGTAGTGCGCCCCCTCGTGGATGATCCCCAGACGAGGGTCGCGGGCGTTCGCGGCGTAGAAGTACGGCAGATCCGGCCGGGGCCGGGGCATGTAGGAGACCCCGTCGACGTCGAGCCGGTCCTGGTCGGTCAGGTCGTCGGGCACGCCGAGGAAGCGCAGGGGCTCGATGCGCGGGGGCATCTCGGCCACGTGGTAACGGCGGAGCGTGTCGGGCTGCGTCAGCAGGCCCTCGCGGTCGGAGAACGCCCGCACCTCCGCCTCCTGCGCCACCTGCCGCTCCACCTGGGCGTCGATGGATGCCGCGATCTCGTCCGCCGGAAGGTCGCGGAACCGGTTCCGGGTCACCAGCTCGGCCAGCACCGCCCGGCGGTAGTCCTGCTGCGCGGCGCGCACGAGGTCTTCCGGCTCGTCGGCGATGAAGGCGACGTTGCGGAGGAACCAGACGAACCGGTCGCGACCGACCGGCACGGACGGCGCGAAGTCTGCGGCGGATGACGCGAGCCAGGACCCGAACCCGGCCAGCGCCTCGCCTGCCGCGGGGGCCAGCGCGCGGAGCTCGGCGAGCGTCTCACCCGACACAACGCCGTCGAGCCCCTCCACGGAGGCGGCGAAGCGGGCGTCGATGTCCTGCAGCTCGATGGACGCGACGCGCGCGAGATCGGCGACTCCCGCATGCGACAGGTTGTCGCGTGCGAGCCCGACGCGAGCGGGGATGGCGGACGCGACGGCGACGAGGCCGCGCTCGACCTCGCCGGAGTAGGGCGGCAGCGGCAGGAGCAGGTCGAACCACGGACCGAGGATCTGGCCGACGAGGAACACCGCGTCGCGCTCCCAGTTGCGCAGCACGTCGAGATCCCAGACCGCCCGGTTCAGCACCGAGGCCAGGAGTCGCGCGTCGACCTGCGACGCGACGTCCTGGGCGTCCAGATCGCCCGTGACGGTGTCGAGCCGTGCGCGGAACGCCGCGACGTCCGCGCGCCGCTTCTCCACAGATTCGGGAGTGATGTCGGGCATCCATCCGGGAGTGCGGCGCAGCCGTGGGATGTCGTCGGAGGACCGGAATGCGCACGCGCGCGCCCACTCCTCGATGTCGTCCGAGAGGGCGATGAGGTCGGCGGTGGTCATGCGGGTCTCCTGATCTCCGAGAGGACGCTCTGCCCGAGCAGACGGATGGATGCGACCGGATCCGGCCCGAGGGGCGGTCCGAAGGACAGATGGGTGGCGCCGAGGCGCTGCAGCGCCCGGCACCGGTCGATCACCGTGGCCGGGTCGCCGGAGATGCCGAGCGACAGCATCTGCGGGGTGATCGACGCGATGGCGCGCTCCTCGTCGCCGTCGCGCAGGGCGTCGACGGCGGGACCGAAGTCCTCCGGGGCCAGTCCCGCCCGCGCGAGGAGATAGGGCGAGAAGGCGGCGCCGTAGTAGGCCAGCTTGAGCGCGAGGGCGCGGTCGGCGCGCTCGCGGTCCTCGTCGATCGACAGCCAGACGCAGGCCGGCATGTCCAGATCCGCGAGACGCCTGCCCGCCGTGTCCGCGCCGGCGGCGACCAGGGCGGACGCGGTCTCGAAGTGCTCCGGCGGGAACAGCAGCGCCAGGACCCCGTCGGCCTCCGCGCCCGCCAACGCCAGCATCTTCGGGCTCATCGCCCCGATGTAGATGGGCACCTGGATCGGCTTCAGACGCAGATACGCGTCGCGCGTCCATCCCTCCCCCGCCCCGGGGACATCGAGGGGCCGGTCGCCGGCGAGCAGGGCCCGGATGCTGCGCAGCGCCTCCCGCGTGCCGGTAAGGGGCTTGGGCTGATCGATCCCGATCCAGGAGAGGAACTCGCCCGACCCGGCGGCGAGGCCGAGGAGGAACCTGCCGCCGGACTGCTCCTGCAGGGTGGCGGCGACCATCGCGATCTCCGCCGCGTGCACGGAGTACGGATTCATGATCCCGATGCCGAGGTGCAGCGTCGTCGTGCGCTCGAAGAGGGCGCCGAGCAGCGCAGGCGCGCTGCGCAGCATGAGGTCGTTCGAGACCCAGAGCTGGTCGATCCCCGCCTCCTCCGCGGCGACGGCCAACCCTGTCAGGGTCGGCAGGTCGAGGTCGTTGTTGACACGCAGGCTGAAGCGCGTCGTCGGCGCCGCGGCATCCGTCATCGGCTCGCCCCGTCCAGGGCGCGCCCCGCGGGATCGCCGAGCGCGGCATCCTCGCGCCAGGCGAGGAAGCGTCGCAGACCCTCCCGGATGCCCGCCTCCGAGGTCGCGAGCGAGATGCGGAGGTGATGCGGGGCGTTGCGGCCGAAGGCCGAGCCGGGCGCGAAGGAGACGCCGGCGCCGACGAGCTCGAGCGCGGCGGTCCGCGACTCGACGCCGTCGGGGAGCGGCACCATCGCGTAGAACGCCCCCTCCGGACGGATCAGGTCGACGCCGCCCGCGCGAAGGGTGTCGACGGCGACGTCTCGGCGCGAGCGGTAGGCCTCGCGCATCTGCGTCACCACGTCCTGCGGACCGGTCGCCGCGGCCAGCGCCGCCGCCTGCGTCACGCTCGACACGCACGAGGTCTCGAGCTCCAGGATGCGCACGACGGTGTCGGCGATCCACGACGGCACGAGCGCGTAGCCGACCCGCCAGCCGGTCATCGCGTAGGTCTTGGAGAAGCTGAACACGGATGCCACGTGATCGGGCGCGAGCGCGGCTACGTGCGTGTGCCCGCCGTCGAAGACGATCTCGTCGTAGACCTCGTCGCTGATGATCAGCAGATCGTGGCGGACGGCGAGCTCGACGATCGCCGCGACCGTCTCGGGCGGCGTCACCGCGCCGGTGGGATTGCTCGGCGAGTTGAGGACGATCGCCCGCGTGCGCGGCGTGATGAGCGCGGCGATCTCCCCGGCGTCGGGGTGGAATCCGTCTTCGGCGCGCAGCGCGTAGTGCACGGGGGTGGCCCCGAGGAGAGTCGCCTGCATCTCGTAGTTCGGCCAGGAGGGATCGGGGATGAGCACCTCGTCGCCCGGGCCGACCACGGCGGCCATCAGCGCGTCGACCGCCTGGACGGCGCCGTGGGTGATCAGCACGCGCTCGATCGGAGCGTCGACCCCGTACGTGCGGGTGAGGCGGGCGCTCAGCGCCTCGCGGAGGATCGGCATGCCGGGCGTCTGGACGTACGAGGATCCCCTGCGCGCGGCGTCGAACGCCGCCTCGACGACGTGCGCCGGCGTCGGGAAGTCGGGCTCGCCGATCTCGAGGCGGATGATCGGCGTCGTCGAGTTCAGGGCGAGATCGACGATCTCGCGGATGCCGGAGTGCGGCAGCCTTCCGGCGTTCGGGGTGACGTGCGGCACAGGCGTCCTCTCGGCGGACTCTCTCGTGCATCGACCATCGGTCGAGGCACGCTCACCGCGTAAGCCGTGATGAGTCCATTATTGCCCCATGCAACGCCCGCCCGCGACTTTGCCGAGCAGATGAAAGGTCGAGACCGTGCTCGGCCGTCCGAATGCGCTCAGTCGGCCGGATAATGCGGTGTCGTGCCCGTCAGGAGATCGAACGCCGTGCGCTCGCGCACGACCTCGCCCAGGCTCAGGAAGGTCTCGATGCGCTGCAGGCCGCGGATCGGCCAGATGCGGTCGAGCAGCAGCGCCTGCAGATGCGCGTGGTCCTTGATGCGGAACCGGGCGATCATGTCGTAGCTGCCGGTGACCACCACGAGCTCGGTGAGCTCGGCGATGTCGCGCAGCTCGCGCAGGATCTCGCCCAGGTCGGCATCGGTGGCGAGGGTGATGGGGATGTAGACGAGACCCGGGTAGCCCAGAGCCGACCAGTCGACGACGGTGGTGTACCCGCGGATGAGACCCTGTCGCTCGAGCCGCGCGATGCGCTCGCCGACCGCGGGCGGTGACATGCCGACCTCACGGGCCAGCTGGCGCTGGGACACGCGCGGATCCTCGCAGAGCAGCACCAGCAGGCGGCGGTCGATCTCGTCGAGGTCGACGACGGCGTGCGGCTTCTCGACCTCGCTCGTCATCTTCGACATCGGGGAGCGAGGCGGCCGACCGTCGTGCGGGTCCTGCTCTGAGCCTGATCGAGCCATGCGGTTCCTGTCTGATCGAAGTGGGTGCGCAGCGCCGCCCGTCATCGGGTTGAGCATAGGGTCGCGGGCGAGGAGCCCGCCTGCGGCGCGCGAGACCGCGCGTCGCATCTGCGCCCGGGGGAGGTGCTGCCGGGGCGGGGCCGGCACAGGAGGCGCCGCCCCGGCAGGTCAGTTGGCCACGAGGTCGTTCGGGTGCTCGTTGATGGATGCGCACCCCTCGTCGCCGAGCAGGAAGACGTCCTCGACCCGGACGCCGACACGGCCGGGCCAGAAGACGGACGGTTCGATGGTGAAGAGCATCCCGGCCTCGAGCGGGGTGTCGTCCTCCTCGGAGATGTACGGCAGCTCATGCACATCCAGACCGATGCAGTGACCCGTGCGGTGCCGGAACCAGTCGCCGTAGCCGGCGTCCTCGATGACGGCGCGCGCGGCGCGATGGACGTCGCCGCCGGTGGCGCCGACCACCGCCGCCGCCCGGCCGGCCTCCTGGGCGGCCATGACGATGTCGTAGACGGCCGCGTACTCCTCGCTCGGCTCCCCGATGTGGATGGTGCGGCCGAAGTCCGAGCAGTAGCCCCGCGTGATGGCGCCGAAGTCGAAGCTGACGCCTGATCCGGCGTGCAGGGTGTCGACGGACACGCGCACCGATGCGTCGCGTCCGAGCGAGGGCCCCATGGCCCAGACCCCGGTGTCGAAGGAGGCGCCCGGCGAGCCGAGCTTGCGCATGCGCAGATCCACCTCCGCGGCGAGGTCGAGCTCGGTGACACCGTCGACGACGTGGGGGGTGACCTCCGCCATGACGGCGTCGACGATCGCGGCGGAGCGTCGCATCAGCGCGATCTCCTGCGGGTCCTTGATGCGGCGGAGCTCGTTGATGAGGGTGTCGGCCACGGTGAAGCGCGCGTCCGGGCGGTGCTCGCGCATCTCGATGACCGTCTCGGCCCACGCGCGACCGGCGAAGGCGATGCTCTCCGGCGCCGCGGACTCGTGCGCGCAGTGCTCGTTCACCGGTCGCGAACCGACGGCGATGCTGCGGGGACGCGCGCGATAGGAGTCGAACGCGCGGCGGAAGACGGCCGCGCCGTCGTCGGACTCCGTCGCCGTGATCACCTCTCCGTCCACGCCCTCGGGCAGGTCGAACTCCTGGAAGTGACGGGTGAGGACGAACAGAGGGGCCTCCCCAGGGCTGATGAACGCGCCCGAGATCCAGTGGTTCGTGTAGCCGATGTTCCCGAACGACGGAGCGCGACGGGCGACTCCGGTGAAGTACTCCAGATCGGTCTGCGAGGCCGGGAGGAACAGCACGTCGATGCCGGCGCCGTCGAGCTTGCCCCAGAGCCTCTCCTGCCGCGCGGCGAAGTCGAACGGGGCGTCGATGCTCGGGTCGGTCAGCAGCGGGGTGGCGGTGTCAGCGGACATGCCCCCAGTCTGCACCAGGATCGCCGCGCAGGGAAGCGTTTGTCATGCCAAGAGACACATGCACCGTTCATTTGCGAGGCGATCAGCCGCGACGATGAACGTTCGACCAGCATGACGAGCGTTCCACCATGCATCACGTCAGATCGGACGGGACTCCGAACGCAGCAGCGGCAGCACCTCGCGTCCGAGCAGGGCGATCCCCTCCGCCTCGTCGACACCATGCGGCGTGCCGAACTCGATGCGGTCCACTCCGGCGTCGATGAGCCGTTGCGCGTGAGCGGCGATGTCGTCGGGATCGCCCGAGAAGGCGAACCGGTCGAGGATGTCGTCCGGGATGAGACGCCCGGCGTCGGCGTCGCCGTCCCGCAGGCGCTCCCGCAGGCTGTCCAGCAGTCCGTCGGGCAGCTCCACGGTCGGGTCGAGCTCGGCCACGACGTCGAGGTACATCGCCACCTCCCGGCGGGCGAGGGTACGCGCGGTGCGGCGGTCGCGGTCCACGACCGTGACGGCGCCCAGCACGATGCCGACGTCGTGCCTGGAGCGCCCCGCCGGACCCGCCCCCACCTGGAGGCGATCTCGCGTGACGGCGATCATGTCGGGGTTCGCGCAGCCCCCGATCTTGATCTCATCGGCCACGGCTCCCGCGAGCGCCGCGCCGCGCGGCCCCCAGGAGCCGATGAGGATCGGCAGCGCCCGGGTCTCGTCGACCAGTCGCACACCGGGTTCCAGGCGGAAGTGCCGGCCGTCGTACCCCCGGCCGCTCCCCTCGAGCAGCGCGGAGACGAAGCCCACCGCATCGCGCAGATGCGGCACCGGACGGGTCGGCTGCACGCCGATGCCGCCCAGCCAGGACCCGCGTGCCAGTCCGACGTAGGCGCGTCCGTCGCTGTGGACGTCCAGGAGCGCAGCCTGCGACGCGATCTCGTACGGATGCAGCGTGAAGGGGTTCCAGCAGGCGCACCCGAGGCGGATGCGGTCCGTGGCGGCTGCCATCTCCAGCAGCGCGCCGATGGCCGGCTGGTAGAGCAGGTCGGAGAAGACGCTCACACCGGCGAAGCCGAGGTCCTCCGCGAGCACCGCCAGCTCGGCGTAGGCGCCGCGGCGCTTGTCGGTCTGCAGCCCGAGCGAGACCGGGACGCCGACGTCGCTCACGTCAGGTCCGCCGATCGCAGGCGGGCGGTGCCGGTGCGCTCGATGCGCATGATGAGCCTCTCGTCGGGGTCGGGGCAGGCCACCTCGCTGTCGCGCTCGAGCCAGTCGCCCGGGGGGAGACGGCGCTGCTTCGCCGCCAGCAGGGGCAGGACGGCGCCCAGGGCGTACATGCAGAAGTGGCGCCCCTCGGGGATCCGCAGCTCGTTGCTGCCCGTCACCGTGAAGCGATCCCCCGGCCCGAGCCCGCACACCGGCCGGCCCTCGACGCGGTCGACCACGACGCACAGGTCGTACAGCTCCATGTCGCCGTCGGCGGATGTCCCCTCGGCCGGGACGCTCACGAGCTCCGCCCGTCCCGCACGACGATGCCGTCCTTCATGACCAGATCGATCCCGCGCAGGGCGGACGGGTCGCTCAGCGGGTTCTCGGGCATCGCGATCAGGTCGGCCCACTTTCCCACGTCCAGGCTCCCGCCGTCGGCGTCGACGCCCAGCCACCGCGCGGGTGCGATCGTCGCGGCCCGGAGGGTGGCGGCGGCATCCAGTCCGTCGGCGTGCATGTGCTCCAGCTCGCGGATGGCGGCGACCGTGCCCTCGAACGGCCAGAACGGCGGCATGTCGCTGCCGAGCAGCACCTCGACGCCGGCGTCCAGTGCGGCGCGGTACGACTCGCGGTGACGCTCCCCCGCGCCCAGCGAGCGCTCCTGCATCCATGCGGGCACGCCGAGCTCGTCGAAGAAGGCCTGCGCGCGCGTGACGATGAGGGTCGGAACCAGCGCGGTGCCGCGCTCGGCCATCAGCCGGCACACCTCGGGGGTGAGCTCGTAGCCGTGCTCGACGCAGTCCAGCCCGAGGAGCACGGCTTGCTCGATGACATCGGCCGGCCCGGCGTGCGCGGTCACCTTGCGGCCCCAGGCGTGCGCGGTCGAGATCGCCGCGGCCATCTCCTCGCGCGTCAGCTGCGGGGTGGTGATCGTCTCGTGCTCGCCGGCGATGCCGCCCGAGATCATGAGCTTGATGAGATCGGCGCCGGCCCTGATCTGCGTCCGCACGCCGCGTGCGAACTCGTCGGCGCCGTCGCACTCCATGGTGTCGTCGGAGCCGGAGCCGTGACCGCCGGTGCAGGCCAGCGCCCGCCCCGCCGTGAGGATCCGCGGCCCCTCCACGCGGCCGGTCTCGATCGCGCGTCGCAGGGCGAAGTCCGCATGCCCCTTCTCCGCCACGCAGCGCACCGTTGTGATGCCGTTGTGCAGGGTCCGCCGCGCGCCGTCCGCCATGTAGAGGGCGAGGCCCGCGGCATCCATCGCCTCGATCTCGTCGCCGACCGCTCCGGGCAGCGAGAGCGAGAAGTGGGTGTGCATGTTGATCAGCCCGGGCGCGACGAACGCACCCCGGAGGTCGATCGCGGGCGCGTCCGACCCGACCGGCCCGTCCGAGATCGCCGCGATGCGGCCGTCGCGCACCTCGAGGACGACATCGGGGCGGATGCTGCCCTCGACTACGTCGACGAGGTGGAGGTTGTGCAGGGTGGCACTGCCCTTCGCGGGCAGGGGGCCGATGACGCTCACGCGCTCGTCCTTCCGTGGGGGTGGATCGGCTCGCTCACGAGGCGACGAGCGCTTCGGCGGCGACGAAGTGGCCCGGCGCGCACTCGACGAGCCGCGCGTCCTCGTCGCTGACCGCGACGGTCTCGCGTCGTCCGGGTTCGGCGGGCATCTGCGCGTCGCGACCGAGCCGCGGGATCGCGCCGATGAGCGTCCGGGTGTACGGATGCCGCGGGTCCGACCAGACGGCGTCGGTCGGGCCGATCTCCACGATGCGTCCGAAGTACATCACCGCGATGCGGTGGGCGATGACGCGCAGGCCCGACAGGTCGTGCGAGATCATCAGCAGCGCGACCCCACGGGACGTCGCGGTCTCGGACAGCAGCCCGGCCACGTGCAGGCGGGTCGACGCGTCCAGGGCCGACACGGGCTCGTCGGCGACGATGACCCGGGGCTCGGATGCCAGCGCCCGGGCGATCGCGATGCGCTGGCGCTGGCCGCCGGAGAACTGGTGCGGGAACCTCGACGCCGACGACGCGGGCAGCCCCACCGACTCCAGGAGCTCCCCGACCCGTGCGGACCCGTTGCCGCCGGTGATCGCGTCGCGGATCTGACGGCCGACGCGGCGGCGCGGGTTGAGGGACGAGTACGGATCCTGGAACACCATCTGCACCGCGCGGTCGGCGACCGGCCGTGCCCGGCGTCCGAGGGGAGCCAGCGGGCGCCCGTCGATGAGGATGCGGCCGGAGTCCAGCGGGTTGAGTCCGACGATCGCGCGGCCGAGCGACGACTTGCCGCAGCCGGACTCCCCGACGAGGCCCAGCACCTCCCCCGCGGCGACGTCGAGCGACACCCCGGCGACGGCGCGCACGCGGGCGCGTCCGGGGACGCGGTACTCGACGACGGCGTCCTCCACCTCCAGCGGCTTCATGCCGTCACCTCCGTGTCGGGCAGCGCGTCCACCAGGGAGCGCGTGTACTCGTGCTGGGGGTCCGCCAGCACATCGCGGGTGCGCCCCGACTCCACGACCCGCCCGGCGCGCATGACGTAGAGGCGGTCGGTCGTGACGTTCATGACGGCGAGGTCGTGCGTGATGAACAGCATCGCCATGTCGAGCTCGGTGCGCAGCGAGTCCAGCAGCCGGAGGATGCCGGCCTGCACGGTGACGTCGAGGGCGGTGGTCACCTCGTCGGCGATCAGCAGCTCCGGCTCGCACGCGAGCGCCGAGGCGATGGCGATGCGCTGACGCATGCCGCCGGAGAAGCGGTGCGGGTAGGACTTTATGGCGAGATGCGGATCGGGGATGCGCACACGGTCGAGGAGCTCGATGGCCCGCTCGCGCGCCTGAGAGCGGCTCAGCGACCGGTGCACGCGCTGGTGCTCGGTCAGCTGGCGCTCGATGGTGAGCATCGGATGGAGTGCGGTCATCGGGTCCTGGAAGACGACCGCCACGCGATCGCCGCGCAGGGCGCGCAGGTCGCGGCCGCGGAGGGTGAGCACATCGCGTCCGTCGAACACGACCTCGCCGGTGGCCGTCGCCCCCGACGGCACGAAGCCGAGCGCGGTCAGCGCTGTGAGGGTCTTGCCGCTGCCGCTCTCGCCGGCGAGCCCCACCACCTCGCCCTTGCCGACGGTGATGTCGACGCCGTCGACGAGGTTGCGCCCACCCAGGGTCAGTCGCAGGTCGCGGATCTCGAGCAGGGACATCACAGCTCCATGGCCTGGACGGCGCGCGACGTGCGCGGATCGAGGGCGTCGCGCAGCGAGTCGCCGATGAAGTTGAACGCCAGCACCACGCTCAGGATCGCCAGTCCCGGGAACAGCGCCACCCAGTAGTTGTAGAACACGCGCGAGCCTTCCGAGACCATGGCGCCCCACTCCGGCGCGGGGGGCACCGCACCGAGGCCGAGGTAGCTGAGACCGCTGAGCAGCAGGATCGCGTTGCCGAGCTCGAGCGTGGAGATGACGGCGATCGGGCCGAGGATGTTCGGCGCGATGTCGCGCCCGAGCGTGCGGGCCGACGACGCGCCGATGAGCCGGGAGGCGGCGATGAAGTTGCTGTCGCGGAGCCCAAGCACGAGCGAGCGGGTCACGCGGGCGTAGGAGGGCCACGACACCACCACGATCGCCAGGACGGCGTTGATCAGCGACGGGCCGAGGGCCGCCGAGACCGCCATCGCCAGGATGATCGCGGGGAAGGCGAAGAAGAGGTCGACGATGCGCATGAGCACCGCGTCGACGGTGCCGCCGAAGTAGCCCGCCACCGCGCCGACGGTCGCGCCGACGATGAGCGACAGCACGACCAGCATCACCGCGATGGGGATGCTGATCTGCGCGCCGTAGACGACGCGCGAGAGCACGTCGCGGCCGACGCCGTCCGTCCCGAACAGGTGGGCGGGCGAGGGCGGCAGGAAGCGCGGCGAATCCTGGGCCAGCGGGTCGTACGGCGCGATGAGAGGTGCGAAGACGATGACGATCGCCCAGAAGGCGACGATGACCAGGCCCACGACCGCGAGCGGGCGACGCCACGCGGCGGGAAGGCGCCAGCCCGGCATCCACCGTCGTCCGCGGGCGGCCGCGATGGGATCGACCGCGTCGAGGGCTTTCTCGGTGGTGTTCATGCTCGGCGGATCCTCGGGTCGATGATGCCGTACAGGATGTCGGTGGCCAGGTTGACGACGATGTAGATGAGGGCGACGAAGATCGTCACGCCGACGATGGCCGACAGATCGAGCGTGGATGCCGCGCGGTAGGCGTAGGAGCCGATGCCCGGCCAGGCGAAGATCTGCTCGACCAGGACGGTGCCGGCCAGCAGCGAGGCGAAGGCGGTGCCGACCACCGTGATGACGGGCACGAGCGCACCGCGCAGGACGTGCCCGAACACGACGGACGGGCCGCTGAGGCCCTTCGCCTCCGCGGCGCGGATGTACTCCATGCCCAGCACGTCCAGCACCGAGGCGCGCGTGAAGCGCATGAGCAGTCCGACCATCGGGGCCGACAGCACGATGGCCGGGAGGATGAGGTGCTGCACCGCCTCTCCGAGGAGCGGGAGGTTGCCGGCCAGCAGGGAGTCGATGGTGAAGAAGCCGGTGATCCGCGGCGGCGGGATGGCACCGGCGTCCAGGCGCCCGGAGGACGGGAACCAGCGCAGCTGCGTGGAGAAGATCGCGGTGGCGATCAGGGCGAACCAGAAGATCGGCACCGAGACGCCGGTGAGGCTGACCGCCCGCAGGATGTTGTCGAGGTGGCCGTTGGCGCGGAGCGCTGCGACGATCCCGAGGCCCCCGCCGACGATGACCGCGATGAGGGTGGCCGTCAGGGCGAGCTCGGCGGACGCGGGCCCGAACAGCTGCAGGTCGGACAGCACCGGACGGGAGGTCTGGGTGGATTCCCCCAGGTCGCCGCGGAACAGCCCGCCGAGGTAGATGAAGAACTGCTCGTAGAGGGGGCGGTTGAGGCCCATGCGCTCGCGCATCGCCGCCACCAGCGCCGGGTCGGCGGCCGCGCGCTCGCCCAGTCGGGCGGTCGCGGCGTCGCCGGGCAGCACGGCCGTCAGCGCGAACGCCACCAGGACCGTGCCGATCACGAGCAGGGCCGAGGCCCCCACGCGCTTGAGAATGAACAGCGTCACGCCCTCATCCTCCCTTCTCGTCCCGCCGGAGCGGGAGACGTCCGTTGCCGTGGCCCATCGTGCGTGTCGCTCCGGGGAGGCGTTCCTCCCCGGAGCGACACGATCAGACGATCAGCGGCCGATGGCGGCGATGTCCAGCGAGAACACCGGGTCGTACTTGACCTCGCCGATGGCCGAACCCGAGACGACGGAAGCGGCGGGCTGGAACAGCGGGACGATGACGCCCGCCTCGTTGTGGAGGGTCTGGAACTCCTGGTAGAGGCGCTCGCGCTCGCCGGCATCCGTCTCGACCGACACCTGCTGCATGACCGCCTCGAGCTCCGGGTCGCTGCCCGCGGCCCAGCCGGCGCGGAGGCCGACGATGCCGCCGGGGCCGAAGGCCAGGTAGTCGGCGGAGTCCGGGTAGTCCGGGTTCCACAGCCACAGGCCCATCTGCTCGGTGCCCGCGCGGTAGCTCTCCAGCGTGGTCGCGATCGGACCGGGGGTGAGGTTCACGGTGATCCCCACCTCGCCCAGCTGCGAAGCGATGCGCTCCGCGAACGGTCCCATGCTCAAGCCGTTGCTGGAGAAGTCGCTCGCGTATTCGAGCGACACCGTCGGCGTGGTGCCGAGCGATGCGACGGCCGCCTTGGCGCGGTCGACGTCGCGCTCGACACCGGCGTCCGCGCCGAGTGCCCCGAGGAAGCTGGACGGGACGATGCCGTAGGCCCGCTCCGCGCCGTCGCCGGCCAGTTCGAGGATCGCGTCGCGGTCGAGCCCGTACTTCACGGCCTCGCGGAACGCCGGCGTCGACGTGACGTCGGAGACGCCCGCGTCGGCGTTGAGGAAGAGGAAGAAGATCGTGGGCGACTGGCTCGTGCTGACCACCACGTCCTGCCCCAGGCCGCCGATCTGGTCGGAGCCCAGGTCGAGGGCGACGTCGGCCGTCCCGCTCTGGATGTCCATGAGCTGGGCCTCGGCGGCGGCGTTGCGCAGCACGACGCGGTCGTACTTCGGCTTGTCGCCCCAGTACGAGGGGTTCGCCACCAGCACGGTCTCGGTCGTGGTGTCGAACGACTCCAGCATGTACGGACCGCTGCCCGCGGACGTCTCGTTCAGGAACGCCTCGGCGGTGTCGGACTCCGCGGCGCCCTCGGCGTCGCTGCCGCCGTTCTCGGTGACGAGCGCGCTGTTGACGATGCCCAGCGTGGGACTCGTGACGATCGCCGGCACCGCGGTGTTGGGCACGTCCGAGGTGATGACGACGGTGGTGTCGTCGGGCGAGGAGACCGTGAGTCCGGTCATCAGGAACGAGCCGTTGCCCTGGACGTTCTTCACGCGGTTCAGCGAGTAGACGACGTCCTTCGCGGTCAGTGCCGTGCCGTCCGAGAACGTGATGCCGTCGCGGATCGTGAAGGTGTATTCGGTGGCGTCGTCGTTCACCTCGAACGCGGAGGCCACGCTCGGGAGGGGCTCTTCGGCATTGCCGTCGGCGAAGGTGAGGAGGCTGTCGTAGACGGCGTGCAGCACGATGCCGCCCGTGGTCTCGAACATGCGGGCGGGGTCGGCCGTGACGAGGTCGAAGGACTTGTCGATGACGAGCGACGAGCCTCCCTCGGGCTGGGTCGTCGTGTCGGCCGGCGCCGCACAGGCGCTGATGACGAGGGCGGCGGCCGCGAGGACGGCTGCCATCCCTGCGAGGCGGGCGGGACGTTTCACTGTGGATCCTCCTGTGTGTGCTGCGGCGACGCCTCGGGCAAGACGTCCTCGTGGTTGTGGATGATGAGCCAGCGGCCGTCGCGGCGCTGCCAGACGGCGGTGTTGCGCACCCGCTCGGGTGCGACGGCGGCGTCGGTGAAGCGCACCGCGAACGTGTGACGGACGAGCGCGATGTCGCCCAGGATGTCGATGACGGGCTCGGTCACATCGATGCCCGCCACGGCCTCGGCGCTGCCGGCCGGTCGGCTGTCGCGCAGCGCGTTCAGTCCGTCGAGTCCGCGCACCAGCGGCTCGTGCTCGGTGTCCCAGAGGGTGACGTCCTGGGCGATGTAGGAGTCGGCGCGCGCGCGGTCGGACGACATGTACGCGTCGTACATGTCGGTGACGGCGGCGGTGAGCCACCGCACGTCCTGGTCGACGTGGTCGGATTCGGCCATGTGCATCCTCACTTCGTTGTCCAGAACGCTACACATTGAATATCACATGAAAAGTCGAGACACGTTACAGCCGCGTGTTAACGACATCGATACCGGAACGTGACTTACAAAACGCGGTATATCGGTTCTTCCAGCCGTACAGATGCGGATGCTGCACCTCACGCTCCCGCCACGTGCCCGCCGGCCCCCAGCGGGTTCGCCGCGCCCCGGCGCACCGCGAGGAGCTCCATCATCGCCGCGTCGCGGACACGCACGTTCTCGTCCCATGAGTCGTACGGGAGCGCCTCCTCGATGCGCGCGGCGACGCGCTCGACGGTCTCGGGCGACCAGGGGTCGTCCGCTCCGCGCTCCAGCCCCATGCGGGCGTAGACCGGACCCAGCACCTCGGCATGACGGCGGAGCCCGCCGCGGGTGTTCAGCTCGCTGGTCGCGAACGGTCCGATGACCGACCAGCGCAGACCCAGACCCTCGCGCACGATCGTGTCGAGATCGACGGGAGAGACGACGCCGTCCCGCACGAGACAGTAGGCCTCGCGCAGCAGGGCGCCCTGCAGGCGGTTGAAGACGAAGCCCTCGATCTCCGCGTTGATGAGGATGGGGGCGATGCCGCAGCTCTGCAGCAGCTCCGAGGCGACGCGGATCGACCGCTCCGAGGTGAAGGGGGCGGGCACGACCTCGGCCACCCGCAGGAAGAACGGCGGATTGCCCGGATGCACGACCAGGCACCGCTCGCGCCCGTCGAGTCCGGCGGCGAACCGCGACGCCTCGATGGTCGAGCTGGAGCTGGCCAGCACGACATCCGGTCCGGTGAGGCGGTCGAGGTCGGCGAACATCCGCCGCTTCACCTCGACGTCCTCGCCGATGCACTCCTGCACGTAGTCGACACCCTCGACGGCTTCCGCCAGCGTGGACCACACGGTGATGCGCGCCCGGGCCTGCGACGCCGATCCCTCCAGCACGCCGGCCGCCTCGAGTCCGTCGAGGATCGCCTCCACCTCGGCGGGCACGACCGCGCGCCGTGCAGGGTCGATCTCGAAGATCCGGACAGCGCGACCCGCGCCGGCGAAGACCGTGGCCCATGCCACGCCGATGCTCCCGGAGCCGACGACGGCGACCGCGGCCACCGCACCGCCGGAGTCGACGTCGACGGCCGCCCCCGCGGCATCCACGACCTACAGGCCGATCTGGCGCGTGACGTCGTCGAGCTCGTCGATGACGGCGCCGATGCGCGCGAGCCGCTCTTCGCCCTCCTGGCCCAGCTGCGGGAAGGTCGTCAGCGGCGGGCGCACGTCGCCCATGGGGTACCCGGCGCGCGCGGCGAGCCGCTTCGAGTAGGCCTGATGACCGTACGTGGGGTGGCCGGCGGCGATGATCGCGTCGAACCGCTTGATGAGGCCGTCGATGCGCCGCGCCTCCTCGATGCGGCCGGAGGTCAGCAGGCCCCAGATCCCGGCGGACGCGCGCGGGATGTAGTTGCCGTACGGGTTGACGTAGCCCTCGGCCCCGAGGAGGAACGAGTCGACGACCCGCTCTCCGGCGTAGACGGTGATGGCGTCACCGGCGAGGTCGATCACGTCGCGGACGCGCGCGATGTCCTGCGACGACTCCTTGATGTAGGAGATCGTGGGGAAGTCCTTGGCGAGCCGGGCCACCAGCGCCGCGCTCATGTCGACGTTGGAGGTGACGGGGTTGTTGTAGAGCATGATGGGCAGGTCCATCGCCTCGACGATCGCGGCGTAGTGCCGGTAGATCTCGTCGTCGGTCGGCGTGTAGTAGTACGGGGGCACGATCATGAGACCGTCCGCGCCGAGGTCGCGCGCCTCCACGCTCTGGGCCACCGCTTTCGTCGTCGACGCGTCGGCGGTGCCCACCAGGACGGGGATGCGGCCGTCGATGTGCTTCACCGTCTCGTCCACCAGCAGGCGCCGCTCCTCGGGGGTGACGGTGAGGAACTCGCCGGTGGTGCCCAGCATGATGATGCCGGGGACGCCCTCCTCGAGCTGCCAGTCGAGGAACGCCTTGAGCCGGTCGACGTCGATCCGGCTGAGGTCGTCGGAGAAGGGCGTGACGGCGACCGTGTACGACCCGGAGAAGGTGGCAGTCATGAATGACCTCTCTGCGAACATGTGTACGTATTGTGAACACCAGGATACGATGTAAGCATGTCAAACCGGAAGTCGGATGTCGAGGTGTTCGACGTGGCCGTCGTCGGCGGCGGCGCGAGCGGCTGCGCCACGGCGTACAACCTGGCCATGGCCGGGGCGTCGGTGGTCGTGCTCGAACGCCATGACCTCAACACCGAGGCATCCGGTCGCAACGCCGGCAGCCTGCACGGCCAGATCCAGCACGAGCCCTTCCTGGAGGAGGGCGAGGAGTGGGCGCGCGCGTGGATCCCCGCTCTGCGCTTCCTCGCCGATTCGCTCGAGATCTGGGACGGCCTGAGCGACGAGCTCGGCACGGATCTCGAGGTCGCCAAGCGCGGCGGCATCCTGGTGGCCGACGACCCCGCGCAGCTCCCGGCCATCGAGCGCAAAGTCGCCATCGAGAACAGCGCCGGCATCGACAGCCGCATGCTCTCGGCGAGCGAGATCCGCGAGCTCGCCCCCTGGCTCACCACCGACGCCGTGGGCGGCGAGCTCTGCCCCATCGAGGGGAAGGCCAACCCCCTGCTGGTGGCGCCGGCCTTCGCGCAGCGGGCGACCGATCGGGGTGCGGTGCTGCGCGCCGGTTCGCCGGTCGAGGGCTTCCGCGAAGAGGGCGGCCTGCACTACCTCCGCACGCCGCGCGGTGAGGTCGCCGCGCGCACGGTCGTGCTCGCGGGCGGCGACGGCATGCCCGCGCTCGCGCGCCACTTCGGCATCGATCTGCCGATCTCCAGCGGCGCGGTCCAGGTCAGCGTCACGGAGCGCATGGAGCCGATGGTCTCGCACCTCGTCTACTACGCGGGCGGCAAGCTCACCTTCAAGCAGGCGAAGGCCGGGACGCTGCTCATCGGCGGCGGGTGGCCGGCGCGGCAGAACGCCGCAGGCGAGTGGGTGGTGAACCCCGAGTCGCTCCGGGCGAACCTCGCCATGGCCGTGCGCATCGCGCCGTCGATCGCCGACATCTCGCTGCTGCGCACGTGGGTCGGCATCGGCAACGGCACCCCCGATCACAGCCCGATCATCGGCGCCGTGCCGGGACGACCGCGCGTCATCCTGGGCTTCTACCCCTACATGGGCTTCACCGCGGCGCCGCTCATGGGCCGGGTGCTGACCGATCTGGTGCTGGAGCGCGACCCGGGCCGCGACCTCACGCCCTTCGCGCCCGATCGGTTCTGATCCCGGGAACGGGCGCGGCCGCCGACACGGCTCGCTCTTCTGCCGTCGCGGCGTCCAGCCCGTCGCGGCGCTCAGGAGGCGGCGGCGTTCAGGCGGCGGCGCTCAGGAGGCGGCGACGTCGCCGATCGGCACCGGCTTGACGGGCGCCTGGGGGGCGAAGCCCGACCGCTCCGCGGCGGGGACACCGGTGAGGCGCGCCTGCATGTCCGTCAGGACGGGTCCGCAGTAGCGGCCCTGGCACTTCCCCATCCCCGCGCGCGTGATGCGCTTCACGGAGCCCGGAGCCGACGTGCGATCGGTCATGGCCGTGACGATGTCGCCGTGGCAGGTGCCCTCGCAGCGGCACACCACGGTGTCGGGCTCGGCGAGCTGATCGGTGAGCACGGGGGCGGCGAAAAGCGCGTTCACGCCGCGCTGGAAGGCGAGATGGCGCCGGGCCGCCCGTACGTGTTCGGCATCGGTGCGCGTGGGCCGGCCGGCGAGATCGGCCGCCACGGCCTCCGCGGCCAGAAGGCCCTCGGCCTGGGCGAACTTCGCGCCGCGCACGCCGGCCGCGTCCCCGATCGACCACACGGTGGGAATCGAGGTGCGCCCCGTCTCGTCGGTCGCCGTCACGAGTGTCCCCCGTACGGCGTCGAAGTCGTGCCGGGCGCCGAGCCCGCGGGCGAGGTCGTTGCTCGGCAGGAAGCCGTAGCCCAGGCAGACGGCGTCGACGTCGAACCGGCGGCGCCGCCCGTGCGCGCGGCCGTCGGCGTCGACCGCGGCCACGGTCGCGCTCGACACCCCGTCCCGGACGTCGCCGTCCATCCGCTCCACGACCGCGCCCGTGATGATCGGCACGCGGCGCGCGGCGAGGGAGGCGAGGTAGCGGATGCCGTCGGCGGTCAGCGCGGGAGCGTTGCGGGTCATCCTCAGGCCGGCGGCGGCACGGAGGGGCGAGAGCATCCGCGCGGCCTCCACCAGCGCCACCACCCGCACCCCGGCGCGCGCGAGCTCGGCTGCGAGCTGGATGTTGAGAGGACCGTTGCCCGCGATGAGCACCCGGCTCCCGGGCGCGACCTGCTGCGAGCGCAGCAGCGACTGCCCGGCGCCCGTGGTCATGACGCCCGGCAGCGTCCAGCCGGGGATCGGCACCCCGCGCTCGTACGCGCCGGTGGCGATGATCACGCGGCGGGGGCGGATGACCCATCGCTCCGCCGCCGAGCGCGCCAGGAAGCGGTCGGCATCGAAGGCGGCCCACACGGTCGTGCCGAGCAGCATCCGGACCCCCGCGTCCTTCGCGGCGTCGATGAGCCGGCGACCGGCGACGTACTGGCCGTCTAGCCGCGTCTCGTCGAGCGCGAAGGCGGGATCGGGCTGCTTGTAGTACTGACCGCCCAGCTTGGTGCGGTCATCGGTGACGAGCACGTCGAGGCCGTGCACGGCCAGCTCCGTCGCGGCGGCGAGGCCCGCAGGACCGGCGCCGATGACGAGCACGTCGGGGGCGATCTCCGACTCGGGGCGCGGTGCCTCGGGCGGCTCCGGCGCACGGCGCTTGACGGGCTGGGTCTCGATGACCTGTCCCGGGCGGGCGGGCGTGACGCACGCGAGGGAGCCTCCCCCGCCATCGACGCGGACCGTGCACTCGTGGCACACGCCCATCCCGCACCAGACGCCGCGCAGTCCCCCGGCTCCGTCCTCGCGGTTGCCCCGCTCGCCGGCGGCGAGCATGGCCGAGGCGATGGTGTCGGTCGCACGGACGGGCACGTCGCGGCCGTCGAAGCTCATCGCTCCCGACTCCTCGGGCGATCCGATGCCCGGGGACGTTATCCTCATGCTCGCTCCTCGTCTCGCGCGGCCTGAGAGTGTTCACCATACGAACGACTGGTCGCTAAACGAACATACCGTCTAAGCTGATGAGCGTCCACACCTGACGACCACTTCACCACACGGAGTCTGCGCCTCCGTCGCCGCAGCCGGAGGCACGCCATGACCGATCTCGCCGACCGCACCATCCTCGTGACCGGCGCCTCCAGCGGCATCGGGCTGGCCATCGTGCAGCGGCTCGCCTCGACGGGCGCCCGCGTGATCGCGCACGCGAACACGAACCCCGACGGCGCACGCCGGGCCGTGGCATCCTTCCCGTCCGACAGAGCCCACGTGGTGCAGGCCGACCTCGCCGATCCGGCGGGCGCGGGCCGGCTGTGGGAGCAGGCGGAGACCTGGGCGGGCCGCATCGACGTCGTCGTCCTGAACGCGGCCATCATGCCCCGCATCGAGCTCGACGACACCGACGAGCGCTGGCAGGCCGTCATGGAGCAGGCGCTGCAGGTCAACACGCTCAGCCAGCTGACGCTCATCCGCCGGGCACTGGCGCACTTCGCGGGGCACGACGGCGGCACCATCGTCGGGCTCAGCAGCTGGGTGACTCAACGCGGCAGCGGTCACGCCAACCTCGTCGCGTACGCCGCATCGAAGGCGGCGACCGCCGCCGCGATCAAGACGATCGCCCGCACCCACGCCGACCGCAACGTGCTGGCGTACCTGATCGCGCCCGGCGCGGTGGACACAGGGATGTCGGCGACGGCGAGCGCCGACCGGGGCGGCCGGGAGGAGTTCCTGCGGGCGCTGGCCATGGGCGAGATGGTCCCGCCGGAGGAGATCGCCGAGCTCGTCTCCCTGCTGGCGTCCGGTCGCGTGCGCCACCTGAGCGGAGCGACCCTGGACATCAATGGCGCCTCATATATCAGGTGATGAGTAAGGTGAGGACGATCACGCACGACGTCCGCCGGTCGAGGGAGCCCCGCCATGCAAGCCAGAGAGCCCCATCAGCCCTCCGGTGAGTTCGTCCAGTCCCTCGCTCGCGGTCTCGCGGTCATCCGTGCGTTCTCCGACGAACGCACCATGCTCACCCTGGCCGACGTCGCCAAGATCGCGGGACTCAGCCGCGCCTCCGCGCGTCGATCCCTCCTGACTCTCGAGACGCTCGGCTACGTCGGGATGCAGCAGAACCGCTTCTACCTGCGGCCGCGGGTGCTCGACCTCGGCTACGCGTTCCTCTCCTCCTCGTCGAGCGTGGACGTGACGCAGGACCACCTGCGCCGCCTGTCCGCGCGCATCGGCGAATCGTGCTCGGCCTGCGAGTACGACGACGGCGACATCGTCTACGTCGCCCGGGCGGCCGCCGACTCGGTCATGCCCCTCCGCGTGAGCATCGGCCGACGCATCCCCGCCTTCTGCACGTCCACCGGGCGGGTGCTGCTGTCGGCCATGCCGCCCGACGAGCTCGACGAGTTCTTTCGCGTGTACCCGCGGGAGAAATTCACTCCGCTCACCGTCACCGACGAAGGCGAGCTGCGCGAGCGCATCGCCGAGGTGCGCGCGCAGGGCTGGGCGGTCAACAACCAGGAGCTCGACCTCGGCGCCCGCTCGATCGCCGCTCCCGTCGTCGACAGCCGCACGGGCGCGTACATCAGCGCGGTGAACATCACCGTGTCGACCTCCCGCGTCTCGGTCGACGAGCTGGTGGAGCAGTGCCTGCCGCTCCTGCTCGAGACCACGCGCCAGATCGGCTCGGACATCGCGCTGATGGGTCAGCAGCGCTGACGCGTCACGGCTGACCGGCGCTGCCGTCAGGCTTCGGTCGCGTCCGCCCGGGTGTTGAGGATGCGCGAGAGGAACTTCCTCGTGCGCTCCTGCGTCGGGGCATCCAGCACCTGCTCGGGCGGCCCCATCTCGACGATGCGGCCCCCGTCCATGAAGGCGACGCGGTCGGCGACCTCACGGGCGAAGTCGATCTCGTGCGTGACGACGATCATCGTGAGTCCTTCGGAGGCGAGCCGCCGCATCACCGACAGCACCTCCCCGACCGTCTCCGGGTCGAGCGCGGAGGTGGGCTCGTCGAAGAGCATCACCTTGGGCCGCATCGCCAGGGCACGGGCGATGGCCGCGCGCTGCTGCTGCCCGCCGGACAGCTGCCGCGGGTAGGTGTCCTCCTTGCCCTCCAGGCGCACCCATTCGAGCAGCTGCCGGGCGTGGGCCTTCGCCTCCGCCCGCGGGGTGCCCAGCACCTGGATGGGCGCCTCGATGATGTTCTCGAGCACCGTCATGTGGCCGAAGAGGTTGAAGCTCTGGAAGACCATGCCGATCTCGGTCCGCTGCCGAGCGAGTTCGGCCGGTGCGACCTCGACCAGCTGACCACGCGACTCCCGCACGCCGACGATCTCGCCGTTGAGGCGCACGACGCCGCCGTCGGGGCGCTCGAGGTGGTTGACGCATCGCAGAAGGGTGCTCTTGCCCGATCCGGAGGGTCCGATGATGCAGACGACCTCGGCCGGGAACACCTCGAGCTCGACCGCGTCGAGCACCTGGAGCGGGCCGTAGTGCTTGGAGATCGCCTCGAGCTGGACGATGGGCGCGGTGCGCGTCATTCCACCGGCTCCTTTCTGGGGACGTAGCTGGAGTGGCCGGTCCGCGACATGAGCTTCTTGAGCTTGGTCAGATAGGTGTCGGGCACGGTGCGGCTGGCGCCCTTGGCGTAGTACTTCTCGATGTAGTGCTGCCCGATGGAGAGCACGGAGGTCAGGAACAGGTACCAGATGCAGGCGACGACCAGCAGCGGGATCGTCTCGAACGTGCGGGCGTAGATGACCTGCACCGTGTACAGCAGCTCGCTGATGGCGACGATGCTCACGAGGCTGGTGCCCTTCAGCATCGAGATGACCTGGTTGCCGGTCGGCGGCACGATGACCCGCATCGCCTGGGGGAGCACCACACGGCTCATCGCGCGACGACGCGACATGCCGAGCGCGGCGGCCGCCTCGCTCTGGCCGTGATCGACCGACTGGATGCCGGCGCGGATGATCTCCGACATGTACGCGCCCTCGTTCAACCCGAGGCCGAGCATCGCGGCGACCATGGAGGTGATCACGGAGTTGGTGTCGACCTCCAGGAACTGCGGGCCGAACGGGATGCCGATCGACAGGCTCGGGAGGAAGCTGGCGAGGTTGTACCAGAACAGCAGCTGCACGAGCAGCGGAGTGCCGCGGAAGATCCAGATGTAGCCGTCCGCCGCCACGTTCAGCAGCAGGCTGCGCGAGATCTTCATGAGGGCGAGGATCAGGCCGATCAGGCAGCCCAGGATCATCGCGACGGCTGTGAGCACCAGGGTGAGGACGACGCCGTTGAGCACCTTCTGGTTGAAGAGGTAGAACCAGACGGTGTCCCACTTCATCGCGTCGGCGGTGAGGAACTTCGAGACGATGTCGAGGACGATCAGCACCACGACGATGCGCAGCACCCAGCCGCCGATTTTCCCCCACATCCGCCGCGAGTCCGAGATGCGGACCGTCTTGGCGGTGTCGCGCCGGCCGATCTGCAGGGTGGCGGTCAGCGGACCCCGCTCCGCATCCCGCGGCGGCGGAGAATCGTTCGTCATCATCGGAGTCCTCTTCGTGGGGGGATCTGGTCAGGCGCGGGGAGCGGCCGGAACGGTGAGCGACGTCATCGCCGACCATCCACCGTCGATTTCGAGCGACGATCCGGTCACGTGGCAGGACCGGTCGGAGGCGAGGAACGCCAGGGCGTCGTCGAGACCCTGGTCGTCGGGGCGGAGGGTGTTCACCCGCACCCCGTGCTCCTGGAGGTCGGGCGCGAGGCGTCCGACGAGGCGGTCGAGCGCCGTGAGGTTCGTCAGCGCGTCCGGCTCGTCGTCGGCGGCCCGGCCGACGGCGATGATCGACCCGCGGCCCCGTGCCGTCATGGCGGGGGCGAAGATGCGGATGGCCTCCCAGCACTCCCCCGTGTCGCGCGGCGAGGCGCTCGCGCAGTGCACGAGCACCTCCACCTCGGGGAACTCCAGGGCCACCGCGCCGAGGGCGTCGGCATCGCACGCGCAGGCGGTGCGGAGGGTGAAGCGGTCGTCGTGGCCGAAGCCGGCCTCGAGAGCCTCTCCGTCGCCGTCGGTCACGACGACGCGGGCCCCCCGCTCGGCCAGCATGCGGGCACCGGCGCGGCCGAGGTCGCCGCCGGCGCGGATCACGAGCGCCGTGCGTCCGGTCAGATCGAGTGGGTTCATGGTTCCCTCAGCCCTGCGCGCTCCGGCGTCCGGTCGAACGGACGCCGGAGCGCGGCGAGGGCAGGCCTGGCTTACTGAGATGCCGCGGGGTTCGCCTCGGCCTTGTCGACGAGGCCGAAGTCGATGTCCCACGTGGCGAGGATCTTCTCGTACGACCCGTCGTCGATGAGCTTGTTCATCGCGGCGGTGATGGCCTCGGTCATGCCGGAGTCCTTGCCGACGGCGATGCCCTCGAGGTTCGGCTGGTAGTCGAGCGGCTGGATCTCGAAGCCCTCGACGCCGCTGCCGTCGCGCAGGAGCCAGCTGAGCTGGCCCTTCGCGGTCATGAACGCGTCGATGCGGTCGGAGGTGACCGCCAGCTGGGCGGCCGCCTGCTGCGGGAACGAGTCGATGGTCGGCGCCTCCTTGCCGGCACTCTGACACAGGCTCTGGATCTCCTCGATCTGGATGAGGAAGGCCGAGCCGGCCAGGGCGCCGATGCGCAGCCCGCACAGATCCTCCGGGGCGGAGATCGTGAGGCCCGCGCCGTCGCGCGTGATGACGCCGGTCGTGCTCTCGTGCACGGCGACGATGTCGACGACGTCGAGACGCTCCTGGGTGACGATGATCGACGCCCACGACGTGTCGTAGCGGCCGTTCTGGATGCCGGGGATGAAGGTGTCGAACGCTCCGGAGACCTCGGCCTCGAAGGACAGCCCGAGGACGGCGGCGACGGCACGTCCGAGGTCGGGCCCCCACCCCGCGAGCTCGTCGTTCTCGTCGAGGAACGTGTCGGCCGGCGCGTTGTCGAACTGGATCGCCGTCAGCGTGCCGCTGGACGCGACGTCCTCGGGGACCATCGCGGCGATGTCCGCGTCCTTCGCGATGCTGACGCCGGCGACCTCGACATCGCCTCCCGCGGATGCCCCGCCGGCGGGGGCGTCGGAGCCGCCGGCGCAGCCGGCGAGCGTGAGGGTGGCGGCGGTGACCGCAGCCAGACCCAGGAGACTGCGGCGGAACGGCGAGGGTGTCTTCATCGGGGGCTCCTGGGGTGGGACGGGGCGAGCCGGATGGGCCCGACGTTCGCGGTATGGACAGTTGTTCGTTCTACGCACGAGTGTTCACTATGCGTTCGGACGTGTCAACTGCGAATGAGCACCGATGCGAACTCGAGACCGGGCGCACGCGCGTGGAGCGCCGCCCAGGGCGGCGCGCACTCCCCCGCGATCAGCGGAAGGAGGAGACGACCGCGTTGCGGTGGTAGTCGAAGATGATGTTCGTCCGCGTGGAGGCGACGCGGTCGTGGCCGGAGATGTGCTCCACGACGAAGCGACGGAGCGAGGACGAGTCGGCGACCGCGACATGCACCATGAAGTCGTCGACGCCACCGAGGAAGAAGACCTGGACGACCTCGTCGAAGCCGCGCGCGTGGTCGGCGAAGTCGATGATGCTCGCCTGCCGCGCCCCCGGACGCAAGGTCACGCCCACGAGGGCCTGCAGCCCCCGGCCCAGCTGCGCCTGGTCGATGCTGGCGGTGAACCCTGAGATCAGCCCGCGCTCGACGAGCGCCCGGAGGCGCCCGTGCGCGGTGGACGGCGCGATGCCCACGGCGGCGGCGAGCTCGCTGTTGGTCATGCGCGCGTCGGCGGTGACGGCGGCGATGATCGTCCGATCCGTGTCGTCGATCGCGGCAGCCTGTCGATTCTTCATCGAATTGGACATCAGACACCTTCCTTCCCGAAGCGATACGTTGATTCTGCCCGATCGGGCGAAGATCCTTCACCGATGCTGAGCGCTGATCACCGTTCCTTCACACTGACAGCAATCGAGAGAGGACGACGCATGAGGGTTGGCATTCCCGCAGAGATCAAGAACAACGAGGACCGGGTGGCGGTGACGCCCGCCATCGTGGATGCGCTGCGCCGCCGCGGGCACGAGGTCTTCATCGAGACCGGCGCCGGAGAGGGATCGCGCATCACCGACGACGACTTCCGCGCCGCCGGGGCCGAGATGCTGCCGGACGCCGACGAGGTGTGGGCGCGTGGAGACCTGCTGCTCAAGGTCAAGGAGCCCATCGCCGCGGAGTACGGCCGCATGCGCCGCGATCAGGTGCTGTTCACCTACCTGCACCTGGCCGCGTCCGCGCCGTGCACCCGGGCTCTGCTGGATGCCGGCACCACCGCGATCGCCTACGAGACCGTGCAGCTGCCCGACCGCAGCCTGCCGCTGCTGGCGCCGATGAGCGAAGTGGCCGGACGCCTCTCGATCCAGGTCGGCGCGTACAACCTCATGCGGCCCGCGGGCGGCCGGGGCACGCTCCTGGGCGGCGTCCCGGGCACCCGCAAGGCGAAGGTCGTGATCATCGGCGGCGGCGTGGCCGGGGAGAACGCCGCGCACAACGCCGTCGGGTTCGGCGCCGACGTGACCGTCATCGACGTGTCGCTCCCGCGCCTGCGACAGCTCGAGAACCAGTTCGGCGGCCTGATCCAGACGCGGCACTCGTCGTACCTCGAGATCGCCGATCAGCTCGCCGACGCCGACCTCGTCGTGGGCTCCGTGCTCATCCCCGGGGCCGCCGCGCCGAAGCTCGTCACCGACGAGATGGTGGCGCGGATGAAGCCGGGCTCCGTGCTCGTGGACATCGCCATCGATCAGGGCGGCTGCTTCGAGGGCTCGCACGCGACGACCCACGACGACCCGACGTTCGCCGTCCACGACACGCTGTTCTACTGCGTCGGCAACATGCCCGGCGCCGTGCCGGAGACCTCCACCCGGGCGCTCACGAACGCCACGGCGCCGTACGTGCTCGCCCTGGCCGACAAGGGCTGGCGCCGCGCGCTGACCGAGGACGCGGCGCTGGCCGCGGGCCTCAGCACGCACGACGGCGTCCTGACCAACGCGGGCGTCGGCGAGGCGCTCTCGCTCGCGCACACGCGCACGGCCGACGTGCTTCTGGCGGCCTGAGCCCTCTCACCCGGGCACAAGTGAGGGGCGGATGCCGCGGCATCCGCCCCTCACTGGGCTGTCAGCTCCGCGGGCCGACGCGCACGAGCTTCTTGTTGACGAACTCGTCGGCTGCCAGGAGACCCATCTCACGGCCGGTGCCGCTGCGCTTCACGCCGCCGAAGGGCAGCTCGGGCGAGTCGGCGAGGACGAGGTTCACGTAGACCATGCCGGCCTCGATGCGGTCGGCCACGCGCTCGGCCTGCTCCTCGTCGGTCGTGAAGATGTACGAGCCGAGCCCGAAGCCGGTGTCGTTGGCGAGGGTGATCGCCGCGTCCTCGTCGGCGACGCGGTAGACGACGCCGACGGGGCCGAAGAACTCCTCCTGGTAGGCGTCCATCTCCGGCGTGACGTCGGCGAGCACCGTCCCCGGGAAGTATGTGCCCTCGCGCGTGCCGCCCACGAGTACGGTGGCGCCCTGCGCCACGGCGCGGTCGACCTGCTCCTGCAGGCGCTCCGCGGCGAGCTCGGACGAGAGCGGACCGATCACGGTGTCATCGGCCATCGGGTCGCCGACCGTGGCGCCGCCCATCGCGGCGACGAACCTCTCGACGAACGGCTCGTACAGGTCGTCGATCACGACGAAGCGCTTGGCCGCGTTGCAGGACTGGCCGTTGTTGTCCAGACGCGCGTCCACGGCGGACTGCACGGTGCCGTCGAGGTCGTCGGTGGACAGCAGGATGAACGGATCGGACCCGCCGAGCTCCAGCGCGACCTTCTTGAGGTGGCGGCCGGCGATCTCCGCCACCGCGGCACCCGCGCGCTCCGACCCGGTCACCGAGACGCCCTGCACGCGCGGGTCGGCGATGATGACCGCCGCCTGCTCGTTCGTGGCGTAGAGGTTCGTGTACGCGCCGACGGGGAGGCCGGCGTCGCGGTAGATGTCCTCGATGGCCGCCGAGGACTCAGGGCACTGCGGTGCGTGCTTGAGGAGGATCGTGTTGCCGAGCACGAGGTTCGGGGCGGCGAAGCGGGCGACCTGGTAGTACGGGAAGTTCCACGGCATGATGCCCAGCAGCACCCCGAGCGGCGCGCGGCGGATGACCGCGGTGCCCTCCCCCAGGATGTCGAGGGGGCGGTCGCGGGTGATCTCCTCCGCATGGTCGGCATAGAACTCGGTGATGTCGGCGGCGAAGTCGACTTCGCCGATGGCGGCGGCCAGCGGCTTGCCCATCTCGCGGACGATGATCTCCGCGAGCTCGTCGCGGCGCTCGCGGTGGAGCTCCGCCGCGCGACGCACGAGGGCGGCCCGCTCGGAGACGGGGGTCGCGCGCCAGATGCGGAACGCGGCATCCGCTGCCTCGATCCGGCCGTCCACGTCCGCGTCGGCGAGCGTCGGGTAGGTGGCCAGGGTCTGGCCGGTGGCGGGGTTGACGACGGCGTAGTCGCTCATGTCTGCTCCGATCGGTTGGGGTGGTGGGGTCTACTCTGCCGTCACCGGCGGGTGCGGCGCAGGCTGGCGGGCGCGTCGACGGCGAGCGTCCGACCGCGGAAGAAGGCGGGGCGCGCGATGGCCTGCCAGATCATGATCGCGATGCCGACGACGATGATCGTCACGCCGAGGATGAAGACGAGGCCGACGCCGCCGATCGCCGAGCCGCTGCCGTACTCCGGGTTCATGCTGTCGATGAGCGTCGTCACGAACAGCACGGCCAGGATGACACCGCCGATGAGCGGGAAGAGGAACGTGAAGAAGACGTTGCGCACGGAGTCGAACCACTGCTTGCGGAAGTACCAGACGCACGCGAACGCGGTGAGTCCGTAGTAGAAGCAGATCATGATCCCGAGGGTGAGGATCGTGTCGGAGAGCACGTTCGTGCTCACGACCCGCATGACCGCGTAGAAGCCGGCCGCGACGGCGGCGGACACGATCGTCGCGAAGCCCGGGGTGAAGAACCGCGGGCTGACGGCGGCGAACCGCGGCGGAAGCGCGCCGTAGTGCCCCATGGCCAGCAGCGTGCGCGCCGGCCCGACGAAGGTCGACTGCAGCGACGAGGCCGAGGAGGTGAGCACCGCGAGCGAGACGAGGGCGGCCAGGGGTCCGAGGATGGGGCCGGCCAGCGCGAAGAACGCGTTGTCCTGGATGTCGGGGTTGCCCAGGCCGAACTCGCCGTCGCCGATGCCGGCGAACATGATCATCGAGATCGCGAGCAGCAGGTAGAGGGCGACGATCGTGACGACGGTGATGGTGGCGGCGCGACCGGGGGTCTTCTCCGGGTCCTTCGTCTCCTCGTTCATCGTCAGGGTGACGTCCCATCCCCAGAAGATGAAGATGGACAGTGAGAGCCCGGCCGCGAACGAACTGAACGACGTCACGGCGAACGGGTTGAACCACGACCAGTCGAACGGCGTCGCGTCGAACGCGTTGCCGGTGTTCACCTGCACGATGGCGACGATCGCGAACAGCAGCAGGACGATGATCTGGAACCCGACCAGGAAGTACTGCAGCTTCTGGGTGGTCTGCACGTCGCGGTACGACACGTAGGTCGCCCCGAGCACGAACAGCAGACAGACCGCGATGTTGATCCAGATCACGCCAGCGAGGTCGGCGATCCCGGGGTTGTTCGTCAGCTGCGAGATGAGGAGGAAGAGGAAGTCCACCGCGATGCCCGCGAGATTCGACAGGACGATCACCGTTGCCGCCACCAGGCCCCAGCCGGCCATCCAGCCGATCCAGGGGCCGAAAGCGCGCGCGGCCCAGGTGAACGACGTGCCCGAGTCCGGCATCCGGTTGTTGAGCTCGCGGTAGCCGAAGGCCACCAGCAGCATCGGGATGAAGCCCACGAGGATGATCGCCGGCACCTGGACGCCGACGGCGCCGACCGTCGGGCCGATGGCCGCGGTGAAGGTGTACGCGGGGGCGATGCAGGAGATGCCGATCACCACGGCGCCGATCAGACCGACCGTGCCGGCGCTGAGGCCCTTCTTCGACAGGCCGCCCGTCTCGGTGTCGACGGCGGCGGCCGGTGCGGCGGAGCCCTCGGAAGCGTTCATCGGCGTGCGCCGCCCTTCTTGCTCTTCTTCGAGCTCTTCTTGCGCGTGCGGGGTACGACGATCATCGGCACGGGGAGCTCGTGCAGCATCTTGGCCGCGGTCGAGCCCAGGAAGAGGCGGCGGGGCCGGGCCAGCCGGCTCGAGCCGACGATCGCGATCTCGCCCGGCTCCCAGTCGAGGTGCGACACGGCGTCCTCGATCGACGCGCCGCGCGCGACGATCGCCGTGGCCTCGAGTCCGACGGGCAGCGCGGAGCGCGCCTCGGCGAGCACCTCGTCGGCGTGCGCGGCGCCCGCGACGCGGATGACGCCGGTGTCCACCGAGGCGGGCAGGTCGACCGTCACGAGCGACAGCAGCCGCACCCGGGCGCCGATCGCGGTGGCGAGGTCGATGGTCTCCTCGAAGAGCGCCTCGGCACCGGGGCGCGTGCCCACAGCCGCAGTGAGACGGGTGATGCCGACCGCGGAGTCGACGTCGCGCGCGCCGTCGGGGGCGAGGGCGACCGGCACGTCGGAGGAGTGCAGCAGCTCCTGGGCTACCGAGCCCAGGCGGTGGCGTCCGCGCAGACCGCCCCCGCCTGCCCCGATGACGATGTGCGCGGCGCCGATCTCGTCGGCGTAGGCGATGAGGCCCTCCGCGAACGATTCGGCGTAGCGGACCCGCGAGGACCGCTCGACCGATGCCGGCAGCAGCTCTTCGCCCTCGCGCAGCCAGGTGGACGCCTGATCGCGCAGGTAGCGGTCGTAGCCGGCGTCCGGCGGGGTGATCACGCTGCGCTCGTCCGCCGGGAGCACCACCACGAGGTGGAGTGCCGAACCGGATGCCGCGGCCAGCCGGCTGCCGAGGGCGGCGGCGTCCGCGCCACCCGTCGTCGCGGTGTAGCCGACGACGACGGGCCGGGTCACGCCCGCGCCTCGGCGAGGATCTCGGAGGCGGCGAGGCGCCCCATGCGGATGGCGCCGTCGACGTGCTGGTAGCCGGCGCCGGCGATGTCGCTGCAGGCGAAGCGCATGGGCCCGACGGGCGTGCGCATGTCGCCGCCGTAGCGGTGCAGACCGCCCATGTCGAAGCTCGCGGCGTAGGCGCCGCGCGTCCACTCCTCCACGCCCCAGTCGCTCTCGTAGTACACCGACGGGCTCATGGCCGCGTCGCCGTAGTAGTGCGAGAGCGACCGCAGGATGCGCTCGCGGCGCTCCTCGGGGCTGAGGCGGAACACGTCATCGGCGTTCTGGTCGGCGACGAAGCCGACGAGGATGCCGCGGGGGTCGCCGTGGTTGGAGTTGTCGTACGCCTCGTGCACGATCTCGTAGGGGCTGAAGGCGGTGCCGGACTGGCCCTGCTCGCGCCAGAAGGGCGTGTCGTAGACCGCGTGCACCTTGATGACGAAGCCCATCGAGATGTGCTGGTGCATCTGGTGGTGCAGGCGCGGCATCGGCGGCTCGAACGAGATGCGCGTGTACAGCACCGGCGGCACCGCGAGGATGGCCCAGCGTGCGCGGACGGTCATGCCGTCGGCGATCGCGACCACCCCTTCGGATGCGGCGCCGGAAGCCGCGGTATCCCATCGCAGCGTGCGCACGGGCTGCTCGAGGTAGACGTCGTCTCCCAGGCGCTCGGCGAGGAGGAGAGGCACCTGCTGGAGTCCGCCGACGACACGCTTGTCGAGGATGAAGTCGGCGTCGACGAGGTGGGAGTAGGAGCCGGCGGACGCGGCCATCAGCAGCGACTGCAGCAGCGAGAAGGTGTGCGTGGGCTTGGTGAGCATCGCCGAACCGGTTGCGAAGGCGAGGTTGCGCACCGCCTCGTCGTCGTCGGTCTGCGTGCGCAGCCAGGCGTCCCAGGTGACGCTGTCCCACTCCTTGGCCTTCTCGTGCGCCCACGGACGGTCGGGATCGATCTCGGCGACCATCGCGTCGAGGCGCTCGGTGATCTCGGCGATCACCTTCTCGGTCTCGGGCGACACCGGGAACATCTCGCCGGTGAAGCGGTGCGACTGCCCGTCGGGTCCGACGTAGACGCTGTCGCCGTCGCGGTAGCGGCTGAAGGTCTCGAGCCCCAGCTCGGCCACGGCATCGATGAGCGCGTCCTGGTCGGGCGACACCCACTGGCCGCCGATCTCGAGCATCGCGCCCTCGATCTCGTCGGTGTGCAGGCGCCCGCCGACGCGGTCGCGCGCCTCGAGCACGGCGACGGACAGCCCGGCCTTCTTCAGCTCGTTGGCGGCGGTGAGTCCGGCGGCGCCGGCTCCGATGATGACGACGTCACGGGTGATCTCAGTCATGGTTCCCTTTACTTCTTCGTGAGGCTATCGGTCGGTGTCCCCGCGGGTCGGGCTCTCATGTCCCACTTCCTGCACAACCCCCCGGCGTGTTGTGCAGGAAGTGGGACATGCCCCCGGGCGGGCGGATCAGGATGCGCGGATCAGGCCGCGGCGAGCGCGTCGGCCACGACGTCCAGAGCCTCGGCCAGGAGCGCGTCGGGGATCGACAGCGGCGGCAGGAAGCGGATGACGTTGCCGTAGGTGCCGCACGTCAGGACGATGACGCCCTGCGCGATGCAGGCCTTCGCGACCGCGCCGGTGAGCGCCGCGTCCGGCTCGCCCGTCGCGGGGTCGACGAACTCGGCGGCCATCATGGCACCGCGACCGCGGATGTCGCCGATGCGCGGGTCGCCCTGCTGCATCGCGGTCAGCCGGTCGGCCAGCATCCGGCCCACCTCGACGGCGCGCGCGGCGAGGTTCTCGCCCTCGAACACGTCGATGGCGGCGACGGCCGCCGCGCAGGCGATGGGGTTGCCGCCGTACGTGCCGCCCAGGCCGCCGGTGTGCGAGGCGTCCATGATCTCGGCGCGGCCGGTGACCGCGGCCAGCGGCAGACCGCCGGCGATGCCCTTGGCGGTGGTGACGAGGTCGGGGACGACGCCGAACAGCTCGCTGGCGAACATCGCGCCGGTGCGGGCGAAGCCCGTCTGCACCTCGTCGGCGATGAAGACGACGCCGTTCGCACGGCACCAGTCGGCGACCGCGGGCAGGAAGCCGTCGGCGGGGACGATGAAGCCGCCCTCGCCCTGGATGGGCTCGATGATCACGGCGGCGAGGTTGTCGGCGCCGATCTGCTTCTCGATGAGCGAGATGGCCTTCTTCGCAGCATCCGGTCCGCTGAGTCCGTCGCGGTACGGGTAGGACGCGGGCACGCGGTAGATCTCGGAGGCGAACGGGCCGAAGCCGCTCTTGTAGGGCATGGCCTTCGCCGTCAGCGCCATCGTCAGGTTCGTGCGGCCGTGGTAGGCGTGGTCGAAGGCGACGACCGCCTGGCGCTGGGTGTACTTGCGGGCGACCTTGATCGCGTTCTCGACGGCCTCGGCGCCGGAGTTGAACAGCGCCGTCTTCTTCTCGTGGTCGCCCGGGGTGACGCGGTTGAGCGCCTCGGCGACCTCGACGTACGACTCGTACGGCGAGATCATGAAGCAGGTGTGCGTGAACTGCGCGACCTGTGCCTGCACGGCCTCGACGATCTTCGGGTGGGCGTTGCCCACCGTGGTCACGGCGATGCCGGACCCGAGGTCGATGAGCGAGTTGCCGTCGGCGTCGACGACGACGCCGCCGCCCGCGGCGACCGCGTGGATGGGGACGGTGTGCCCGACGCCGGCCGCGACGGCGGCGGACTTGCGGGCGAGGAGCTCCTCGGAGCGGGGGCCGGGGATGGCCGTGACGAGGCGGCGCTCCTGTGCGAGCGTGGGGCCGCCGACCGGCGGCGCGGTGAGGGTGTCGAGTGCGCTCATGATCCGGAGCGTATGCGGGCGCGGCCGGGACGTGCACCTGCCCTGCTGTACATTCTGGAGCGATGCATGTACGTCCCGTACATGATTGGCGGCCGAGCGGAGGACGAACGATGGATGCCACGGCCGACGCCCCGACGCTGCGCGCCCTGCTCTCGCGCGCCGACCTGCGCCTGATCCTGACCCCCGGCTCACCCGAGGAGGCGCTGGACCGCCCCGTGCGCTGGGTGCACAGCAGCGACCTCGCCGACCCGACCCCCTTCCTGTCCGAGGGACTCGTGCTGCTCACCACGGGCACGCAGTTCGCCGGCGCCGGGGCGACCTCCGCCGCGGAGTACGTCGCCCGTCTCGCCGGGCGCGGGGTGACCGGCCTCGGCTTCGGCACCGAGGTTGTGCGCGACGGCGTGCCGCCCGACCTCGCCGCGGCCTGCCGCGACGAGGGCATGCCGCTGTTCGAGGTGCCGTACCGCACGCCCTTCATCGCCGTGGCCCGCGCCAACGCCGAGGCGATCGCGGCGCAGTCCTATGCGCGCCGCGGCTGGGCCCTCGCCGCGCAGCGCGCGATCGCCCTGGCGGCCCTTCGCCCCGACGGACTCGGCGCCACCCTCGCCGAGCTCGCCCGGCAGCTCGACACCTGGGTGGGACTGTTCGACGCCGCCGGGGAGCTCGTGCGCGAGCATCCGTCCCGCATCCTCGACGAGTCCGACGAGCGGGCGCTCCGCGCCGAGGTGTCGACGGTGCTGCGCCGGGGAGCCCGCGCCGCCTCGTCGCTGCGGATCGGTCCGCGCCCGTTCACGCTGCAGACGCTCGGGCGGGGCGGACATCTCCGCGGCGTGCTGGCGATCGCCGCCGCGGAGCTCGACCAGGAGGGTCGCGGCGTCGTGACCGCGGTGATCGCGATGGCCGGGCTCGCCTTCGAGCAGCAGCAGGGTCTGAGCCGCGCACGCGGCGCGCTGCGCTCGGGACTGCTCGAGTCGCTGCTGACCGGCGATCCGACCCTCGCCCGGCGCATCTCGCGCGACGTGTGGGGGCCGCTGCCGGCGGCTCCGGTCACCGTGGCGCTGACGGATGCCGCGGCCGGCCGCTCCGAGGGACTCGCCGAGCTCCTGGAGCTGCGCGCCGAGGAGCAGCGCGGCTCCCTCTTCTTCGGACGGACCGACGACGGCCTCGTGCTCGTGGTGCCGGCCGGCGACCTCCGCGCGGTGGAGGAGGCGGCCGAGCGCTTCGGCGCCCGCATCGGCGTCTCCGATCCGGCCGGGTACGACGGCCTCGCGGGCGCCGTCGAGCAGGCGCGCATCGCGCGCGACCGCGGGACCGGCGCGCTCACCCTGTTCGGCGAGGTGGCCGGCTCCGGCGTGCTCTCGGCGCTGACCGGCGAGGCGCAGGTGCTCGCCACCGCCGAGCTCGCCCCGCTCACCGCGCACGACGAGCAGGAGAAGACCGACCTGGTCGCCACCCTCCGCGCCTGGCTCGACAACGACTGCTCGCACGAGGCGACCGCCCGGGCCCTCGGCGTGCACCGCCACACCGTGCGCACCCGTCTCGCCCTCGCGGAGCGCGTGCTGGCGCGCGACCTCCGCTCCTTCGCCACCCGCGCCGAGCTGTGGGCGGCCCTGCGCGTGCTCGGCGGGTCCTGACCTCCGCTGCCCTCCGCGGCCTTCCGCTGCCTGCCGGTACCTGCCGGTGCCTGCGGTGCCTGCCGCGGCCGTATTCGCCTCGCCGAGACGTCGCAACACGCCGCACCCCGTCGCTGCGGCACAGCGTGTTGCGACGTTTCGCGGACGGCCGACCAGCACCGACGACCCCTACCGCGGGGCGTGGGCCTCGAGGAACTCGTACATGTCGGTCGTGTCCACGCCGGGGAAGGCGCCGGTGGGGAGGGTGGCGAGCAGCGTGCGCGGCGTCCGCACGTTCGGCCACGACGCCTCGCGCCAGGCGGCCTCGAGCTCGGGCGGCGCCTGACGGCAGCACACCTCGACCGCGTGCCGTGAGACGCCGCGGTGCGGGGTGTCGCGCCCGAGGAACCACTTCGTGTCGTCGAAGCGCACCCCGACGCTCACCGAATGGTCGCCCTCGCTCGAGGACTCCACCCGTGCGGTGCACCAGTACGTGCCGTTGCCGGTGTCGGTGTACTGGTAGTACGGGTTGAACTTGTCGTCGACGTCGAAGACGACGCGGCTCGTCCACCTGCGGCAGCACATCTGCCCCTCGCTGGAGCCCAGCCGGTCGGTCGGGAAGTTGACGTCGTCGTTCTCGTACGACTTCGTGATCGTGCCCGATTCGTGCACCTTCAAGAAGTGCACCGGGATGCCGAGATGCACCGTCGCCAGATTGGTGAAGCGGTGCGCGGCGGTCTCGTACGAGACGGAGTAGGCGTCGCGGAGGTCCTCGATCGAGATCGCGCGGGACGACTTGGCATCCTGCAGGAACGGCACCGCGTGCGCCTCGGGGACGAGCAGCGCAGCGGTGAGGTAGTTCGTCTCGACGCGCTGACGCAGGAACTCCGCGTAGCTGCGCGGCTCGGCGTGCCCGAGGATGCGGCTCGACAGCGCCTGCAGCACCGCCGTGCGCGGGTCGCCCTTTGCGGTCAGCCGGCTCGAGAGGTACAGCCGCCCGTTCTTCAGGTCGGCGACGCTGCGGGTCGTGTGGGGCAGATCGGGGACGTAGTGCAGCGTGAATCCGAGGTGGGCGGCGATGTCGGATGCTGTGCGCTGCGTGAGCGGTCCGCCCGGGTGATCCACCGAGGCCAGGAGGTCGCGGGCCTGAGCCTCGAGCTCGGGGAAGTGGTTGTCCTGACTGCGCATCAGGCGCCGCAGGGCGACGTTCGCCCGCCGCGCCTCCTCGGGGGTGGCGGCTCGCTCGTCGCGGAGGCGCTCGATCTCGTCCTGCAGGGCCAGCATCGCGCGCAGCGCCTCGTCGGGCACGGACTTGCCGACCCGGAACGGTGCGATGCCCAGCGCCTGGAACGTCTGACCGCGCATCGCGCGCTCGACGCCGATCTCGAGCGTCGAGCGCTCGTCGAGCGGAGCGGACTGCAGGAGCGCGTCGAGTCCGGACCCGAGGGCGCGTGCGATCGCCTGCAGCAGCGTGAGCTTCGCCTCGCGGCGGCCGTTCTCGATCATCGAGAGCTGACTCGGAGCCCGGCCGACGGCATCCGCCAGCTCCTCCAGCGTCATGCCGCGTTCGGTGCGCAGCTGCCGGACACGTCGGCCGATCGTCAGTGAGTCCACATCCTGATCGTCGCCGCCCTCGAACCGCGACAGACCGTCCGTGACCATGCTCATTCGCCGATTCTGTCACCAGAACAGAAATAGGGCTTATCTTCACACGCTCTCCGACCAATTCGACAGTGATGTTTCACCCACAGTGGGGACAGAACCCGCATCCGCGACCCGGACGCATCTGCATCGGCACCCATCGATGACTCAGGCACCGACGCCGCGCCACACGCCGGCACACGGCGCCGACACCGACACCGACACCACTGACACAGACCAGGACGCGACATGACCCTCACCGCCCCCTTCCCGACCTCCTCCACCCGCACCGGCCCGATCCCGACGGTGGCGCACGAACCGCGGCTGGAGATCACGGCACCGCTCGCGCCGCGATACGACGAGATCCTCACGCCCGACGCGATCGCCTTCCTCACCGCGCTGCACACGCGCTTCGGCGGCCGGCGCCACGATCGCCTGGCCGCGCGGCTGCGTCGCCGCTTCGAGATCGGCAACGGTCACGACCCCGGCTTCCGCGACGACACCGCGCACATCCGCGACGACCTCGGATGGCGTGTCGCGGGCGCCGGCCCCGGACTCGACGACCGCCGCGTCGAGATCACCGGGCCGACCGACCCGAAGATGACGATCAACGCCCTCAACTCCGGAGCGCGCGTGTGGCTGGCCGACCAGGAGGATGCCACCTCCCCCACCTGGCGCAACGTCATCGAGGGTCAGCTCTCGCTGCGCGACGCGATCCGCGGCGACCTGCGCTTCACCTCGCCGGAGGGGAGGACGTACGAGGTCACCGCCGAGCGCACCCCCACGATCGTGATGCGTCCGCGCGGCTGGCACCTGCCGGAGAAGCACATCCGGATCACCGATCGCACGGGGCGCGAGCTCGCGGCATCCGGATCGCTCGTCGACTTCGGGCTCTACTTCTTCCACAACGCGGCGGAGCTCATCGCCCGTGGACGCGGGCCGTACTTCTACCTCGCGAAGCTCGAGTCCAGTGAGGAGGCGAAGCTGTGGGACGACGTCTTCACCTTCAGCGAGCGCCACCTCGGCATCGCGCACGGCACCATCCGCGCGACGGTGCTCATCGAGACGCTGCCGGCGGCGTTCGAGATGGAGGAGATCCTCTTCGAGCTGCGCGACCACTGCGCCGGCCTCAACGCCGGACGCTGGGACTACATCTTCTCGATCATCAAGAACTACCGCGGCCGCGGAGCGCGCTTCGTGCTGCCCGACCGCAGCGAGGTGACGATGACGGTGCCGTTCATGCGGGCCTACACCGAGCTGCTCGTCAAGACGTGCCACAGGCGCGGCGCCTTCGCGATCGGCGGGATGAGCGCCTTCATCCCCAACCGCCGCGACCTCGAGGTCACCGCGCGCGCGTTCGAGAAGGTCGCCGCCGACAAGAAGCGCGAGGCGGGTGACGGCTTCGACGGGACGTGGGTGGCGCACCCCGACCTGATTCCGACCGCCCTGGCCGAGTTCGACGCCGTTCTCGGCGACCGCCCGAACCAGCTCGATCGGCAGCGCGACGACGTGCAGGTCGCCGCATCCGATCTGCTCGACGTGCACATCGGACGCCCGGTCACCGCCGCCGGCGTGCACGCGAACGTGTCGGTGGCGATCCGCTACCTCGAGGCGTGGCTGCGCGGTCTGGGAGCCGTCGCCATCGACAACCTGATGGAGGATGCCGCGACCGCCGAGATCAGCAGGTCGCAGGTGTGGCAGTGGATCCATCAGGAGCACCGCACCGACCTCGGGCAGCAGATCACCCGCGAGTACGTCGAACGTCTCATCGAGCGTGTGCTCGCCGAGGCCCCGCGTGCCGACGGCGACCGCTTCGACGACGCCGCGCAGATCTTCCGCGACGTCGCCCTGCGCGAGGAGTTCCCGCCGTTCCTCACGACGGCCGCCTACCTGGCGTTCCTCGACTGACCCGCCCACCGACAGCATCCGACGACGACGACGAAGGACATCGACATGACGAATCATCACGACCTGGCGGCGATCCGCGCGCTCACGGAGACGGCCGGACCGACCTGGGCCTCCATCGACCCCGAGTACGTGATGCGGATGCGGACGCAGAACCGCTTCCGCACGGGACTGGAGATCGCGCAGTACACCGCCGACATCATGCGGCGCGACATGGCAGAGTACGACGCCGACTCCTCCCTCTACACGCAGTCGCTCGGGGTGTGGCACGGGTTCATCGGCCAGCAGAAGCTGATCTCGATCAAGAAGCATCTGAAGAGCACCGACCGGCGCTACCTCTATCTCTCCGGGTGGATGGTCGCCGCGCTCCGCTCGGAGTTCGGTCCGCTGCCCGATCAGTCCATGCACGAGAAGACCGCCGTCCCGGCGCTGATCGAGGAGCTTTACACGTTCCTGCGGCAGGCGGACGCACGCGAGCTCGACCTGCTGTTCTCGCAGCTGGACCGCGCGCGGGCGGCCGGCGACGACACCGCGGTCGAGTTCATCCAGTCGCAGATCGACACCCACCAGACCCACGTGGTGCCGATCATCGCCGACATCGACGCGGGCTTCGGCAACCCGGAGGCGACCTACCTCCTGGCGAAGAAGATGATCGAGGCGGGCGCCTGCGCGATCCAGATCGAGAACCAGGTCTCGGACGAGAAGCAGTGCGGTCACCAGGACGGCAAGGTCACCGTGCCGCACGAGGACTTCCTCGCGAAGATCACGGCGGTGCGCTACGCGTTCCTCGAGCTCGGCATCGACAACGGCATCATCGTGGCCCGCACCGACTCGCTCGGCGCCGGGCTCACGCAGAAGATCGCGTACTCGCGCACGCCGGGGGATCTCGGCGACCGGTACAACGCGTTCCTCGACGTCGAGGAGGTGACGGGCGCAGACCTCGTCGACGGCGACGTGGTGATCCGACGGGAGGGGAAGCTGCTGCGCCCGAGACGCCTGGCCAGCAATCTGTATCTGTTCCGCGCGGGCACGGGAGAGGACCGTGTGGTGCTGGACGGCATCACGTCGCTGCAGCACGGCGCCGACCTGCTGTGGATCGAGACGGAGAAGCCGCACATCGCGCAGATCGCGGGCATGGTCGACCGCATCCGTGAGGTGATCCCCGACGCCAAGCTCGTCTACAACAACAGCCCGTCGTTCAACTGGACCCTCAACTTCCGTCAGCAGGCATACGACCTGCTCGCGGAGCGAGGAGCCGATGTGTCGGCCTACGAACGGTCCGACCTCATGAGCGTCGACTACGACGACACCGAGCTCGCCCGGCTGGCCGACGAGCAGATCCGCACGTTCCAGCGCGACGGCGCGGCCCGGGCGGGCATCTTCCACCACCTGATCACCCTGCCGACGTACCACACGGCGGCGCTGTCGACGGATGACCTCGCGAAGGGCTACTTCGGCGAGGAGGGCATGCTCGCCTATGTGCGGGGCGTGCAGCGCCGCGAGATCCGCGAGGGCATCGCCACGGTGCGGCACCAGAACATGGCGGGCTCCGACATCGGCGACAACCACAAGGAGTACTTCGCCGGCGAGGCCGCCCTCAAGGCCGGTGGCAAGGACAACACGATGAACCAGTTCGGCTGAGCGGACGCGGCGGCGCCGATCGGTGCCGCCGCCTCGTCGCCGAACCGGCTCCACCCCATCGTCGGCGAAACGTCGCAACACGCCGTGCCCCCTCGCTGGAGCGCGGCGTGTTGCGACGTTTCGTGAGTTTCGGCCGCGTCAGCTGGGGATGGCACACCGTCGCTGAATCGGCTCCACCACACCGTCGCCGAAACGTCGCAACACGCCGCGCCTCCTCGCTGGAGCGCGGCGTGTTGCGACGTTTCGCGGTGGCGGCGGTCGGCGGCGTCAGCCGGGTATGCCGATGCGCCGCTCCCCGGAGCGCAGCTGCTGGATGACGACGGCGATGACCAGCAAGGCCCCCTGGGCGACGTTCTGCCAGAAGCTGTTGACGCCGAGGAGGGTCATGCCGTTGGTGAGGACGCCGAGCAGGATGACCGCCAGGAGCGTTCCGACGATGGTCCCCTTGCCGCCCTTGAGCGCGGCACCACCCAGGGCGGCCGCCGTGATGGCCTGCAGCTCGAGACCCTCCGAGCCGGAGACCGGCTGGCCGGATCCCGTCCGTGCGGTGATCAGGATGCCGGCGATCGCCGCCACGGCGCCCGTGATCATGTACGTGCCGATCACGTAGCGGTTGATGTTGATGCCGGCCAGACGGGAGGCGATGTTGTTGCCGCCGACGGCGTAGATGTTGCGGCCGATGGAGGTGAACCGCAGCACCACGTAGGCGAGCGCTGCGACGATCACCAGCACCCAGATGAGCACCGGCACCCCGATGATCGCGCCGCGGGCCAGGAACACGAAGAACGGGTCGGCGCCGGTGTACCCCTGCGCACGGCCGTCGGAGATGAGCTGCGCGGCCCCCATGAAGGCGGCGAGGGTCGCCAGGGTGGCGATCACGGGGTTCACCCGGCCGAAGACGATGATGCAGCCGTTGATCAGACCGCACAGCACGCCGATGGCGATCGCGCCGGCCACGCCCGCGGCGGTGCCGGCGGCGGTGAAGATCATGGCCGAGGTGACCGAGGTCAGTCCGGCGATCGACCCGACCGAGATGTCGAGGGCGCCGAGGATGATGACGATCGTCTGCACCACGGCGAGGAGGCCCATGATCGTGATGGCCGTGCCGATGACCCGCAGGTTCGCCACACCGAAGAACAGCGGGTTCTGGATGCCGATGATGGCGACCACGAGCGCGATCGCGATGATCAGCGAGATGTTCTGCACCCCGACGACGCTCACGATGCGCTTGGGAAGCGAGGGCCGCTCCACCTCCATGGCACCTGTCTGCACCGCGGTGGATGAGGTCGTCGTCACGTGCGTTCCTTCCTTCGGGGCGGTGGTCATGCTGCCGCCTCCTCATCCATGGCGAGCGCCAGGATGTTCTCTTCTGTGGCTTCGGCGCGCGTCAGCTCGCCGCGGATGCGTCCGGCGGCCATCACGTAGATGCGATCGGCGACGCCGAGCACCTCGGGCAGTTCGCTGGAGACCACCACGACAGCGACGCCCTCGTGGGCCAGGCGGTCGATGATCGCGTAGATCTCGGACTTCGCCCCGACGTCGATGCCGCGCGTGGGCTCATCCAGCAGCAGCACCTTCGGGGTGGTGGCCAGCCATCGGGCCAGCACGACCTTCTGCTGGTTGCCGCCGGAGAGCTTGCCCACGAGCTGCTCGGTGGAGGGGGTGCGGATGCGCAGCGTCTCGACGTACTCCCGGGCGAGCGCACGCTCGGCGCGGTCTCGGACGAAGATCCACCGGGAGAGCTGCGAGAGCACGGCGAGCGCGGCGTTGTCGCGCACCGAGCGCTGCAATAGCAGCGCCTCGGCCTTGCGCTCCTCGGGTGCCAGGGCGATGCCGGCGCGGATGCTGTCGGCGGGCTGCCGGATGCGGCGGGGCACACCTTCGACGACGATGCGTCCCGCCGTGATCGGGAAGTCTCCCGCGATGGTCTTCATCAGCTCGCTCCGGCCTGCACCGACGAGTCCGGCGATGCCCAGCACCTCACCCGCGCGCACGGTGAGGCTGATGTCGGTGACGTGCTCGTTGGTCACGTCGTCGAGCTCCAGCACGACCTCGCCCAGCGGCGCCGGATCGCGATGGAAGAACTGGCTGAGATCGCGGCCGACCATCATCCGCACGAGCTCGTCGTGGGTGGTCTCGGTGGCGCGCTTCGTACCGACGAAGGCCCCGTCGCGGAGGACGGTGATGTCGTCGGCCAGCTGGAAGATCTCGCCCATGCGGTGGGACACGTACCCGATCGCGACCCCGTCGGCCTGGAGCCGCCGGATCATCGCGAACAGCAGCGTCACCTCCTCGTCGCCGAGCGAGGACGTCGGCTCGTCGAAGCAGATGATCTTCGGGGAGGTGACGACAGCCCGCATGATCTCGACGATCTGACGCTGAGCGGGCGAGAGGTCGGCGCCCAGGGCGTCCGAGCGCAGCACGCGCTGGAATCCCCACTCCCTGAGCGCCTCGTCGCAGCGACGGAGCAGGGCGGGGCGGCTGAACACGAGCGATCCCAGCGCCCCGACGAAGATGTTCTCCGCGACGGACACCCACGGGATGATCTCGGGCTCCTGAGCGATGACGCGGAGGCCGGCGGCTCGGGCATCCGAGGGATCGCCGAAGTTCACCGGCTCACCGTCGATGGACAGCTGGCCCTCATCGGGCCGGTAGTCGCCGTTGAGGATCTTCAGGAGAGTGGACTTGCCGGCGCCGTTCTCGCCCATGAGGGCGGTGACCTCGCCCGCGCGCAGCACGAGCTCGACTCCCCGCAGCGCTCTCACGGCGCCGAAATTCTTCGTCACTCCGGTCGCGCGAAGGGCGACGTCGGTCTCGCTCATCGGTTTCTCATCCTGTCGGATCGATGGGACGGACGAGGGGCCGCCGTGAGGCGGCCCCTCGCTCAGAGGCGTCAGGTGCAGACGACGCCCTTGGCTTCCCAGTTGTCGGCGTCGACGATCGTCGTGTCGGCGACCGTGGCGGGCGGCAGCGCCGTGCCGTTGCGCAGCAGGTCCACCATCGAGTTGACCGCGGCCTTGCCGACCTCGACGCCGGAGATGAACAGCGCGGCCTTGTTGCCCGTGTTCTGCCCGGCCTTCCAGTCCTTGCAGGTCAGGTACGCCCCGAGGCCCACGCCGATGATGTTGTCCGGCGACACTCCGGCGTTCTGGAGCGCGGTGACCACGCCGGTCTCGTTCTCGTCGTTGCAGCCCCAGACCACCCAGTTGGTCACGCCGGGGTTCGCGGTGATGACCGCGCCGGCCTTGTCCTGTGCGTCGGTCGCGGAGTTGTCGGTGCCGATGTCGATCGTCTCGGGAGCGTCGCCGACGGCCTCGGAGAACGATGCGGCCGCGCCGTCGACGCGCTCGACGCAGTTCTGCTGATCCTGACGGTACGCGGAGAGGATGCGGGTGTCGGCGGCCGCCCATCCACCCTCCTGGTAGAGGCGCGCAGCCTCGGCGCCGACCTGCTCACCCATCGACGTACCGTCGAAGCCGGTGAAGGCGGCGGGCTCGCCCGCGCCGTCGGAGATCGGGTCGTCGGAGGCCATGATCGGGATGCCCGCGTCCTGTGCGAGCTGGATGACCTGGGGGCCGATCTGCGTGTCGGGCACGACGATGATGATGCCGTCAACGCCCTGCGCGATGGCGGCCTCGACCTCGGAGATGGCCTTGTTGGCGTCGGTGCCGAGGTCCACGACATTGACCGAGACGTCGCCGGCCGCGTCGGCGGCGTCGACGGCACCCTGGGCCTCGTCGATGAAGTACTGCTGGTCGCCCTGCTTCTGCAGGTACGCGATCGTGAGCGGTCCGTCCGATCCGCCCGAGGGGGCGGCCCCGGTGTCGGAGGTCTCCATCCCGGAGGAACAGGCGCCCAGCGTGAGCGCGAGCGAGGTCAGGCCGACGGCGGCGAGGCTCGCCCACCGCACGCGCTTGTTCGAAGTGATCATCCGCATTCCTTGTCTTCATTGATCGCCCGGCGCTGTTGCCGGGAATGGATGCTCCTGTCGGTGCGTCTTCGAGGCTACGACCTGCCGCGCACGGGATCGCAGGACTATCGGACTGCGAACATGGACGATACTCTGGCGGCGGCGGGCCCGGAGATACGCGATCCCGTACTGGTCCGCCCGGCTCGTCCGACTCGCATGGATCATGAGTGGACGACCGGCCGGGTCATCCCCGTGCCTGCAGCACCCATCTCATCGTCGTGCTCCCGCCCGGGTCGACGACGCGGAGACCGACGCCCGAGCGGAAGGCGTCCGGCGGGCAGGTCATCGGCTCGATCGCCACGGCGTACCGCCGGAGCCCTCCGCTCGGCTCGTCCGCCGTGTACACCTGCACCCAGTCGCCGTCCCAGGCCAACTCGACCCCGGTGCCGTCATCGCGGACGAGGCGAGCGTGAGCCAGGCCGTCCGCGGAGCGGCGGAGTCGGGTGAAGGCGTGGTTCACGACCGCCGAGTGGAGGCGCTTCCCTTCGCGGAAGTCGTAGGCGCCCCCGGCCGCGACCGTCACCGGGACGAGATGCGTGGGGAGGAACCGATCGTCGGTCAGGAGGACGTCGTCCGCGGGCAGAGTCAGGGTCCAGTCGGCGACGGCGTCGTCGACAGGCGGCCCGGCGACGAGATACGGGTGGGATCCGAGCCCCACCGGCGCCGGCGAACCCGACTCGTTCGTCACCGTGAGCGACTGGTGCAGGCCGTCTTCCTCGAGGGCGTACGCCACCTCGACGCTCAGCCGCCACGGGTATCCCGGCTGCGGCGCCAGCACCGCATGGAGGACGACCGACGACGCCGTCCGGGCGGCGGCCGCGAACTCCTGCCAGGCGACGAGGCCGTGGCTCGCGGTGCGGGTGGCGGCTTCGTTCACGATCAGTTCGTGCGTCTCGCCGGCGAAGACGTAGCGCGCGTCGGCGATGCGGTTGGGCCAGGGCACCAGGACGGCGCCGCTCATCGCCGGGCGCATCACGTCCGGCGCGTAGTCCGCCACCAGAGCGCGGCCACCGAAGGTGAGCGCGCGCAGGCTGGCGCCGACGCCCGCGATCGATGCCCGGTACTCACCCCGCTCGAGCGCGTACGCAACACCCGACAGCGGAACCATCCCGGTCAGTCGTCCGCCGCTTCCCGGGAGAACAGCAGCAGCTCGGGGAGACTCGTGGCGAAGTAGTCGGTCTCGCCGTTGTCGTGCCGCGCAACGGGCGGGACGTACTGCGCGCGCGTCTCCCCGAGGGAGGCGGGAGGATCAGCGACGTCCATGCCGAGCGCTGTGCGCGCAGCATCCCACGCCTCCAGGGCAGCGCCCTCGCCCCCTTCCCAGGGATGGAACGGCCGGGTCGTGAGGATCTCGTATCCGCGTCCGGCGCGGCCCTCGGCGACGAGGAGGCCGACGTAGGCGATCGTCAGATCATCACGGGTCAGCACGAGCTGCTCCTGCGGCTCGAGGCGCGCCAGTCGGGCAGCGGAGCTGTCGCCGAGTCGGCGCGCGAGCTGATCCTGCTCGTACAGCAGTCGGGCGTCACCCGGCGCGGCCGCGATCGCACGCGCGTACAGGCCCCAGGCGGTGTCGTCGTCGCCGCCGACGTTGTAGGCGGCGAGCGCCGCGTTGCGCAGCAGCACCGCGTCGCGGGTCTCCGCCGTCACGGCGCGGTTCCAGTCCGCGAGAGCATCGCCGCGGCGGCCATGGCCGTACAGCAGCATCGCCCGGAGTCCCCGCGCGACCACGTCGGACGGGTCGGCGGCCAGTGCGGCATCCAGGGCGTCCAGGTCGTCCAGCCCCGAGGGGAAGGCCCAGCTCGCATCCGCCGCCCGCGCCCGCGAGCGGTGAGCGGCGGCCTCCTCGGTGCGCCCCTGCGCGTCCCGCAGGGCAGCCGCGAGGAAGTGCGCGAGTGGAGTGTGGTTGCCGGCCGGCGTGACCGCGGCGGTGGTCACCGTGTCGAGCAGCTCCGCGGCCGCATCCCCCTCCCCCGCGTCGCGCAGGTCGAGCGCGACGTCCCGCAGCACGCCGGCGTCGGAGATCGCCGTCGAGCCGCCGAGAACGCGCAGGAGGGCGTCGAGCGGGTCGTCGGCGAGGGCGGCCCGGAGCACGTCGGTCGCCTCGTCGTGCCGCCCGAGGCGGCGCAGCATGATCACCCGGAGCGCACCGCGCCGCGCGTCGTGGCCGACCGCGCCGTCGAGCGTGTCGAGCACCCGGAGAGCGGCGCGGTTGCGCTGCGTGCAGGCCAGCGACTGCGCGAGCGCGAACCCCGCCGCCGCCGCCCAGGTGGCGTCCCATCCGGCCTTCCCCCACGCCTGCTCGGCCTCCTCGCGACGTCCGAGCCGCGCGAGGACAAGTCCGCGCAGGTAGAAGGCCTCGGCGTCCATCGGGTTCGCGTTGCGTCGCGTCAGTCGCTTGAGCGCGAGATCGATGCGCTCCAGCGCCGGGGCGTAGCGTCCTGCGCGGTAGTCGCGGTCGGCGAGCGCGAGGTTGGTGCGCACGTCGCCCGGGTCCCGTCGGAGCGCCTCGTTCCAATACGGGATGGGCGAGCGCGTAGGGTGACGGTACTGGCTGAGGTGCACGCCGGTGAGGTAGAGCTCCTCGACCGAGGTGATCGCCTCGGGGAGCGCGGGCTCGGCGGCCACCCAGGGCTCGCCCTCGGTGACCTCCACCGGCTCCCAGCCCACGAGGAGTCGGCCGCGCGCATCGCGCAGCTCGACCCGCAGGCCGGACGTCATCTCCACGGACGGGTCCGCACGCGCGTCGCCGACGGTATCCGCGTTCAGCTCGGCCACGTCTCCCGGGCGCAGATCGACGCGCCTCGCGGCGACGACGACTCCGTCGACGGTTGCGGTCAGCATGGCGCCGACCTGAGGAGATGTCACCGCGGCACGGATGCGGATGCCCTCAGCCGACCGATCGACGTGGATGGCCGCGTCGGGGGTCGCCTGGTGCGCGACGCCGATGTCGGGGATGGGGAACCAGTACTGGCTGAACAGCTTGGTCTCCCCGGGCAGCAGCCAGCTGAAGTCGGGCTGGTTGTCGGTGTACACGCCGGCCATGAGCTCCACGTACGGCCCGTCGTCGTCGGTGAGCTGCGCATCCCAGGCGTGACCGAAGGGCGCGTCGCCCCAGGTCCACTGCTTCTTGCCGGGGGAGATGCGGCGCTCGGCCCAGTGCACGAAGCCCGCGCCGGCCGCATGGTCGAACCCGCCGAAGTAGTCTTCCGCCGAATCCACGATCATGTACGACGTCGGCACCGGGATGTTGCGATACCAGTCGATGCGGTCGGCTCCCTCGCGCTCGGCGGCGAGGGCGGGATAGTCCACGCCGTAATACGGCCGATCGGCGGCCGGGAACGAGGTGAGGGCCCGGCGCGCGTGGTCGGCGACGTACCGGACGTCCTCGGGGAAGAACGACTGATAGTCGTCGTGCACCCGTGCGGCGACGTTGGCCCACCAGAGGAAGGTCTGACGCTCCTTCGTGCGGTTGTGCAGTCGCACCACCACTTCGACGACCGAGCTGTCGGGGCGCAGCCGCACGCCGTGATGAGCCGACATGCGCGCGAAGGGCTCATGGTCGTAGCACCACACCGTCACGGAGCCGTCGTCGGCCCGCTCGATCTGCGTCTCGACCGGCAGGTAGGTCGCCGGGCGATGGTGCTGGGGCCAGTTGAATTCGACGCCGCCGCTGATCCACGGACCGGCGAGACCCACGAGAGCCGGCTTGATGACGTTGTTGCGGTAGAAGAAGTCGTAGCCGGTGGTCTTGTCGTAGCCGACATGGATGCGCCCGCCGAGTTCGGGCAGGACCACGAGCCGCACGAAGGCGTTCTCGAGGTGCACGGCCTTCCATTCGCGGGGAGCGCCCTCGTCGGCGATGCCCTCGATGAACGGGAGCGGGTACACCTTCCCGCTGGAGCCCTGGTACACGCGGTGATCGAGGTACATGGGATAGCGACTGGGCGCATCCGGCTCGTACGTGTGGATGGTCAGCGACTCCTCCCACGCGACAGCGCCGCCGTCGGACAGCGTCTCGGCCAGCGCCGGCGGCGCATCGGGCAGGACGAGTCGGTGCGCGTCCGTCCGCGAAGGCGCAGCAGGCCCAGGGGCACCGGAAACGTCGGGCGTCAGCTCGACAGTCATCGTCGATCTCCTCGGTGAGTCATGGGCACCGGGGGTCGGCGCAGGGGTGATCGCACCGACACTACGGCGGAGCGGGCCGCGCCAGTATGGTGTGAACGAGGAGAAACATGGACGAAGCTATGGCCGTCGGCGCTCCGCACTACCGCACGGAGGGTTTCGACAACCAGCGACTGTGCGTCGTGCCGCGACCGCAGGTGGAGCAGGCCCTGTCCAAGCCGGTGACGCGCCGCCTCACGGTGACCGACGCGGGCTACTTCCCGGCGGCGGCCGGACATCGGATGCGGCGACCGCAAGGCGCTCGGGAGACCATCATCCTGCTCTGCGTCGCCGGCTCCGGGACTGTCGTGGTGGACGGCGACACCTCCGCGGTGTCGGCGGGCACCGGAATCGTCATCGCGGCGGGCGCCGCGCACGAATACCGCGCGTCCGAGACGACTCCATGGACGATCTGGTGGCTGCACGTGCGCGGCACCGACGTGGCGGACCTGACGGCGGCACTCGGCGGCGGCGGCCAGCAGACGCTGCAGCCGCGCTCCCTCGACCGCGTCGTCGCCTTGTTCGACGAACTGGTGACGATGCTCGAGAGGCGCCTGTCGCCGGTGCAGCTCATCGCCGCGTCCGGCGCGGCGACCCACCTGATGACACGGCTGGCAGCCGACAGCGTGCTGCCCGCCGACGGGTCGGCGCTCGAGCGGGCCATGCGCTACCTCGAGGCACGGGTGGACGGCAGCATCCAGGTCGCCGAACTCGCCGCCATCGTGCAGATGTCGGCGTCGCACCTCAGCGCCCTCTTCCGTGAGACGACCGGCGGCGGACCCGGCGCCTTCCACACCTCCCTGAAGATGGCGCGCGCCCGCGCACTGCTGGACACCACGACCAGCACGGTGACCGAGATCGCCACGGCGGTCGGCTACAGCGATCCGCTCTACTTCTCCCGCCACTTCCGCCGGGTGCACGGCGTGAGCCCGTCGGCCTACCGGGCGGACCACAAGGCCTGACGCCACCGGCCCGCCCGTCGCCGGCCGGTGCGAGACTGGGCGCAGGCCAGAGGAAGAGGACCGCATGAGCTCCATCGCCGCCATCGGAACGGCTCAGGATGCCGCGCCCTCCCCCCTCGACGAGCGGTTCGACGTCGCGGTGATCGGCGCCGGCCCGGCGGGCACCGCCGCGGCGATCCGCGCCGCCGAGCTCGGTGCGCGCGTGGTCGTGCTCGAGTCGTCCGAGCGACTCGGCGGCACCTGTGTCAACACCGGCTGCGTGCCGACCCGCGTGTTCGCCAAGACGGCCCGCCTCATGCGCGACGTGCGCGCCGCCTCCGCCTACGGGATCACGACGAACCCGGAGCCGATCGACTGGCCCGCGACCGTCGCGCGCGTGCACGAGCGCGTCGAGGCCGTCCGGGGCGTCAAGGCCGAGGCGCGGCGCTTCGAGGAGGCCGGCATCACCCTCATCCAGGAGGGCCGGGCACGCTTCGCCGACCCGCACACACTGCTCCTGGACTCGGGGCGGCGGGTCGCCGCATCCACGATCCTCGTCTGCGTCGGCGGCCACTCGCGCCTCCTGCCGATCCCGGGGGCGGAGCTCGCCACGGTGCCCGAGCACGTGCTGAACCTGCCCGCACTCCCCCGACGCGTCGCGATCATCGGCGCGGGCAACACCGGCGTGCAGCTGGCGACCGTCTTCGACTCGTTCGGAGCCGAGGTGGTGCTCCTGGATCTCGCGCCGCGCATCCTGATGCCCTCCGATGCGGATGTCGCGGCCGCCGTCACCGCGTCGTTCGTCTCCCAGGGCATCGATGTGCGCACCGGCATCTCCGGGGTGTCCTCCCTCGCGCGCGGGGATGACGGCGGCATCGTGCTGACGTGGTCGGAGGGCGGCGGCGAGCGCCACGACTCCTTCGACGCCGTCGTGATGGCGACCGGGTGGCCCGCCGACGTCGAGGACCTCGGACTCGAGAACGCGGGCGTCGAGGTCACGCGCTCGTCGATCCCCGTCGACCGGTACTTCCGTTCGAACGTGCCCCACATCTTCGCCGTCGGCGACGCGAACGGCCGCGACATGCTCGTGCAGGCGGCGCAGTTCGAGGGCGAGGCGGCGGCCGAGAACGCCGTGCTCGACGCGAACCGACGCACGCCCCACCACCTCCTCCCCGCGGGCGGGTTCACCGACCCGGATTACGCGGGCGTGGGGCTCACCGAGGAGCAGGCCCGCGGCCGCGACGCCCAGTGCATCGTCGCGACCGCGCGGTACTCCGACCTGGAGCGTGCCGTCATCGACGATCGCGGCGTCGGCTTCCTCAAGCTCATCGCCGACAACCGGCGCGAGCTCATCCTCGGCGCGCACGCCGTCGGCGAGAACGCGGTCGAGGTGATCCAGTCGGTGACCACGGCGATGGCGGCCGGCATCGACGTCGCGACCCTCGCCGGCGTCAAGTTCGCCTACCCGACCTACAGCGCCATCATCGGCAACGCGGCGCGGGGGCTCCTCCGCGCGGGTGCAGCCGCACAGAGCGGCGAGCACTGATCCTCGGGCGAATCTCGCGCTCCGCGAGACGTCGCAACACGCCGCGCGGTGCGCGGCGCAGACGGCGTGTTGCGACGTGTCGCGCACCGGTCGACCCACGCGCTACGCCCCGCGCGGCGACACGCCCGACCGGTACGCTCGGAGGCGTGACAGAACGCGCCCCGCTCTCCCGCAAGCTCTCCGCCATCGCCGAGTCCGCGACCCTCAAGGTCGACGCCAAGGCCAAGGCCCTCCAGGCCGCCGGCCGCCCGGTGATCAGCTTCGCCGCCGGCGAGCCCGACTTCGCGACGCCGGAGTTCATCGTGGATGCCGCGGCCCAGGCGCTGCACGACCCCGCGAACTACCGCTACACCCCGGCCGTGGGGCTGCCCGTGCTCCGGGAGGCCATCGCCGCCAAGACGCTGCGCGACTCGGGCCTCGAGGTCGCGCCGTCGCAGATCATCGTCACCAACGGCGGCAAGCAGGCCGTGTACCAGGCGTTCCAGGCCGTGGTGAACCCGGGCGACGAGGTGCTGCTGCCTGCGCCGTACTGGACCACGTACCCCGAGGCGATCGCCCTGGCCGACGGCGTGCCCGTCGAGGTGTTCGCCGACGCCGACCAGGACTATCTGGTCACCGTCGAGCAGCTCGAGGCGGCGCGCACCGACAAGACCACGGTGCTCGTCTTCGTCTCGCCCTCCAACCCGACCGGGTCGGTCTACACCCCCGAGCAGACCCGCGCCATCGGCGAATGGGCGCTCGAGCACGGCATCTGGGTCATCACCGACGAGATCTACCAGAACCTCGTCTACGAGGGCGTCCGCGCCGTCTCGATCGTCGAGGCCGTCCCCGCCCTCGCAGGCCAGACCATCCTCGTCAACGGCGTCGCCAAGACCTACGCGATGACGGGCTGGCGCGTGGGCTGGATGGTCGGCCCGCAGGACGCCATCAAGCTGGCGGCGAACCTGCAGTCGCACCTCTCCAGCAACGTCAACAACGTCGCCCAGCGTGCCGCGCTGGCCGCGCTGACGGGCCCGCAGACCGAGGCCGAGGAGTTCCGCGCGGCGTTCGACCGCCGTCGCACCCTCATCGTCGAGGAGCTCTCGAAGATCGACGGCGTGAGCGTGCCCACCCCGCGCGGCGCGTTCTACGTCTACCCCGACGTGCGCGGACTGCTCGGACGCACCTGGCGCGGCGTCACGCCGACGACCAGCCTCGAGCTCGCGGACTTCATCCTCGAGCAGGCCGAGGTCGCGGCCGTTCCCGGCGAGGCTTTCGGGCCGAGCGGCTATCTCCGCTTCTCCTACGCCCTCGGCGACGACGCGATCCGCGAGGGCGTGCGCCGCCTGCAGGACCTCTTCTCCTGAGTCGCCGCCGTGCGGGCCGTTCTGATCGAGGAGTTCGGGCGGACGCCGGTGACCGTCGAGCTGCCGGATGCCGTCTGCCCGCCCACCGGCGCGGTCGTGCGGGTCATGGCGACCGGCGTGTGCCGCAGCGACTGGCACGCGTGGAAGGGCCATGACTCGTCGGTGCGCGCGCCGTACGTCCCCGGACACGAGTTCGCGGGGGTCGTCGCGCGCGTCGGCGCCGAGGTCACGGGCTTCCGGCCCGGCGACCGCGTCACGGCGCCGTTCGTCTTCGCGTGCGGTGACTGCGAGCAGTGCCGCACCGGCGATCAGCAGGTCTGCGCCCGACAGGAGCAGCCCGGCTTCACCGTCGCGGGCTCCTTCGCCGACGAGGTGACGGTGCTCGACGCCGAGGTGAACCTCGTCGCGCTTCCGGACGAGGTGGACTTCGTGGATGCTGCGGGTCTCGGCTGCCGGTTCGCCACCGCCTACCGCGCGGTGCGCACGCGCGGGCGCGTGCAGAGCGGCGAATGGGTCGCCGTGCACGGCTGCGGCGGTGTCGGGCTGTCGGCGATCCTCATCGCGCGGGCGGCGGGCGCCCGCGTCGTCGCGGTCGACGTCTCACCGGCCGCACGGGCTGCGGCCGAGGCGCTCGGCGCCGTCGCGCTCGCGCCGTCGACCGACACGGCAGGTGCCGTCCGCGCCCTCACCGACGGCGGGGCGCACCTGTCGCTCGACGCCTTCGGCAGCGCCGAGACCAGCATCGCCTCGGTCCTGTCGCTGCGCCCGCGCGGGCGACACGTGCAGGTCGGACTGCTCCTGGACGCGGATGCGACGCCGGCGATGCCGATGGGGCAGGTGATCGCTCACGAGCTCGACCTCCTCGGCAGCCACGGCATGAGCGCCCGCGACTACCCGTCGATGCTCACCGATATCGCCGACGGCAGGCTCGACCCGGCCCTGACGCGCGGCCGCGTCATCGGCTTCGACGAGCTCCCCGCCGCACTGGCGGAGATGGACGACCCCCGGCGTGCGCCGGGCATGCTCGTGGCCGTCCGGGCCTGAGCCGTCCAGCACTGAGCCGTCCAGCACTGAGCCGTCCGGGCCTGAGCCGTCCGGGCCTGAGCCGCCCGGCCTCGCAGACCGGGTCGCCGACGCGCGGCGCCGGACTCAGAGCTCGACGCCGACCAGCACCGGCTCCGGCTGCAGGATGAGCCCGAACTCGGAGAGCACGCGCCCCTGGATGAAGCGCGCCAGCTCGGCGAGCTCGGCGGCGGTCGCTCCCCCGCGGTTGGTGAGGGCGAGGGCGTGCTTGGTCGACAGCGCCGCGCGGGAGCGGGGCAGCCGGAAGCCCTTGCGGAGCCCGGCGTTCTCGATGAGCCAGGCGGCGCTCACCTTCACCTCGGTGCGGTACTCCGGCGCGGCGGGCAGATACCCGTCCCAGGCGGCCAGCGGGATGACCGTGACCGGGTCGTCGGGAGGCGTCAACGGCCACCGCGGGCACGCGTCGGGCAGCGTCCGCGCGAAGGAGTCCGACACGATCGCGTTCTGGAAGAACGAGCCGGCGCTGCGGGTGTCGGGGTCGTCGGGGTCGAGCACCATGCCCTTGCGCGCGCGCGTCTGCAGGACGTGATCGCGGATCCAGGCGACGGAGACGGATGCCTCGGGCCCGAGTCCGAGCGCGGTGCGCAGCTGGTCGCCGGCGACGGCCCGCTCGGCCGAGCCCACCTCGACCAGTTCGAGCGTGACCGACAGGATGACGGCCGACCGCTGCGCCACCGAGCCGTGGTGCTGCTTGAGCACCGATGTGCGGAAACCCAGTCCGAGCTCGGCGGCGGTCACGGTGGAGACGTCACCGGTCTCCTCGTCGAGCAGCTCGACCTCGACCAGCGTGTCGGCGATCTCCTGCCCGTAGGCGCCGATGTTCTGCACGGGGGCGGCACCCACCGTGCCCGGGATGCCCGCCATCGCCTCGATGCCGGCCAGTCCCGCCTCAACGGAGAAGGCGACCAGGTCGTCCCACGAGTGGCCCGCCTCGACGCGGAGACGGACGCGACCGGGTGTCGGCGACGGCATCCGCTCGATCCCCCGCGTCAGGATCCGCACGACCGTGCCGTCGAACGGCTCGTCGCCGACGAAGAGGTTGGAACCCCCGCCGAGCACGAGCCAGTCGTCGCCCCCAGCCCAGGTGCGACGGAGACCGTCGACGAGATCGTCGCGCGTGTGCGCGTCGATCATGCGCGCGGGCGCGCCGCCCGTCTGCAGCGTGGTCAGCTGCGACAGCGGCACGGGCGTCACCTCGGTCATGGAAGGGGCGCGCTCAGACGAGGCGGACGCGAGCCTGGGCCTTGCCCAGCACCGTCGCTCCGGCCGCGGTCACCGTCAGATCGATGCGCGCCGTCTCGTCGTCGACGGCGCCGACGGTGGCGACCACGTGCAGGTCGGCGCCGTCGACCGGGTCGACCACCACGGGTCGCGTGAAGCGCACGCCGTACTCCGCGACGCGGCCGGTGTCCGCCAGCCACGGTCCGAGGGTCGCGACCGCCAGACCCATCGTCAGCATGCCGTGGGCGAGCACGCCGGGCAGGCCGACCTCGGCGGCGACGTCGTCGCGGTAGTGGATCGGGTTGAAGTCGCCGGACGCGCCGGCGTAGCGCACGAGCGACTCCCGGGTGAGGTGCACGTCGCGCTCGGCGACGACCTCGCCCACGACGGGTGCGGCGGCCATCAGGCGTCTCCTCCGACGACGAGGATCGATGTCGCCGTGACCACGTGCTCGCCGTCCGCGCCCACGATCTCGGCCTCGCTCGTCACCATGGCGTTGCCGCCGACCGCGCGCACGGAGCGCACGTGGAGGCGGGCGGTGAGCTCGTCACCGGCGACGATCGGCCGCGTGTAGCGGAACCGCTGCTCGCCGTGCAGCACCCGCGAGAGCACGATCCCCGCGTCGGGGTCGGCCAGGAGCTGCTGGAGCGTCTGGTCCTGCACGACCATCGCGAAGGTCGGCGGCGCGACGACGTCGGCGTAGCCGAGGGCCTTCGCGGCGTCGGGGTCGTGGTGAATCGGAGCGTCGGCGAAGACGGCGCGGGCGAACTCGCGCACCTTCTCACGGCCGACCAGATAGGGCGACGTCGGGGGGAACTCGCGGTCCACGAGCTGGGGGTTGACCGGCATCCGTCCAGTCTACCGACGGCCCCGGACGACGACCCCGGGCCGTCGGCGTACCCGCGCCGGCGCTCAGGACTTCCGCGACCGCACCGCGCGCACCGTCATCTGGGTGGCGATGAAGACGAGGAACGCGGCGAAGAGGATGTTGGCGGCCAGCGGGTCGAGCAGGGTCGCGAACAGCGCCCCGAGGGCGGTGGTCGTGCAGGCGGCGAGGCCCACCAGCACCGCCGCGAGGAGGTCGACATTGCCGCGTCGCAGGTTGCCGACCGTGCCCGAGATCGCGGTGGGGATCATCATGAGCAGCGAGGTGCCCTTGGCGATCAGGTCGCTCGTGTCGAACAGCAGCATGAGCGCCGGCACGACGACGATGCCGCCGCCCACCCCGAGAAGCCCCGCCAGCACCCCCGTGATGAGACCGAGCACCACGAGACCGACGATGGTCCAGAGGGTGAGCTCCAGCACAGCGTCGCGCGAGGGGACGATGAGGAAGAGGCTGACGATCACGGCGAGCAGGAACGCGACGAAGGCCAGGCGCAGCGCGAACTGCGAGACCTTCGGCAGGAGCCAGGTGCCGATCTGCGCTCCGACGACGGCGCCGGCGGCGAGGATGAGCGCGGGGATCCAGGCCACCGAGCCGTGCACGGCGTAGGAGATGACGCCCACGGTGGCGGTCGGGACGATCGCCGCGAGCGACGTGCCGGCGGCGAGCCGCTGGTCGAAGCCGAGGATCAGCACGAGGAGCGGCACGATGACCGTGCCGCCGCCGACGCCGAAGAGGCCCGACATGAGGCCGGCGAGCAGCCCCACGCCGATGCAGGTGATGACGAATCGGGGCGTGCGCGCCGGACGACCGGCCGCGGCGGGAGTCGGGGCGGCGCTCACTGGAGACCGTCGATGACCCACGCGTCGCCGTCCTGGACGAGGACGTAGCGGTAGGCGTAGGAGCCGGGCCCGGCCTCCTCGTCGGCGGCGTCGGTGTAGGTCTCCGTCGTGTCGACGGTGATCGTGTCGCCGTCGGCGGTGACGTCGTCCACGGCCACGGTGTAGTCGATCACCGAGTCCTGGAAGTTCTCCGACGTCGCCTCGAAGGTCTCGCAGTCGGCCAGCTCGTTCGAGGTGCGGAAGTCCGCCGACGTGACCGCGAAGAACTCGTCGCAGTCCGCCGTCTGCCAGGCGTCGTCGTAGCCCTGGACGGCGGCGACGGCGGCATCCTGATCGGAGTCCGCTCCGCCGCCCGCGAGGAGACCGATGACGAGCGGTATCACCGTGAACGCGACCACGATGAACCCGAGGACGACGACGCCGATGACCACCCACAGGATCCAGAGCTTGGAGGCCGGCTTCTGCGCGGGGGCGGATGCCGCGGCATCCGGAGCGTGCACGTGCTCCGTCCAGCGCTCGCCGTCCCACCAGCGCACGGAGCCGTGCGCGTCGTCGTACCAGCCGGGGGGTGTCGTGGTCATGACCGCCTGCCTCCTGATGCGACGACCGGATATCGCCGACGGTCAGCCTATCGCCGCATCGAGGCCCGCCGACGCGCGCGCGACCGCCCGCCGACGGATCGTCGGCGGGCGGTCGAGGCGACGTCAGCGGGCGCTGAAAGCGGCGTCGAAAGCGGCCGTCGGGGCTGCGAACGCGTTGCGCCGGACGAACTCCAGCGCCTCCGGAGCGCCGAGGAGCCGGTCCATCCCCGCGTCCTCCCACTCGACCGAGATGGGACCGTCGTAGCCGATGGCGTTCAGGGCGCGGAACGACTCCTCCCACGGCACGTCCCCTCGCCCCGTCGACACGAAGTCCCAGCCGCGACGCAGATCCGCCCACGCCAGGTGGGATCCGAGCCGGCCGTTGCGCCCGTTGCCGACGTTGAGCTTCACGTCCTTGCAGTCCACGTGGTAGATCAGGTCCGTGAACTCGAGGATGAAGTCCACCGGGTCGAGCTGCTGCCACATGAAGTGCGACGGATCCCAGTTCAGGCCGAACGCCGGGCGGTGGCCGATGGCCTCCAGCGTTCGGACGGTGGTCCAGTAGTCGTAGGCGATCTCGCTGGGGTGCACCTCGTGGGCGAAGCGCACGCCGACCTCGTCGAAGACGTCGAGGATCGGGTTCCAGCGGTCGGCGAAGTCCTGGTAGCCGGCATCCACCGCCTCCTGCGAGACCGGCGGGAACATCGCCACGTACTTCCAGATGCTCGACCCGGTGAAGCCGACCACGGTCTTCACCCCGAGCTTCGCGGCGAGACGAGCGGTGTTCTTCATCTCCTCCGCGGCGCGCCGGCGCACGCCCTCGGGGTCGCCGTCACCCCACACTCGGTCGCTCAGGATGTCGCGGTGGCGGTGGTCGATCGGATCGTCGCAGACGGCCTGGCCCTTGAGGTGGTTGGAGATCGCCCACACCTTGAGGCCATACCGCTCCAGCAGCTCGAGCTTCGCCTCCGCGTAGCCGGGCTCGTCCCAGCGCCACGGGTCGAGGTGATCTCCCCAGCACGCGAGCTCGAGCCCGTCATAGCCCCAGCCGGCGGCCAGGCGCGCCACCTCCTCGAGCGGGAGGTCGGCCCACTGGCCGGTGAAGAGGGTGATCGGTCGCGCCATGAGGGATTCCTTCCGATTGCGGGGAGAGATGAGGAGAGCGGATGCTGCGGCGCGGCCGCTCAGTCGACGGGCGTCCAGGCGCTGCCGGCCCCGGAGCTGCGCTGCACGGCGTCGAGCACCCGCTGCACGTGCAGGCCGTCGGCGAACGACGGACGGGGCTGCGTCCCGTCGGCGATGGCGACGACGAGATCGCGCACCTGGTGGCTGAAGCCGTGCTCGTAGCCGAGCATGTGACCCGTCGGCCACCACGGGGAGAGGTAGGGGTGGTCGTGCTCGGTCACGAGGATGCGCCGGAAGCCCTGCTCGGTGCCGGGCTGCGTCGCGTCGTAGAGCTCCAGCTCGTTGAGACGCTCGAGGTCGAACGACAGCGCGCCCAGCGATCCCGACACCTCGATGCGGAGCGCGTTCTTGCGACCCGTGCGGAAGCGGGTCGCCTCGAAGGAGGCGAGCGCACCGGACTCGAGCCGGCCGGTGAAGAGGGCGACGTCGTCGACGGTGACGGCGCCGCGCTCGGACGAGGCCGTGCCCGACAGGCCGACCCCCTCGCCCAGCAGCGGGCGCTCGGTGACGAGGGTCTCGAGGATGCCCGAGACGGAGGTGAGGCGCTGGCCGGTGATGTACTCGGCGAGGTCCGCGGCGTGGGCGCCGATGTCGCCGAGGGCGCCGGAGCCCGCGCGGTCCTTCTGCAGGCGCCAGGTGAGGGGCGCGTCCGCGTCGGACAGCCAGTCCTGGAGGTACTCGGCGCGCACCTGGCGGATGTCGCCGATGCGGCCGGCGGCCACGAGGTCACGGGCGAAGGTCGCCGCCGGCACACGGCGGTAGGTGAAGCCCACCATGGCGCGCACGCCGGATGCGGCGGCCGCGGCATCCGTCATCTCCTGCGCCTCGGCCACCGTGTTGGCGAGGGGCTTCTCGCACAGGACGTGCTTGCCGGCGCGGAGAGCGGCGATCGCGATCTCGGCGTGCGTGTCGCCGGGCGTCACGATGTCGACCACGTCGATGTCGGGGCGCTCGATGACCTCGCGCCAGTCGGTCGCGGACTCGGCCCAGCCCCACTTCGCCGCCGAGGCGCGGACGCCGTCGGCGTCGCGGCCGACCACGACCTGCATGACCGGCTCGAGCGGGAGGTCGAAGAAGCGGGGGGCCACGCGCCACCCCTGCGAATGGGCGGCGCCCATGAAGCCGTGTCCGATCATGGCGATGCGGAGTTCGTCGGTCATCGGGGCTCCTCTCGGGGATGATGCGGGGCGCCCGTCCTGTCCGGACGGGCGCCCCGCAGGTGGATCAGGACTCGAACGCGAGGTCGATGAAGTCCGCGACGTTGTCCTTGGTCACGACGGGCGCGTCCAGCACGATGCGGTTCGGCACGCTCGGGGTGATCAGGTCGCTCGCCGTCTTGCCCTGGGCGATGAGGCGCGCGAGCGCGATGCCGTCGGCGGCCTGCGTCGACGGGTAGATGATCGTCGCCTTCAGCACCGAGTCGTCGGCCTGGATGGCCTCCATGGCGTTCTTCGAGCCGGCACCGCCGACCATGATGAACTCGTCGCGACCCGCCGAGGTGATGGCGGCGAGCACTCCGATGCCCTGGTCGTCGTCGTGGTTCCAGATCGCGTCGATCTGCGGGTTCGCCGACAGCAGCTGCGAGGCCGCGGCCTCACCGCCCTGCACGGTGAAGTCGGCCGCGACGCGGGCCGAGACGTCGAGTCCGCAGTCGCTCAGGGCGTCCTTGAACCCGGCCGAGCGGTCCTGCGTGAGCGGCAGGGAGTCGATGCCCGCGATCTCCGCCACGACGGCGCCCGGCTTGTCGCCGAGCTGCTCGCAGATGTAGGTGCCGGCGCTGACGCCCATGCCGTAGTTGTCGCCGAGAACGGTGGAGCGGGCGGCGAACGGGCTGCTGAACTCCCGGTCGACGTTGATGACCGGGATGCCGGCCTGCATCGCCTTGATCGCGACCTCGGTGAGGGCGGCGCCGTCGCTCGGAAGCAGCACGATCGCGTCGACCTTGTCGTTGATGAAGGTCTCGACGGCGGCGATCTGGGCGGTGACGTCGTTCGTGCCCTCTGCGGCCTGCAGGGTGACGTCGGGATACTTCGCAGCGGCGGCCAGCGCGCCGGAGTTGATGGCGCCGAGCCAGCCGTGGTCGGCGGCCGGTCCGGAGAAGCCGATGGTGACCGTGTCTCCGGTCGCGGCGTTCTCCTCGCTGGTGGTGCCCTGGTCGACGCTCTCTTCGGCGCTGGTGCTTCCGGCCGTGCAGCCGGCCAGCAGGCCGACGGCGGCCAGCGCCGCGACTCCGGCGACGACGACGCGTGCGCGGTGGGTGCGCAGTGAACGCATGTGATTCCTCCTCGAATTGATGCGGGTAGCGGCCGCGGTGCCTCGGGAGAGCCTCGTACGCCCGTCCGGCCTCACTGCCAGGGTCAACGTAGCAGAACGAGTGTCCGAAGTGTCGTCTTTTGTCGTCGTCGGCGCAAAAGTGATCCGTGTCCGGTTTTCGCGCGGAATCACGCGGATGTCCGGCGAGACACGTTTCGGGCCTCCAACGATGAAGACCCGAGGGGATCCGTCCCCACGGGGCCGCTGAGCGCGTGTTATGGTCACGTCGTGATCAAAGATGACCATGGCACGGCGTTACTCGACGTCCGGGGTGTGACCAAGAGCTTCGCCGGGGTGCACGCCCTCCGCGGAGTCGACCTGAGCGTCCGCGCGGGCGAGGTGCACTGCATCCTCGGGCAGAACGGCGCGGGCAAGTCGACGCTCATCAAGGTGCTCGCCGGCGTCCACCGACCCGACGACGGCGAGATCGCCTGGAACGGCGAGACGGTCGAGATCCCCTCGCCGCAGGCGGGCATCGAGCTGGGCATCGCGACGATGTACCAGGAGCTCGACGTCGTGGACGGCCTGACCATCGCCGAGAACATCTTCCTCGGCCACGAGCTGGCGCGCGGGGGCTTCAGCCGGCGCAGCCAGGCGGCCGCCCGCACGCGGGAGCTGCTGCAGCGCCTCGGTCACGCGAGCCTGTCCCCCCACACCGAGGTCGGATCCCTCAGCGCGGCGAACAAGCAGATCGTCAGCATGGCGCGTGCGCTGTCGCACGACATCAAGCTCATCATCATGGACGAGCCGTCGGCCGTGCTCGACACCGAGGAGGTCAAGAACCTCTTCTCCGTCGTGCGCGAGCTCACCGGTCAGGGCATCGCCGTCGTCTACATCACCCACCGCCTCGAGGAGATCCGGCAGATCGGCGACCGGATCACCGTCCTGAAGGACGGGCGCAGCACGGCGAACGGGCTCGCGGTGGCCGACACCCCGACATCCGAGCTCATCCGCCTGATGACGGGCCGCACCGTGGAGAACGTCTTCCCCGCGGCCGTCCCGGTGCCCGCCGACGCGCCGACGATGCTCGAGGTCGACGGCCTGGCGCTCTCCGGCGTCTTCGCGGACGTGTCGTTCTCCGTGCGCGCCGGCGAGATCGTGGGGCTGGCCGGGCTCGTCGGCTCGGGTCGCTCCGAGATCCTCGAGACGGTGTACGGAGCGCGTCGCTCGACCTCCGGCACCGTGCGTGTCGCCGGCGAGCCGCTGCGCCGCGGGTCGGTCACGGCCGCCGTCGCCGCGGGGGTCGGTCTGACGCCCGAGGAGCGCAAGAGCCAGGGGCTCGTCCTCGAGGAGCCGATCTTCGTCAACGTCACCCTCTCGTCGGTCGCGCGGTTCGCGAAGGCCGGGTTCCTCGACGAACGGGCCGAACGCGCCGTCTCGCGCGAGCAGATCGAGGCCCTCGAGCTGCGACCCGCCGACCCCGACCGCGCCGCCGCCACGCTGTCCGGCGGCAACCAGCAGAAGATCCTGCTGGCGCGCTGGCTCGTGCACGGCACCCGGGTGCTGCTGCTGGACGAACCGACCCGCGGGGTCGACGTCGGCGCGCGCACCGAGATCTACGCGCTGATCCGACGTCTCGCCGCCGCCGGCAACGCGGTCGTCATCGTCTCCAGCGAGATCGACGAGGTGCTCGGCCTCGCCGACACCGTGCTCGTCATCGCCGAGGGCCGCGTGCTCACCACCCTCCCCGCCAGCCAGATCGACGAGCACGGCGTGCTCGACCTCGTGATGAAAGGAGCTGCCGCGTGAGCGAGCAGACCACCACCCGCGCCGCCGCAGCTCCTGCGTCCGCACCGGAGCCGTCCGATCGGAAGTCCGCCGCGTCGCGCCTGCTGTCCGGCTCCGCCGGACGCAACCTGGGCCTCGTCCTGGCGCTCGCCCTCATCTTCGTCATCGGGGCGGTGACGGCCGGCGACACGTTCACGAGCGTGCCGAACATCCTCGTCATCCTGCGCCAGGCCTCGATCATCGGCGTCGTCAGCATCGGCATGACCTTCGTCATCATCGCCGGCGGCATCGACCTCTCGGTGGGCGCCGTGATGGGGCTCGCCTCCGTGGTGGCCACCCTCGCCGTCATCCAGGACGTCGTCGATGACACGCACTGGATCGTGATGGTCGTCATCGCACTCGCCGTCGGCGTCTTCGCCGGCCTGATCAACGGCATCGTCATCGCCTACGGCAAGGTGGTCGCCTTCATGGCCACCCTCGCCATGCTCGTGGCCGCGCGCGGCCTCGCCGAGATCCTCGCCGACCGCCGCACGCTCGTCGTGGAGGACCGCGGATTCGTGTCGTTCTTCAACAGCGACTTCCTCGGCGTCGACGTGCTCATCTGGATCTTCGTGCTCGTCTCCGTCGCCGGCTGGATCCTCCTCAACCGCACGACCTTCGGCCGCCGCACCGTCGCCATCGGTGGCAACCGTGAAGCCGCCCGCCTCGCGGGCATCAACGTGCGCCGTCACACCGTCTGGCTCTACGTGCTCGCGGGGCTCACCGCCGGCATCGCCGCCGTGATGATCCTCGGCCGCACCACCGCCGGCACCTCGACCCACGGCACGCTCCTCGAGCTCGACGCGATCGCGGCCGTCGTGGTCGGCGGCACTCTCCTCATCGGCGGCCGCGGCACGATCACCGGCACCGTGTTCGGCGTGCTGATCTTCGCCACTCTGCAGAACGTCTTCGTGCAGAACAACCTCTCCTCCTCGGTGCAGGCCGTCGCGAAGGGCGTGATCATCGTGGTCGCCGTGCTCCTGCAGCAGCGCTTCGCCCGCCGCGGGACCCGTGGATGAGCGGATGCCGGCGGCACAGGCGCATTCGCCGGAACCACCCCTGACTCACAGCAGGTTCGTCAGAAGTCGCGGCACTTCTGCGTGTTTCCGCGTGTTTGACTGAGCCGTGGCGACGACTGTGACGGAGACATCCGCGGCCCCCGGAGGGGTGGGAGAGCTCTTCCACCTGCTGCGCGACGGGGTGCCGCGCACACGCGCGGAGCTGTCGAAGGCGACCGGCCTCGCCAGATCCACCATCGCCGCGCGGGTCGACGAGCTGATGCGCACCGGCCTCATCACACCCGTCGCCGACGCCGCCTCCACCGGAGGACGCCCGCCGTCGCAGTTCGCCCTCAACCCGCAGGCACGCCTGGTGATCGGCGCGGACATCGGCGCGTCGCACGCCGCCATCGCCGTCACCGACCTCTCCGGCGCGATCCTCGCCCAGCGCGAGGAGTCGATCGACATCCGGCAGGGGCCGGTCCCGGTGCTGACGTGGGTGGCCGAAGCGGCGATGGGTCTCCTCGCCGAGACCGGTCGTGATGCCGCCGACCTCGTGGCGATGGGCATCGGGGTGCCGGGGCCCGTCGAGCACTCCACCGGGCAGCCGGTGAACCCGCCGATCATGCCCGGATGGGACCGCTTCGACATCCCGTCGTGGATGCAGCAGCACCTGCAGGTGCCGGTGCTCGTCGACAACGACGTGAACGTGATGGTGCTGGGCGAGCGCGCCACGGCGTGGCCCACCACCGACAACATGATGTTCGTGAAGGTCGCGACCGGCATCGGGGCGGGCGTCATCTCCGCGGGCGAGCTGCAGCGCGGTGCGCAGGGCGTCGCGGGAGACATCGGCCACGTCCGCGTCGCCCGCGGGGCGGACGTGCCCTGCCCGTGCGGCAACCGCGGCTGCCTCGAGGCCCTCGCCTCGGGCCCCGCCATCGCGCGGGCGCTCACCGCGGCCGGTGTTCCCGCGGCGGACGGGGACGACGTCGTCGACCTCGTCAAACACGGCAACATCGACGCGATCCAGGCCGTCCGCCAGGCGGGGCGCGACATCGGCGAGGTGCTGACGGCCTGCGTCAGCCTGATGAACCCGTCCGTCATCGCGATCGGCGGCTCCATGGCCCGCGTCGGGGAGCACCTCATCGCGGGGGTGCGCGAGGTCGTCTACACGCGCTCGACCCCGCTGGCGACCGAGCATCTCTCGATCGTGCAGTCCTCGGCCGCCGAGCGCGCGGCCGTGCGAGGAGCGAGCGGCCTGGCGATCGACCACGCCCTCTCGCACGGCGCGCTGTTCGTCGGTGCCTGAACCGGCCTCAGAGGTCTTCGGGCGACAGGTCGCCTTCGCCGTCCTCGCCGAGTTCGGCCACGACCGGATCGTCGCCCTGCGTCTCGGGCAGGTAGACGTCGGCCGGCAGATCGGCGGCGGGGATCTGGTCGTCGTCCGAGGGGATCTGGTCGGGGTCGTCACCCGTCCCGGTCACCCCGTCCAGCTCGTCGGGCGAGGCTCCCTCATCGAGGGCGGTCGTGCGGTCCCACTCCGCCTGTGCCGGGTCGTCGGCGGGGTCGGCGGTCACGGACGTGTCGCCGTCGCGGAGGGGCTGGGGCAGGACGTCATCGGTGACGGTCACGGGGGCGTCATCGTCGGGGGTGCTCATGGGTGGTCCTTTCGTCGGCTCCCAGCCTCCGCCCCGACATCGTCCCGCCGGAGGCGCTTGCGGCGACGCATCCGACTCGCTAGGGGCCGTCCTCCCGCCGACGGCTGAACGCCGCCGGCTCCTGCGCCATCTGTTCCGGCCGATCGATCCAGGTCCCTATCGGCCCCGGGTCCGGCGGTCAACGGAACACCGCGGGTCGGCACGCGCGGCTAGCATCGGAACAACGCCATCCGCCCGTCAGGTGAGGACCCTCTTTGGACGCCCCGATCGAACGCGACCCGAGTGAGATCAGCTACGACGAACAGCGCTATCCCGCGCGACCTCGTCGGCTGCGCCCACGGGATCAGCTGCGCAGCGGCAGTCTCCGCCGCTTCGTCTCCGACCCCCGCACGGCCAACGGCACGAACCCCGCCTACATCGAATGGCTCGTGCGCCAGTCGATGCTCAAGGATGCGGACGTGCTCGCGCGCACGCTGTCGGGTCAGCCGTCGATGTGGCGCAACCCCTACGCCCGCCCCGACGCGCGCCGCGCGATCGAGACGAGCGACGTGTGGTTCACCGCGTATCCGCTCTCGCTCATCACCCGCGCCGGCGAGTCCTTCCTGCAGGCGTTGGGCGACGACCGTCTCTGGCAGGCGTTCGAGAAGATCGGCATCAACGGCCTGCACACCGGTCCGGTGAAGCGCGCCGGCGGCATCACCGGCTGGCAGCAGACCCCGAGCGTCGACGGTCACTTCGACCGCATCAGCACGCAGATCGACCCCGACTTCGGCGATGAGGCGGCCGTCCGCCGACTGGCCGACGTCGCCGACTCGCACGGCGGCAGCGTCATCGACGACATCGTGCCCGGTCACACCGGCAAGGGCGCCGACTTCCGCCTCGCCGAGATGGCCTACAAGGACTACCCGGGCATCTACCACATGATCGAGATCCCGCCGGAGGACTGGAACCTCCTGCCGGAGGTGCCGGAGGGCCGGGACTCGGTCAACCTCGACCCGGCCCAGGAGCGCGAGCTCAGCGAGCGCGGCTACATCATCGGCGAGCTGCAGCGGGTCATCTTCTACACGCCCGGCGTCAAGGAGACGAACTGGAGCGCGACCGCCGCCGTCACCGGCACGGACGGTCAGGATCGCCGGTGGGTGTACCTGCACTACTTCAAGGAGGGCCAGCCCTCGATCAACTGGCTCGACCCGACGTTCTCGGGCATGCGCCTGGTGATCGGCGATGCCCTGCACTCCCTCGGCGAGCTGGGCACGAGCGCGCTGCGCCTCGACGCCAACGGCTTCCTCGGCGTGGAGAAGAGCACCGAGGGGCTTCCGGCGTGGTCGGAGGGGCACCCGCTCTCGCAGGCCGCGAACCACATCATCGCCGGCATGGTGCGCAAGGTCGGCGGGTTCACCTTCCAGGAGCTGAACCTCACGATGGAGGACATCCGCGACACCGGCGCCGTCGGCGCCGACCTCTCGTACGACTTCGTCACCCGCCCCGCCTACCACCACGCCCTCGCCACCGGCAGCACCGAGTTCCTGCGCCTCGCGCTGAACACGTCGCTGGCCACCGGGGTCGAGCCGGTGCAGCTCGTGCACGGCCTGCAGAACCACGACGAGCTCACCTACGAGCTCGTGCACTGGGCGACCACGCACCGCGACGACGTGTTCGAGTTCCGCCACGGCGAAGTCACCGGACTCGAGCTGGCGCAGCATATCCGCGCCGAGCTCACCGAGGTGCTCACGGTCGGCGCCGACTACAACCTGGTGTTCACGCAGAACGGCATCGCGTGCACGACCGCGTCGCTGATCGCCGCGTCGCAGGGTCGCGCGACGCTGGACGACATCACCGACGAGGATGCCGCGAGCATCCGTGACGCCCACCTCCTGCTGGCCCGCTACAACGCGTGGCAGCCCGGCGTGTTCGCTCTGTCCGGGTGGGACCTCACCGGTTCGCTGACGCTCCCGGCCGAAGAGGTGCGCTCGCTGATCGCGACCGGCGACACCCGGTGGATCGAGCGCGGCGCGCACGATCTGCTCGACGTCGATCCGGACGCGACGCGGTCGGCTGCCGGGATGCCGCGGGCCCGCGCCCTCTACGGCGCCCTGCCCGCGCAGCTCGAGGACCCGCACTCGTTCGCGTCCGGCCTCCGGCACGTGCTCGATGTCCGCCGCGCCCACGGGATCGCCGTGGCGACGCAGGTCGACATCCCCCAGGTGGCCCACCCCAGCATGCTGGTGATGGTGCACCGTCTGGACGGCGGCGACGCCGCGCTCGAGGATGCGCCGCTGCAGATCACGGTGCTCAACTTCTCCCCCGAGACGATCGACGGCACCGTGCGCTCCGACTCGCTCGTCCCGCGCAGCGGCGTGATCGACGCGGAGAGCGGCGAATCGGTCGGCCGCGTGGACGATCTGCAGAGCTTCCCGCTACAGCTCGGCCCCTACGAAGGCCGCTTCCTGATCTTCGAGGCGCCCGAGCCCGAGGAGCTGCACCCGGTCACCCGCGCCATCCACATCATCCCCACCGCCTGAGCCCTCGTCTCCGCCACCCGCACGGGTGGCGGAGACGTCCGCTCACCTCCGCGGCTGCGCGACGGGGTTGCCCGCGACGAACAGGTCGCCCGGATCGAGGATGCCCTTCAGCGTCTGCAGGCGGCGTGCCGCCGGACCGAACCCGAGGGCGCGATCCTCGTCAGGCGCGTCGATGAAGGTGAGGGCGAGCGCGTCGATCCGCCAGCGGTCGAGCAGGCCCACTCCCTCCCGCACGGCCGTCGTCAGGGGAGACGCCATCTCCGGCGCGGGCACGATCGCGATCGTGTGCATGATGTACTCCCCCGGCAGGCTGGCCACCGCACCGCCGCCGGCCGGGCTCTGCGCGAACGCCCCGCCGATGTGTCGCAGCTCGCTCACGAAGATCCCCGGGATCGATCCTGCCTCCACGAACGCGTCGGCCGCGGCGGCGGGGAGCCCGTCCAGCACCGAGTGCGCCGTCACCGCCGGCGCCGGTCCCGGCGGGTCCATGTGCACGCCGATGAGGTCGGCGGACGGGATGCGCGCGAACGTGTCCACCTCGGGCGCGAGGGCGCGGAGGGGGCCGAGAAGAGCGGATGCCGCGGCATCCGATCCCAGGATGGCGCCGTCGATGACCACCACCGACCGTCCCGAGAGGAACGGCGGCAGGTCCGGCATCGGCGGGAAGTTCATGATGCGCAGGGCGGTGGTGGCCTCGTCGGGTGCCGTGCGGGTCCACGCCGACCACGCGCGCGTCACCTCGTCGGCGCGGGAGGCGTCCCACAGGAGCATGCCTGCGACGACCGTGGCGAGCGGCCGGAGGGAGATCGTGAGGGCCACGACCACGCCGAAGGCCCCCGATCCGCCGCGCAGCGCCCAGAAGAGCTCCGCGTCCTCGTCGGGTCCGGCGCGGTGCAGGCTGCCGTCGGCGGTGACGACCTCGATCGCCCGCACGTCGCCCACGGCGAGCCCGTGCGCCCGGCCGTAGAACGACAGACCGCCGCCGAGGAGATAGCCGACCACGCCGACGCTCCCGGCGCTGCCGTGGAGTGCCGTGAGACCGTGCGGGGCGGTCTGCGCCAGCACGTCGTTCCAGGTCGCACCCCCGTCGATGCGGGCCGTGCGCCCGGTCGGATCGACGGTGACCGATCGCAGGGCGGACATGTCGACGAGGATCACCTCGGACAGATCCGTGGCGCTCAGCCCGGCCGCCATGTGGCCCGTCGCCTGCGGTGCGACGCGCAGGCCCGCCGCGGACGCCGCGCGGACGACGTCGATGACCTCCCGCGTGCTCTCGGGCCGGACGACGGCGAGAGGTCGCTGATCGATCGCCACGTTCCACGGGGTGCGGAGCTCGTCGTATCCGGCGTCGGTCGCAGTGACGAGTCGGTCGCCGAGCGCCTCCCGCACGCGTCGGAGGCGGGTATCGGTGTCGGCGGTGTCGATGGCGGTCATGTCGGGTCTCCCACGTCGGGTTCCGTCCTCTCGGGTGTCGAGGCGGAGGTGATCCCAGGGTGCGCCGAGCAGCGGACGAAGGCCATGGGCCTGGGTCCTGCATCACCGCCGGCGCTCAGAAGGCGTAGCGCACGCGGCAGTACGGGAGGTGGCGCGCGATGAGGCCCTCGAGCTGCGCCACGGCCCGGCTCTTGAGTCCGTAGCGGTAGCGCACGTTGACCCCGCCGTTCTGCGAGAGCTTCGTCTCCTGGTTCTCCGGCGTCCAGAGCAGCTCCTCCGCCGTCGGATGCCATCCGAGGTTCACGTCGTGCAGCTGCTCGTTGTGGGTCAGGAAGATGACCTCGCAGGCGAGCTGAGCCTTCGCGCGCGCGCTGAGCGCGGCATCCAGCTGCGCGAAGAGCTCCGTCCACTCGCCGATCCAGTCGGGCGTGAGGATGACGGGCGAGAAGTTGACGTGCACCTCGTAGCCCGCCTCGACGAAGTCGTTGATCGCGGCGATGCGCTCGGCCATCGGCGACGTGCGCAGGTCGGTGACCTTCGCGACGGCGGCCGGCATCAGGGAGAAGCGGATGCGCACGCGGCCGGCGGGGTCCCACTCCAGCAGGTCGCGGTTGACGAACTTGGTCGCGAAGGACGCCTTGGCGGTCGGGGTCATGCGGAACAGATCGCAGAGGTCGCGGACGTTCTCGCTCAGGAGGGCGTCGACCGAGCAGTCGCTGTTCTCACCGATGTCGTAGACCCACGCCTCCGGATCGCACTGCGTCGGCTCCGTCTTCACGCCCTGCTTCGCGATGTGGCGCGCGAGGTGCCGCGAGATCTGCTCGATGTTCGCGAACACCGTCACGGGGTTGCTGTAGCCCTTGCGCCGCGGCACGTAGCAATAGGCGCACGCCATCGCGCAGCCGTTGGCCGTGCTCGGCGCGATGAAGTCGGCCGACCGTCCGTTCGGCCTGGTGACCAGGCTCTTCTTCACACCGAGGACGAGAGCCTGCGTCTTGATGCGCACCCAGCGGGCGACATTGGCCTCGTCGCCGTGCACCTCGGGGATCTGCCAGTGGGACGCGACCGGCACGATGTCGGCGGCGGGCCAGCGGGCGACGATCTCCTGCCCGCGGGGCAGTTCGAGAGCGGCGTCCTCCGCATAGATGCGGGTCACCTGCAGCAGGGTGGAGCGGGTGACAGACATCCTTCCTGTCTACCCGCCCCCTCCGACATCCGCCCCGGGGAGAGTGCGGCTTACGCCCAGGTCCAGGTGGACAGGACCGAATCGGCGACCTCGGTGCGCTGCGACTCCTCGACCGTCGTGCTGAAGGAGAAGGTCACGACGTAGGTCTGACCGTCGTTGGTGAGGTAGTACTGGTCGATCCGGTACTCGGCGCCCTCCGAGCTGAACAGCGCGGTGAGGTGCGCGGACTCCGAGCCGGCGACGTTCTCGCGATCGAGCACCTGCACGTCGGTGGCGCCCGCGCCCTCGAGCTCCTGCACGCCGAGCGTCTCGACGTCATCGGCGGAGATCTCGCCGGCCGGGCTCTTGATGACGTTGACGTTGTCGGAGAAGCCGTCGGTGTCGGTGAGGTCGGCGGCGAGCGAGTCGGCTCCGGTGGCGCCGGCCTGGTCCTTGGCGTCCTCCCAGCCCTCGGGCGCCGTGTAGCTGTAGCCGTCGCCCGTGATGGTGGTGCCCGAGGCGTCGGGAGCCTCGGTCGCGGGTGCGGCCGACTCCTGCGAGGCGGACTCCTGGGGTGCCGCCTCGTCGGGGGCGGTGGTGGCGGCCGGGCCGGCGCAGCCGGCGAGGGCGAGGACGGCGGTCAGGGCGAAGACGGGAAGGGCGGAGGTTCGGGCGATGCGGGACATGCTGTCACCGTAGAGGCAGGCCGGTCGCGGGATCCAATCTCCGTCGCGGGGTTGACCCGGGGCCGCCCGACGCCCTACTCGCCGCCGGGCGGGACGCGGGCCGGACGTCGGGAGCCGGACGAGGGTCGTGCAGGATGGACGCAGGCGACGGACGGGGAGCAGGGATGAGCGGGCGCGAGGATGCGGCATCCGATCTCTCCGATGGCGTCGATGCGTTCGCCGATCTGATGCGCGAACCGCCGAATCCGCCCGCGGACGGGGAGTGGGCCGATGACCCGCGACGCCGGCGCGCGCGTCGGCGGCGCGGCTGGATCATCGCCGCGGTGCTGCTGCTCGTGCTCGTCGGGGCACCGGTGACCTATACGGCCTGGGCGCTGAACGCACCGGTCGCCGCTCCCGTCGGGACGATGAGCACCCCCCAGGCGGCCGCCGCCGCTCCGGTCGCGCTGACGCTGCCCGCCGAGGGCGCGACCGCGATCAGCGTCAGCGGCGGCGAGGCGTACCTCGGCGACACCGCGGCAGGCATCTGGGCCGCGACCGGGGGCGATGACCCGCGGCCGATCGCGAGCATCACGAAGCTCGTCACCGCGATGGTCATCCTGGACGCGATCCCGCTCGCCGGCTCCGACGACCCGGGACCGACCATCACGTTCACCAAGGCCGACCACGACCTCTACGACGAGTACTACGTGCAGGGCGCGACGATCGCCCCGATGCCGACCGGCAGCACGCTCTCACTGCACGATGCGCTCGCGACGATGCTCATCCCCTCGGCGAGCAACTACGCCGACGCGGTGTCGCGCTGGGTCTTCGGATCGCAGGGCGCCTTCGTCGACGCCGCACGCGCCTGGCTCGACGAGCAGGGCCTCACGGGCACGACCATCGTCGAGCCGACGGGGCTGAGCCCCGACAACACGAGCCGACCCAGCGAACTGATCGCGATCGGCAGGCTCGCCGCGGCGAACCCGGTGATCTCCCGGATCGCGTCGACCGGAACGCTCGCGCTCCAGGGGCCGGGCTTCATGGTCAACACCAACTCCCTCCTCGGCCGAGAGGGCGTCACCGGCCTGAAAACGGGCACGTTCGGTCTGGGCTCCTACAACCTGCTGTTCACCGCGTCGCTCGACGTCGGCATCGGCGCACCGCTGCAGGTGACCGGGATCAGGATGGGCGGCGCGACCCGCGACTCGACGAACGCCGACGTCATCGCGCTGCTGAGCAGCATCCGCTCCGGGTTCCACGACATTCCGGTGTCGGCCGCGGGCCAGGAGATCGGTGCTTTCACGACCGCGTGGGGCGCGTCGGCGACCCTCGTGCTGCGCGATGCGGCCTCGGTGCTGACGTGGTCCGACACCCCCATCGTCGCGTCGCTGTCGACGACCGCGCCCGTGACCTTTCGCGACGGCGAAGAGGTGGGCGTGATGACCTGGACCGCCGGACCGAACACCGCGACCTCCGTCGTCGAGGTCGAGGGCGAGATCGAGCCGCCCACCGAGTGGTGGCGGCTGACGCACCCGTCGGAGCTCGGCCTGCCCTGGGACCCGCCGCCGGGCTGAGCGGTCGCCGCCCCGGTCCGACCGGTCGCTGCGGCGGTCTCAGCCGCCGATGGCGTTCATGCCGCGCGCGGGCTGGAGGAACCCCGGGTCGTTGATCGCGTGGCCCGGAAGCTTCCCGTGCACGCAGGAGCGCAGCATCCCGTCGATCCGGTCGTCGATCGCCGCGGCATCGCCGTCGCGCAGGATCGGCACGAGGTCGTACTCGGTCGTCGAGAAGAGGCAGTTGCGCAGCTGACCGTCGGCCGTGAGGCGGAGCCGGTCGCAGTCGCCGCAGAACGGTGCCGTCACCGACGCGATCACGCCGACGGTGTGCGGGCCGCCGTCGAGCGTCCATCGTTCGGCGGGGGCGCCGCCGCGGCCGGGGATCGGCGTGAGCTGCCAGCGGGCCGCGAGCGCCGCGAGGATCTCCTCCCGCGTCACCATCTGCGCGCGATCCCACGTGTGTCCGGCGTCGAGCGGCATCTGCTCGATGAAGCGGAGCTCGGCGCCGTGGTCGACGGCGAACTGCACGAGGTCGGCGAGTTCGTCGTCGTTCACGCCGCGCATGGCCACGGTGTTGAGCTTGAGAGGACGCAGACCGGATGCCGCGGCCGCCGCGATGCCCTCGAAGACCTCGTCGATGCGATCCCGCCGCGTGAGCTCGTGGAAGCGCGCACGGTCGAGGGTGTCGATGCTGATGTTGAGGCGGTTGAGGCCCGCGTCGACGAGCGCCGGGAGCTTCTCGGCGAGCTTGATGCCGTTGGTGGTCATGGCCAGCTGCACGGGGCCGGACGGGGACGAGATCGCCGAGAGACGACGCACGACCTCGACGATGTCCGTCCGCAGCAGGGGCTCGCCGCCGGTGAGGCGGAACGTCGACACACCGGCCGCGGCGGCGACGCGCGCGATCCGCTCGATCTCGTCGAGCGTCAGGATGCTGGAGCGGGCCAGCCACTCGTTGCCCTGCTCGGGCATGCAGTAAGTGCAGCGCAGCGAGCAGCGGTCGGTCAGCGAGACCCGCAGATCGCGGTGGACGCGGCCGTGGGTGTCGACGAGCGGGTCGCCGGGCGCTCCGCTCGGGACGCCCACCGGCGGGCGCACGCCGAGCATGACGGGAACGGCCGTCACGACCGGTCCCCCGCTCTGCGACGCGAACCCATGTCCCGAGCGTAACCGCGCGGCGGGCGGTCCGGGCCTTCCGGCTGCCGGCGGCTGCGGGATCGCGCCGCCTCAGCCCGCGGTTGACCGCGTCCGACGGCGGGGTCAGCCCGCAGCGCGGAGCGGCTGGAGCCGCACGTGGCGCTCTCGCACGTGCAGCCGCACGGTGGAGCCGGGGCGCAGGCCGAGCTCGGCCGCCTCGTCGACCGCGACGTCGACGGCGACGGCCGGCTCGGCGGTGTGCACGCGCACCGCGCCGGGCAGCTGCTCGAGCCGCGCGACGCGGGCACTCCACTCACCCGGTACGGGCCGCTCGAGCTCCGCGCGGCGCAGGACGCCGGTCCACGTGCTGTCCGTGATGGTCGTGAGCCGCACGTCGGACGGGCGGAACGTCGCCGCGACGGGCGTCCCGTCGGGCAGACCCGACGCACCCGCGGAAGGGACGCCGGGAGCGGATGCTGCAGCCACCGTCCCGCTCAACACGACGTCACCGGCGGGGAACGTGGCGTGCCACCGCCCGTCGCGGAGGGCGCCCTCGACGCGGTTGACCCCGGCCAGCGCCGCGACGAACCGCGTCGCCGGGGCGGCGAGGACCGCCCGCACCGTTCCCTCCTGCACCACACGACCCGCCTCGAGCACGGCGAGGCGGCCGGCCATCGCCGCGGCATCCACCACATCGTGGGTCACGACGACAGCGGTCGCGTGCGCGTGAGCGAGCTGCTCCGCGACCATCGCGCGGAGGTCGCCGGCGGTCTCGGGGTCGAGCGAGGTCAGCGGCTCGTCCAGCAGCAGCACCCGCGGCTGCACGGCGAGCGCGCGGGCGACCGCGACGCGCTGCTGCTGACCGCCCGACAGCTCGGCGGGACGACGATCCCCGGAGCCGGGGAGCCCGACCCGCCACAGCCACTCGTCGGCGTCGCGGTCCGCGTCGGATCGCGACAGACCCTGCGCGCGGAGGCCGAAGGCGACATTCGCGCGGGCCGACAGGTGCGGGAAGAGCCGCGGCTCCTGCCCGAGGAGCACGGCGCCGCGTCGGGCCGGCGGCGTGGACCGGCGGGCGGAGGCGACGACGCCGCCGCCGATCGACACCTCGCCCGAGGTCGGGCGGACGAGACCGGCGATCGCGCCGAGGAGCGTCGACTTCCCTGCGCCGCTCGGGCCCATCACGGCCACGACCTCGCCGGGCTCGAGGTGCAGCTCGACGTCGAGGCGGAAGCCGGGACGCTCCACGACGACGTGCGCCGACAGCGCCGCGCCGCTCATCGGGCCGCCCCCGGACGCCAGGCGCGCACGAGCAGGAGCACGGTGAGCGCGGTCACCAGCAGCAGCAGGCTCAGCGCGACGGCGGTGCCCTGCCCGACGCCGGAGCCGTTGAAGGCCGTGTAGATCGCCAGCGGCATCGTCTGCGTCACGCCGGGTGCGTTGCCCGCGAACAGGGCGGTCGCGCCGAACTCTCCGATCGCCCGGGCGAAGCAGAGCACAGTGCCGGCCACGAGGCCGGGGGCCGCGAGCGGGAGGGTGATGCGCCACAGGATGCGCCAGCGTCCGGCGCCGAGGGTCGCCGCGGTGCGCTCGTAGGCGACGCCGGAGGTGCGCAGCGATCCCTCCACAGCGAGCACGAGGAACGGCAGCGCGACGAAGGTCTGGGCGAGCACGACGGCGGGGGTGGTGAAGGGCACGCGGATGCCGAACCACATGTCCAGCAGCTGCCCGAGCGCCCCGTTCCGTCCGAAGAGATAGAGCAGCGCCACTCCCCCGACCATGGGCGGCAGCACGAGCGGCACGGTCACGAGCGCGCGCAGCAGACCCGCGACCCGTGGGCCGCTGCGCGCGATCAGCAGCGCGAGCGGCACGCCGAGCAGGAGGCAGATCGCGGTGGCGACCACACCGGTGCGCACCGACAGCCACAGGGCGTCCACCGCGGCCGGTGCGGTGATGTCCGCCCACAGCGTCGACCACTCCACGCGGGCGACGAGCGCGCCGAGCGGGACGACGAGGAGGGCGAGCCCCACGACGGCGGGCACGGCCAGCACCGGCGGGACGAACCCCCGGGTCTCGCGCGCTGCGCTCATCAGGTCCCGACGCTATCGCGGCCGGCTCGACGGCGGGCCCGCCTCACGGTGCCCCGAATCCGAGCTCCGCGAGGATGGCCCGGCCCTCCGGCCCGGTGACGAACGCGGCGAACGCGGCGGCCGCCTCCGGGTTCGCCGAGCCCGACAGCGCGGCCACCGGGTAGCGGTTCACGACGTCGTCCGCGCCCTCCGGCACGATCGACTCGACATCGGCGTCCCCGATCACGTCGGTGGCGTAGACGAGTCCGGCATCCGCCTCGTCGGCCGCGACCTTGGTCAGCACCGCCTTCACGTTCTGCTCCGAGCTGACCGGGGTGACCGCGACGTTCTGGGTGGTCAGCAGCGTCTGCGATGCGGCGCCGCACGGCACCTCCGCCGCGCACAGCACGACCGACACCCCCGGGCGCGCGAGGTCTGCCAGATCGTCGATGTCAGCGGGGTTGCCGGCCGGCACGGCGATGACGAGCGTGTTGGTCGCGAAGAGCTCGGCCGAGCCCGCGATGAGGTCGGCGTCGGCGACCTTCGTCATGTTCTTCTCGTCCGCCGACGCGAAGACGTCGGCCGACGCGCCTTCGACGATCTGCGTGGCCAGCGTGCTCGACCCGTCGTAGACGACCGGACGCACGTCCACCCCGGGGTTCTCCGCCGCGAACGCCGACGCGATCTCGTCGAACGCGGCGCCGAGAGACGCCGCGGCGTAGACCGTCAGCTCCCCGGAGAGGGAGGAGGATGCCGTCGCACTCGGCGACGCGGTCGCGCTCGCCTCGGCAGGGGCGGCCGCACCCGACGCGCACCCGCAGAGGAGCAGAACGGATGCCGCGGCCGCGGCGATCAGGGTGATCGGTCTGCGCACGGGTCAGCTCCGGGGGGTCTCGACGATGACGGTGGTGGCCTTCACGACGGCGACGGCGAGCGAGCCGACCTCGAGCCCGAGGTCGCGCACCGCCTCGGCGGACATGAGCGACACGACGCGGTGGGGACCCGCCTGGATGTCGACCTGGGCCATCACGGTGTCGGCCTGGATGCGCGTCACCAGCCCGACGAACCGGTTGCGGGCGCTGGAGAGCACATCGGTCGGGTCGGGCGCGGCTCCCGCCTGCGCGACCGCGCGCGCCGCCAGCGCCTCTCCGGGGATCTCGGTCGGCGTGGAGCCCGTCGTCGGCAGAACCCCCTGGTCGACCCACCGTCTGATGGTGTCGTCACTCACCCCGAGCAGGCGCGCGGCGTCGGAGATGCGATATGCGGACATATCCCGACTATATCTCCGCGCACGCGGCAGAAAGCACGGTACTCCGACCCGGCCGTTAGCCTGAGTCCATGTCGTTCCCGCCGCTGGTCGAGCCCGTCGACGCGCTCACGTCCGCGGAGCGCGCGCGTACCGCGCGGCACGCCAGCCTCGCCGAGCTCGGCGACATCGGACAGCGCAGGCTCGCCGCCGCGCACGTCGCCGTCATCGGCGCGGGCGGCCTCGGATCGCCGATCATCCTGGCCCTCGCCGCCGCCGGCGTCGGCACGCTCACCGTGATCGACGACGACGTCGTCGAGCTCTCGAACCTCCAGCGCCAGGTCATCCACCGGCTCGACGACGTGGGCGCCGCC